>CAYXID010000006.1:0-49806 GCA_964465535.1 uncultured Ruminococcus sp.
ACGGCCCTGAACAAAGGGTTTTTCATAGCGTTCAGCTAAAATTTTACCGACGCTACGGCCGTTTGTTTTTGATTACTCTCTACACAGATGCGTTAAATATTTTATATATTTTATAATAAAGAAAATATAACGCTAAAATGCCGAAAAGTCAAGGATAATTTCCGAAAATAATATATTTTTCACCTAAAAATATAAAAAAATTATATTAAACTCTTTTTTTCTCGTTTTTTCTCGCATTTTCGCATAAATATGGAAAATTTTGTGATTTTTTACAAATTTGAAAAAACGCTAACAACTTCTCCTTGAAAATGCAAGTCTTTTTTGTCGAAAGAAAAAATTTAATATGGGTTTAACGGTATCTTTTCGTGGCAATAATGCTAATGAAAGGGTGGAAAATATGTATAACAATAAAGTAAGCATTTGCGGCGTAGATACATCGAAATTACCTCTTTTAAAGGAGAGCGAAAAGGAAGAGCTTTTGCGTCTTTCAAAACAGGGAGACGCAAAGGCTAGAGAAACCCTCATTAACGGAAATTTAAGGCTTGTTTTAAGCGTTATTCAGAAATTCACAGGCAGAGGCGAAAACTTGGACGACCTCTTTCAGATAGGTTGTATCGGCCTTATGAAAGCAATAGATAATTTTGACGCAAGTCATAATGTAAAATTTTCCACCTACGCGGTGCCGATGATTATTGGGGAAATAAGGCGCTATCTTAGGGATAATAATCCTATCCGAGTGAGCCGTTCAATAAAAGATACGGCGTATAGGGCTATGCAGGTCAGAGAAAAACTTATAAATAAAAATCAAAAAGAGCCTACTGTCAGTGAGATAGCCGAAGAACTATCACTGCCCAGAGCTGATGTTGTAATAGCGCTCGAGAGCATTGTTGACCCGATTTCTCTTTATGACCCCATTTATTCCGATGGCGGTGATACAATTTATGTTCTCGACCAAGTAGGCGATAATAATGACGATAATAATCTACTCGGTGAAATCGCCTTAAAAGAGGCGATAAAAAATCTGTCTGATAGGGAAAAGACAATCCTTTCTTTAAGGTTTATGTGCGGAAAGACACAGATGGAGGTTTCAGAGGAAATCGGAATATCTCAGGCTCAGGTATCAAGACTTGAAAAATGCGCCCTTAAAAAAATTAAAAGTTAGTTAAAATATAAAAGGCAGTGCCAAAATGCACTGTCTTTTATATTGTTTTACATAGAAAACACTTGATTTTTCTATTGGATGAGAGTACAATGTAAAAAAACGAAAAGGGAAATAAAAATGAAGGTGTTCTTTTTAGGCACAGGCGCTGCAGATTGGGTTTTAAAAGAAGAAAAGGGTGGAGAATACCGTAGATTTTCTTCCGTTTTAATAGACAATAATTTACTTATTGACCCAGGTCCTCAGGTTTTGGAGGCTATGGCGCAATACGGCAAAAATATCGAGGATATTAAGTACATAATTGTAACTCATAGGCATAGCGACCACTATAATGAGGACACTTTAAAAGCGCTTCAAAATAGCGGTGCAGAGCTTATTGATTTTAAAGCAGGCGAGGAAAGAAAACTCGGTGACTATACAGTTTCGGCTTATACTGCAAACCACGGAACAAGCACCGAGGCTGTGCATTTTATAATCGAAAAAGACGGCAAAAAGCTTTTTTACGGACTTGATAGCGCTTGGCTTTTATATGGTGAAGTAAAGGCAATTAAGGAAAAGCATATTGATTTGGCTGTGCTTGACGGTACAATAGGAAATCAAGAAGGCGATTACCGTGTTTTTGAACATAATAATCTGCGTATGGTAAGGGAAATGAAGCTAACCCTTGAACCCTTTGTAGACCGTTTTATGATAAGTCATATGGCTTATACATTACATCAACCACACGAAGAGCTTTCAAAGGAAATGAAAGAATATAATATAGAAGTGGCTTTTGATGGATTAGAAACAGAAATTTAAGATTTTTAAGTTATAAAAATAGGATGCAAATTTTTGCATCCTATTTTACTTTTAAATGTAAAAACATACTGCGGCAATACGCTTTGCAGCTTGACTTAAAGATGAGAGCAGCGCGTATTCGTCAGGCGTGTGGATTTTATCTCCTGCAACACCTATGGAGTCAACACAAGGTATACCGCTTTGAGTTACTTCGGCGGCATCCGAACCGCCGAGACTCTGTCTTGCTGTGAGTTCGGGTAAACCGCATTTTTTATAGATTTCGTTCATCTTTTTAAGCAGTTCGAAATTTCTATCGCACTTTTCCATTGCAGGACGGCTTACTATCTTTTTTAATTCACAGGAAGTTCCGTCTATATACTGTTTTTCTGCAATCTTTTTGATTATACTTTCGGCATATTCAAGCTCTGCATTAGTATTGAAACGGATTTCCGCGGTAAATGTACATTTTTCGGGCACGGTATTTGCCGCTGTGCCGCCGCTTATTACACCGCAATTACAGGTAACACCGTCCTTTTCTTTCCATTTTTCGAGTTCTATAATTTTTTGGGCAGCTTCAAGGATTGCACTAGCTCCGCCCTCTGCACAGCGAGAAGCGTGAATAGATTTTCCTGTAATTTCAAATTCATATCTGCTAAGACCTTTTCGCCATAAAACTGCAGTATTACCTCTTGTACTTTCGCAGTTTAGAAAAGCTATGGAGTTCTTGGCTTTGTTGCAGATATAGTTTATGGTTTCTTTTGAGCTTGACATACTGTTATTTTCTTCATCGCTTTGGAGTAAAAGTCTTACGGGGCGTTCGGTAAATCCTACCGCTTTTAGTGCAGTCATTGCCATAAGTGCTGCAACTGTACCGCCTTTACAATCTGTAACACCAGGTCCATAGAGGTAATCGCCCTCTGTTTTTACAGCAGGACTTCCAAAAGAACCGACGGGGTGTACAGTGTCAATATGTCCTGAAAGCGTTATCGGCTCATTTTTACTGTCAGAATTCATTGTGATACATACGCAGTTACCTGCTACAGATTGCTCGAAAACCTCTGTATCAAAGCCTTGGGCTTTGGCGTAATCGCAAAAATATTTACCCACAGCATCAACACCTACTTTAAATTCAGTAGGACTTTCAATATTTCCAACATCAATCCAAAAGGAGATAAACTCCTCGTTTAAACTGTCAATTTTAGCGAAAAGTTCATTTAGCTTTTTCATTGAAATTTCCTTTATCCTTTCTATGCGTTTATCTAAAAAGGTTTGCCATTCTTCAGGAGCATAAAAAGCATTTTCGTCTCCGTTTGAAACCTTTTTCAGCTTTCCTTCGGTATCGTTATTTCCCACATGGTTTCCGAGAAAAATTTCAACCCTTTGTTCCTTGGCTTTTTTTATACCTTCAATGAATTTTTTCCTGTTTGAAAAGGGAAGTCGGTGCTTTTGTAAAAATTCATCTGTTAAGGTGTTGGTCCCCGAGCCGCCGTGCATACCTGCAAGGTAAACATTTTTGCCATCTGTAGTATTAAAGAAAAATGACATTGTTCCGTCTGTATGCCCGGGTGTCGAAAGGCAAAGTATATCTGTGTTTCCGAGAGAAACAGTGTCATTATCATAAAGCAAAACATCAGGAGTAAAAAAACCAGTAAAATTTACACCAAAAAGCTCTGCAAGGGAAGTATTCTCTTCGCCGTTTACCATTTTAACGTCGCCTGCGCCTATGTATATGTCAGCACCTGATATTGCAGCCATTTGCTTTGCTGAACCGGCGTGGTCATAATGCCCGTGAGAAAGCAAAATAATCTTTACATCACTAATATTAAATCCTAAAGTATGTATGTTTTCTAAAACGGTGTTAAAAGTTTCGGGCATGCCGGGGTCAATTAAAATCAGACCGTCACCTGTATCAATAATGTGGGTGGATGCTTCTCTTGTTCCGACAAAATATATATTTCCGAAAACCTTTTCGGGACTTATAATTTCGGATTTTTCTTTCATAAAATCAAAGTTCTCCCAAGTAGTCAAGACCTGAATTTAGTTTTTCGAGTTCTTCAGAGCTTTCTTCATCTATAGCACTGCTGTTTTTTATGTATTCGTAATATTGAGCCTTAATATCCTCGTTAAAGGCAATTCCGATATCCGAAAGACTGCAAGGCATACCGTACTTTTTCATTAAGTTGATGATGAATTCATTTTTATCTTCTTCGCCATTAAAGAAGTTCTGAAGTAATAGTCCAACGCCGACAATTTCACCGTGCAGATATTCTTTACTTTCTTTAAAGAACATTGCACGCGTGCCCTCGTAAAATTTGTGAGCAAGTGCGGTCTGATTTGAACCGCGCGCAATACCGCTTATAACACCTGTTGCCGCAATTGTTGTGAATATAAGGTTTTCGGTGTTGTCGGTAAGTTTTCCGCTTTCTATTTCTTCAATGCAGGTTTCGGTAATTTCATTTAACTGCTCAAAAGATTTAACAGATAGGGAATATGCCCAATCAAGACCTAACGGATATTCCTTCATATCAGGACTAAAACGGTGCTTAATTTCTACAAACTTTGCAAGTGCATCAAAAACACCTGCAAGTAACAGTCTTTTAGGTTGGGTAGAAATAATTTCGGTGTCGGCAATAACTTCATTCACTTCATACTCATAGTGACGGCTGCCGACAGTTCTTCCGTCAGGGGTGTAGCAAACACTAAGCGGTGTATATGCCGCACAGGTGGCTGATGAGGTGGGAACATTTATAACAGGAAGCTTTGCAAAATGACCTATAAGCTTTGCAAAGTCCATTAAAACGCCGCCGCCTACACCTACTATTACATCAAGATTGTTTTTTTGTGCAAATTCGGCTAAAGATATGGCATCTTCGGCGTTGCAGCTTGATGTGTGCTCTATTATTTTATAGTTTTTGAGGTTTAAAGTCAAACTCTTCTCAATTTTTTCTTTGCTTATTGATAAAGCCGTTTTTCCGCCAACTACAAGCGGTGCAGTTCCAAAACGAAGAACTTCATTGCCGATTTGATTGATAATTCCGCCCTCTTGCAGATATCTTCCGCAACCTATTCTAAATGATTTTTCCTTGATTGGCATATTAACACTCCTTATTGCTTTTTAATATGGACATATTTTTATTTTAGTGCTATAATGTTTATAATTCCATACAAAAAACTGAGAAAAATATTCAAAAAATTGCGGTGATAAAATGATTTACAGCGCTTATTCAGACCAAAAGCAGGAGGTTTTAGGGATAACTCTTGTTAGCTGCGGTCATATTTTTGCAAAGCCTGGGCGAGAGATATACCGCCCTAACGGACGCGATGACTGGCTTCTTTTTTATATTGCCAAGGGAACCGAAATCTTTTATTTTGATAAAACTTTAGTAGCTGAAGAGGGTTCGTTTGTTTTGTACGCTCCTCACGAAAAACAGCACCATATATGCAGCGGTACAAAAAATGCCGAATTTTATTATCTTCATTTTAAATGCAATCAGTTGCCCGAAAATATCGGGCTTGATACTTCAAAAATTTATCGATTAATTCCCAAAAGACAGATATGCGATGTTTTTGAAGAAATTATCGACGAAACCTTAGAAAAAAGAGACCTTTATGAAAGGCTGTGCATTTATAAATTTTTGTATTTGCTTACAAAACTTGAAAGAGAAACAGAGAATACAAACGCTCTGGCCAAAGACGGTTTTAAACGCATAGCATTAGCTGTGCAGCATATGAATAAGAATTACAACAGTAATTACACATTAGCAGATTATGCCGCCTTGTGTAATATGAGTAAATATCATTTTTTAAGACAGTTTTTTGAGGTGGTAGGGCATACACCGCTTGAATACCGAAACAACATACGCCTTGAACACGCGGCAGAGCTTTTAAGAGAAGAGAAGCTTTCGGTTGAAGAGGTGAGTAATATGGTAGGTTATACTACTGCATCTTATTTCAGTGTCGCTTTCAAGCAGAAATTCGGAATATCGCCAAAGCAATATAGCTTGCAGAAATCGTAATGATTTTTGCGTTCTATATTTTCAGTATTTAAACCTTTTTAAAAATCAATGAAAGAAGGAGAAAAAAGGCATAAAGATAAGTGCATATCAATTTAATATGTAAAAACACATTAAAATTCTTTGTTTCGTATCAAATTTCAACTGTGTGTATTGATGTTAATTTGATAAAAACTTATAATTTAACATATGGTTGTATTTGTGTTATTGTGTAAAATGATGCAAATTCTTATTTTGTTATAAAAAAAATCAATTATCAAGGCAAATTTGCAAGGGGAGAATTATTACAATGAAAAAAGCAGGACCTATTACAGGAACATTTATTGACGAGATTACTTATGACATTCCGTCGTCAAACTGGTCGTTTGAACAATGGAAAAAAGATTTGGATTATATGCAGGAAATCGGTATTGACACTCTTGTATTTATCCGTGGTGGATTTGGCGGTAAAACTATATTCCCGTCAAAAACCTTCGGCACATTACATACCGATGATTTAGCAGGTTTTATATTAAAGGAAGCAGCCGATAGAAAGATGGATGTTTTCTTTGGCCTTTATACTTCTAATCTCACTTGGAACAACGGTGACGCAGGAAGCGAAATTTTCAAAAACAAATACTTTATTGATGAAGTATGGGAGCGTTACGGTCATTATCCTTCATTTAAGGGTTGGTACATTCCGCAAGAGGTTGACTGTGACCGCCTTAATATATGTGATGTAATGAAGGGCCTTTCGGGACTTTGTAAGGATAAAACTCCCGATAAACAGGTTTTAATCAGTCCTTTCTTTAAGAGCAACATTGATTATCCTGATGGTATGTCACCGGCAGAAACTTATGAAGAGTGGGATAGAATTTTCGATAGAGTAGGAAAAGATATCGATATCTGTGCTTTTCAGGACGGTCCTGCGCCTTTATGTCTTATGGACGATTATTTCGGAAAAATAAAATTACTTTGCGATAAGTACAATATAAAGCATTGGGTTAATGCCGAAACCTTTGAACGCGATGTTCGTTGTATGTATTACCCAATACCTTTCTCTGTCCTTAAAGAGCGTTTGGCTCGTCATGAGAAGTATGCAGAGAAGATTATTACCTTTGAGTTTTCTCATTTTTTGAGTCCGCAGTCGATTTATCCCTCTGCACGTAATCTCAACAATCTTTACAAAGACTATTATTTGAAGTAATCAAGGGGTGGCTAGGTTATGAACAAGAAACTTTTAAAAGAAATACGCACTTGGGCTAAAGAAGAGCTTGATGTTTGTGTTGATTTTTGGCTTAAACACGGTATTGACAATGTAAATGGCGGTGTTTATACCTGTATTGACCGTTTTGGTAAGGTTTATTCTACCGATAAGAGTGTATGGATGCAGGGCAGATGCGCTTGGACTTTTGCAAGACTTTGCAATCAGTACGGTGCAAAGCCTGAGTGGTTGGCAGCATCAAAAAGCTGTCTTGACTTTATGGAAAAACACTGCATCAATCCTAATGCCGACGGAAGAATGTATTTTACCGTAACGGCAGACGGTAAACCACTTAGACAGAGAAGATATTACTTTAGCGAGTCTTTTTACATAATTGCGAATGTAGAGTATTATGCTGCTACGGGTGAAAAGATTTACCTTGAACGCGCAAGAAAGTATTATGATATGCTTTATGCTCTTAATAACGGACTTATTGCTGACCCCACAGGCTTAGGGCCTAAAACCGAGCCCGAAACACGCACAGGCCGTTCTCTTGCTGACCCGATGATTTTCCTTAATACAACTGCAATTATGCGTAAATATGACCCTGAAAATAGGGAAAAATATGATAAATATTCTGCAGAATGTGCAGATGATATTATAAAATATCATTTCAAACCCGAACTTAATTGCACACTTGAAACAGTAGCTCCAAACGGCGATGCAATGTTAGATTTTACTGCAGGTAGAGTTGTAAACCCCGGTCACGACATTGAGTGTAGTTGGTTTCTTGTTGAAGAGGCACTTTACCGCTCAGACGATAAGATGCTCGAAAATGCAAAGCAAATTTTTAAGTGCGCAGCCGAAAACGGATGGGATAACACCTACGGCGGTCTTTTGATGTTTATTGATTGCCTTGGTAATCCCCCTGAAGCTTATGAGCACGATATGAAGCTATGGTGGCCCCATAATGAGCTTATGATAGCCTCTCTTATGCTTTATAAGCAAACAGACGAAGAACAGTATATTGAGTGGTTTGAAAAGGCACGAGAGTATTGTATAAAGCATTTCTGTGATAAGGAATACGGCGAATGGTACGGATATTTAAGACGCGACGGTTTGCCCACCGAGCCTGCAAGTAAGGGCAGTACTTTTAAAGGTCCTTTCCATGTTCCGAGATGTCTTATGATGATTGACGAACTGATTTCACAGATGATAGGCGAATAAAAGGTGTTGTGTTTTTTCAGGTAAAATAACAGCATAAATTATGCGTAAAATAAATTTGAGGAGGGTAAATATGTCGGCAAATACAAGTAAAACCGAAATTTATGAAAAACCTTGGGGTTCTCAGACCCATAGTTATGATAAGGATGATTTTTTTATCGATTATAGAATTATCAGCAACAATGTCGATTATGTTGAAGCCCTCCATTATCATAAGTATTACGAAATTGAACTTATCTGTGAGGGTGAAGCCGAGCATAAGATAAATGACCGTCAGTTGCGTGTCAAAAAGGGTTATATAACCTTGCTTAAAAAGCTAGACTGTCATCTTCTTCATTTAAATGATGGAGAGCAGGTAGGTCTTTATAGTTTGACCTTTAGTGAGCGGTGTATTTCACCCCGTATGCACCATAAGCTTATAAGCTGCTATGACGATACCGATTTCTTTTTGAGCGACGAAGAATTCATACAGGTAAAGAGCTTGTTTGAAATTCTTCATAACAGTTATTTAAAAAAAGGCGAAGATTTTGAGGTTGTAAGAGATTCGATCCTTAATGTTTTGCTGTCTATTGTTTTTGGAAAGGTTTCTATGACTACGGCATATAGCGAAACGATGCACAATATTAAAAAAGCGTTGATGTATTTAAGTGAACATTTTGCCGACCCTGATTTATCCCTTACAAAACTAGCTGACGAGGTTGGACTTTCTCAAAATTATTTAGGTCTTATATTCAAGCGTAAACTTAATACAGGGTTTAATGAGTATATAAGACAGCTTCGCCTAAACCACGCTTTAAGACTGCTAAAACAAGGCGGCTTTTCTTTGAGTGAAATATCAGAAAAATGCGGTTTTAATTCAAAGTCATATTTTATAGCCGTTTTTAAAAAGCAATACGGTATAACGCCTAAGAAATATCAGGAGAAACTTTAGCAAAATAACAAAAATTTACAACAAAACAGGCAAAAGTTTTATTAAATGTGTTGATTTTTAATACATTCCAAAGAAATTTATTCTGTTTTTAGGCGTTGTTGTATGTTAAAATTTAGTTGTGGAATTACACAAGGGTTTGTGTTTAAAAAATATTTTATTTTTGAAAGGGGATTTCCTTATGAAAAAGACTTTTAATACAGCTTTTTCAAAAATGCTTTCCTTGGTATTAGTGGTAGCATTAATGCTTACTACCGTTTTATCGGCAGGCGTTATTGCTTCGGCAGATTCTTCTGTCGTTTCCGCTAAAGCACTTATTGATTTTGAAGGAGGTGCAGTTCCTTCAAACATTACAGGCTCAGGCTTTGCAATTTCTTCAGATGTTGCAAGAGGCGGCTATAGTTTAGCCCATATGTCAGGTGACAGTAATGTTAAATGGTTCCTTAATGATTATGGCTTTGCTGCAGGCAAAACATACATCATCAGCGGTGAATACTATGTATCAAGCGCCGTTGCAGAAAGTGTAACCGAAGCTGCTTATGCTTGGTTCAATCTTTCCGAGAATAATACCACAAGCATTGAGACTAAAGCAGGTGGTTCTCTTGATACTTGGCTTACCTTCGAAATAGAGTATAATTGTAGTGCAGATAATGCCAGCATTAACTTTATGGTTCTCGCCAAAGACACAATCTATTTTGATAATATTCATATCTATGAAAAAGGCGCTTATGATAGCGATAAGCTTCCTTTAGTTACCGATTTATCAAATATAACAACTGCCGGTACAGTTCCTGTTCTCACAAAGGGTAATGTAACTGTTACTTATCAGCAGGATGCAGACGAAGGAACAGTAGCCGCAATCGGAAATATCTCAAAAGGCTATAATTCCACTAATGAGGTTTTCATTCCTTATAACCTCAAAGCAAATACTACATATTCTTTACAAATAAAGTATAAGCTTCCCGCAGCAGTAGGCTCAGGCGGTGCATGGACCCGTATTCGTGTAAACGGTGCTGAGATAACTTCACCGGTTTTAGATTCAACAGCTTGGGTAACTTATTCAACTACCTTTACAACAAACGCAACTGCTGACCAAAAGGTTATTTTCTCTTCCACAACAGGCGGTGCGCTTTGGATTTCCAGCATTATCCTAAAGGAAGTAAAGGCAACCACAAATACTGCTGAATATCAGGCTTATGATTTTGATAACATTGATTTTTCAGCAAACGCACTTAATTCACAGCTTCCCTCTCTTGCTATTGTAGGTGATACTCTTGCTTATGATTTTACTCTTGGTGATGTTACAAGCCGTCAGTCAAACGGCAAATTAGATGCTGCTCTTGTAGCAGGTAATGTTTACAAGCTTTCCTATGATTATAAGGGCGCAGGCGCTGTAAGATTTATTCCTAACAACGGCGCTTGGGCTAACAATATGTACTCTGTAGAGCAGACTATGAACAACTACGGTAGTAATCTTACTTTAGCTCAGTCTGATTCTTGGACTACTCACACTACAGTTTTTGTAGCGCAGGCTAATTCTACACATTTGTTTATGGTAAACTACGGTACTGCTGAGCTTTACATTGATAATGTTATTATTGAAGATGTTTCTTCACAGTATAACCTTGATAAATATGTAAACGATTTTGAGGGTGCTGAGAATCAGAACCTTATCGAGCAGACTCCTGCAAATACAGATGTTACTTATGAAACCGATGAGGAATACGGTACTGTTGCAAAAATTACATTTTCTGCTTACGCTGCAAATCACCGCGTAAGAATACCTGTATTTACTCTTGTTCCCGGTGAAACCTATCGTATTAAGGTTACATATAAGTCTGAGGGTTGGATTGCTAACGCTTACACTTATAATGCTTTGGACGGCAGTTATGGTTACGGTGCATCCGGTGAAACTTGGGATGAATGGGTAGAGCAGTATTTCTATTATACTCCCACAACCTATGATTCCTTCGGCTTTGGTACTGTTACTGCAGAGGTACCTGCTACCCTTTGGCTTGCTGAAGTTGAAATAGAAAAGGTATCAGGTGTATTAGGTGACCTTGATAATAGCACCGAAGTAGACCCCTACGACCTTATTCTTATGAAGAAATGGTTAATAGGTTCAATCGGCGGATATGATATGTTCGATTATGCTGTTGACGTAACCGAAGACGGTAAGGTAGACATAATTGACTTTATAAGAATTAAGCGCATCCTTGTAGGTTTAGGTGCTCCAACTACAGTAATAGTTGATGAATGTACAAACGATGCCGAGCTTTACAGCTCGGCATCCAACATATATAAGAACGATAACAATGCTAGTTTTAGCGATAC
The DNA here is from genome assembly GCA_964465535.1 of uncultured Ruminococcus sp. Lineage (GTDB taxonomy): Bacteria > Bacillota > Clostridia > Oscillospirales > Acutalibacteraceae > UBA737. The sequence continues at coordinate 11,619 of CAYXID010000006.1, forward strand.
AACCCGTTATCGTGTGCACACTTTAGGTACAGAAAGTAATATTATTTACTATGCTAAAACAGGTCTTGATGAAGCTGTAATCGGTTTTGACAGGGAAGAGGATTTAGCTGTCGATATGACAGTTTATGTATCTGATGACCAGTCAGTTTGGACGCAGGTTGAGGCAGCAACTGTTACCACAAAGCCTGAATATACGGGCGATTGGATTTCAGGTACAAAGTACTATGATGATTTAAGCGGTAAATATTTAAAGATTGTTTTACCCGATACATATAATTTTGCTATCAATAAGGTTTATATTAACGGATTAGACAGCGATGCTTTATCTGCAGCAGGTGCACAGAACTTCGCACTTCGCGATGCAGCTACTATTTATGTAAGCAATGACGGTAATGACGCTAACGACGGCTTAACCGTTGATACTCCTAAAGCTACACTTTCTGCTGCAACATCTATGGCTCTTGTTCCAGGTGACACAATTGCTCTTAACAGTGGCGACACATTCGACGGCGGTGCTGTACTTACAGCTTCGGGTACTGAAAATGCTCCCATTAAGATTACCTCTTACGGTGAGGGAGATAAGCCTGTTATCACAAACTTTGCAGGCGATAGCTATATGACAGGCTGCGGTCTTTTTGTAACAGGTGAGTATGTTGAGATTTCTAATCTTGCGTTTACCGACGAAAACGGATATTCCGCTTTAGATTTCTATGCTTATGAAGCAGGCGCTACCAAAGGAATAAAGGTAGAAAACTGCTATTTCTATGATATTAATCATACAACAATGGCAACAGAGGACGACACAGGTGCTATTCACTTTGTAGCAAAGGGTGCAACTCCCGCTTGGTTTGACGGTGTAACAGTTCAAAACAACTCCTTTGAAGCTGTAGCAAGAACTGCAGTCTTCTTCAATAGTGAGTGGACTGCTATTGATAAGAGTCAGACTTGGGGCAACCGCAACCTTACTTACGGTGACGGTAGTGCTTACCTTGCAGAAAACATTTTAGTTAAGGGCAATACTATAAACAATAACGGCGGCGACGCTATTATGCTTATCGGTACAAAGGATGCTCTTATTGAATACAACGTAGTTTCTAATTCTCACCTTATGCTCGATCTTGGATCAGAGAAATCATTTGCAAATATTTGGTGTCATTCATCAATTGGCTGTGTTATGCAGTATAATGAGGTTTACGGAACAACAGGTGAAAATCATGGCAATGACTTAAATGCCTTTGATATCGACCTTGCTTGTGACGGCTGTATAGTTCAGTACAACTATACACACGATAACGCAGGCGCATCTGTTATTGTATGCGGAACTAATAATACAGAAGGCTCTACGGTAACAAACAGCGTTATCCGTTATAACATTTCTGTAAATGACGGTTTAGCCGATGCTAGAAGCTCTATTGACTTGTCAGCAGGTATTGACGGTGTACTTATCCATAACAATACAATAATTGCTAAGGATACCGACCGTCTCTTCACTATCGCTGATTACTGCAATGACGGTGAATATGTAGCACCTGCAAATGTTGAATTCTATAACAACCTCTTCTACGGTGCAAACAGCGATACCTCTGCAATTACCTACGGTGGTGACTGGAATCTTGAAGGTCTTCTTACCGTTAAATTCTATAATAACGTATTCCGCAGTGTAGATAATCTTCCTTGGGATACTGCTTATGACAATAAGTGGACTGCAGAAGATATTGATAATATCACTACTACTGATATACTCCTCAAAGGTGTTGAAGAATTTATTAACAACACTACAATCACTAACGGAATTGATTCTGTATGCAACACATTTATGCCTGTGCAGGAAAGCATACTTCTTACAGACGGTTATGATATGTCCACAGTTTACAGCGGATTTACAGCCGTTGATTATGCAGGTAATGAATATGATGGCAATTTAATCGGTGCGCTTGATTATAGTGAAGTTGTTGTATATCACGATATTTTAACAACAGGAAATCACGGCGCTCTTGAGTGCACCTATTCTCGTTCCGGTGCTACAGGCCTTGCCGCTTCTGTTGTAGGTACAGCAGGATATTATCTTCTTTCTACTGCAGACGGTAAGCATGTTACTTGGGCTCAGGACAATATGCAGAGCTTCTGGATTGATGGATTTATTTCTGAGTCAGGCAAAGCTAATATAAACAATTATTATATCTTACAGGCTTCTTCCGATAATGCTACATGGACTGACCTTACATACACCGTAACCTATTCAGCAGGCGGTTCTCATCAGAAGTGTCGCTTGATGGTATCAAATCTACCCGAAGGTACAAAGTATGTTAAACTCACAAAGGCTAATGGAAACGGCAGTTGGGAAAAGGGTAGTGTTATAGGCGTAGGCTATACATATTCTAAATAATTAAACATTACCAATGCCACTTTTTAAAAGTGGCATTGGGTCTTAATAAAAACTTTTTAAAATTGTGTTTTTTTAATGCAATTTGTATTTTACGAGGTAAATTTATGAAACAAGGAAGACGAATTTTAGCCCTTTTACTTGCGGTTTTAATGCTTTTTGCTTTTGTGGGATGCGGCAAAAAGAATCCAACTGCAAGCGGTGAGTGGATCACTGAAAAGGAATATTACTATATAGACGAAAACGGAAATTGGACCGAGCTTACCGATGACTCAGTCATTTCTCAGATGGGTGAAGCAGATATCAACAGCACTCCTGACGATACAACTGAAACTCCTGCAGTTGACACATCAAAATTCCAAACCGTTACCGACTATATGGGTAACGACGGTTATGACCATATGTTTGCGCATGATAATATGTATATTGAATCGCTCCACGCAGATGTTTTGGAAGACGATTTCCGTATGCGCCGCGAAACCTTTGATTCGGCTTATGCAACATATAAGGTTGACCATATAGGCGAATTTATCGTTCAGTACAGCTACAGTGTAGGTGATAGAAATGCTATTACTCCCATTTTCAGCGTTTCTAAGGACGGTAAAGCATGGACAAATGTTACCGCCACAAGCACAGCATATTCCAACTTTAACGGAAACAGTTGGGTAAGACAGGTTGCATACTTCGGCGGTATTGACACTGATAATCAGTATCTTAAAATCACCTTGCCCAAGGGCGGTAAGAATGTTTACGACCCCAACTTAAACTTTGTTCAGATAAACGGTGTAACCGAAAAGCTTCTTGATGAGCTTGGCGCTTATGCTCCCGGTATCTCAAAGGCCAAGACCATTTATGTAGACAGTAAGTCGGGTAAAGATACAAACGCAGGTACAAGTGAGAGCAAGCCTCTTAAGTCTCTTTATGCGGCTTCTCAGAAAACCTATGCTCCGGGAAGTAAGATTTTACTTAAGAGCGGATGCAGCTTCTCAGGCTCACTGTCTGTTAAGGGAAGCGGTACTGCTATAAAACCCATTACAGTTTCTTCATACGGAAGTGGCGCAAAGCCCGTTATTAATGCAAGAGGCGGTTCTGCAGTTTCGGTAAACGGTGACTATGTTACTGTTACAGGTCTTAAAATAACCAACAAAACAGGTAAGCGCGGCGTTGACGTAAGCGTTTGTAAGCCTGGTGCTACCAGAGGTATTGTAGTTACAAAGTGCGATTTTGCAGACATCAATGTAAACTTCACAAGTACTGATAAGGATGCTTGCGGTATTTACATTAGCGCAGGCGGCAGACTTCCTTCTTGGTTTGATGGCGTTAAAATTGAAGATAATACCTTTGACCATGTTGCTCGTTGCGGTATTACAGTTATTACCGATTGGTCTTCAAGAGATTTAACTCAGCAGTGGGGTAACAAGAATAATGTTGCCAAGGGCGAGAGATATCCTATTAAAAATGTTGTAATCAGAAACAACAAGCTTAACGAAATCGGCGGCGACGGTATATTTATTTACGGTTGCGACGGTGCTCTCGTTGAAAAGAATGTAGTTTCAAATTCTGCACTCTTTAAGAATATGGGTAAATTCGCATGGGCATCTATTTGGTGTCACTCCAGTGATGACTGCATATTCCAATATAACGAAGTTTATGGCAACGACGGTAAAAACGGCGGAGGAGACCTCCAGGCATTCGACGCAGACCTTGCTTGCAACAACAATATTTTCCAATACAACTATAGCCATGATAACGAAGGCGGCTTTATGCTTCTTTGCTCTTACGATGCAACCGACTCAAAAAGAGGTCCCGCTGTTGCTACAAAAGGCACAATCGTAAGATACAATCTTTCTATAAACGATGCTATTAAGGGCAGAAGCGTATTTGATATTACATCAAGCTGTTACGATTCCTACATTTACAACAACACCATCTATTGCGGTGACGAAGATGTTAAGCTTGTGAACTTTGCTAATTATGACAAAGGACCGGATGATTCCACAAATACCGTATTCACAAATAATATTTTCTATGCTAAGAAGGGTGTAAATGTTACATTCGGTATAGACAGACTCAAGAGCGCAACCTTTAATAACAATGTATTCTATAACATTGAAGCTCCGTCAGATTCAAGAATTAAGGTTAACGGAGTATTTACAGAGGATCCCAAATTTGTATCTGTAGGCGCTACAGGTAACGGTCTTAAGGCACTAGCTGCAAAATATAAGCTTAAATCAGGTTCTTATGCGCTTACCTCAGGTATAGCAATTAAGAATAACGGCGGCAAAGACCTTTTGGGCAACAAGGTAAACAATAAATTAATGGGTGCTATTTTGAAATAGTGCAGCACATCAGTTACGAGAGGTAGATATATGAAAAAATTAAACCTATCAAAAAGGGTTATATCATTGTTGCTTGCCGTGTTGATTGTTGTGTCTGCAGTATGCGTCACGATAAATACAGTTGCCGATGATTTTTATATGGAGAAAACCAAGGTTTTCGATATATTCAATCAGAATATTACAGGTACAAGCAAAAACTCCTTTTCTATGAATCCGCTTGCCTCTAACATCACAGGGCTTTCGAGTAGTAAATATTCCTACATACCCTATTACAACGGAGCGCAAATGGTTTGGAATATGGAAAACATATCCTCGTTTTCGGTACATACCTTCAACGCTAATACTATTACCGATACACAGCTTTTAACATACTATGTTTTTGAAGCATCAAGTGACGGTACTAATTGGACTCCGCTTACAGTGAATAAGGATCCGTCATACAGGGTGAATTACACCTCGCGTGTTTCTTATAAACTTTATGCTACCGATATTCCCGAAGGTACAAACTTTATAAGACTTACCTCTACATATAAGGGAAGTAGCGCTTGGGTACACGGAATAATTCATGCTGAATGTGGATATAAAGAGCTTCTTCCTGAGCCCGAAATTGAGGCAACCTACAAGAATTATTACGGAGTTTATGCTAATCCGCTTAAATCGGGCGGCAGAGCTACAAGAGATGTAAAAATTGAAGTTGCTAATATGGGTGCCGATGTTGGTGCTGAGGTGACCGTAAAGAAAAACGGTGTAAAGGTTAATAAAGGCAATTATTATAATGCCGGAGAGAATGCTTATTTCTTTACAGAAAACGGCGAATACAGTTTTACTGCTAAGAATTATGCAGGAAGTGTTGATTTTACCTTTAAGCTTAATAAAGAGGCAACAGCAGATACAGTTGTAACCAAAACAATTGTTGACGATATTTACAATAACGGAAAATCAATGGCAATTTCAAGGACCGATTATGCAGGTGCCACAAGCAAGATTATTATGGACATTGTAAAGGCAGGTTCATATAATATTTCCCATTTACTTCCTGCTGATAAATATCTTATGTTCCCGTATAATCACGGTACCGATGAGCCGGGTGCAGAGGCTGTGTGGTACAGTGATATAGGCTTTGGAACATTTACTGTTGAAACTCTCAACACCACATCTATTGCTGTTGGAGATTTTTATGAAAGAACCTACAGCTTCTATACCTCCGAGGATGGAGCTATATGGAGCAAGGCTAATTTCAAATTAGGAAATGTAACAACCGATGGTCTAAACGGCTCTGCAATTTCGAGAGAACTTATAATTGACGAAATTCCCGACGGAACAAAATATATTAAGTTCTTATCACTTATAACCGACGATACAAAACACAACGGTCTATATTCGGGAATCATCAGAGCAAAATATACAACCTATGTTTTGCTTCCTGAAATTGATGCTCGCTTTGAGGCATCGGTTGGCGGATTTATAAATCCTGTAACAGATGGTGCAACTGTTCCTTCAAAGGTAAAAATAGACTTTGTAGATGTAGATGCGGATTTATCAGGTACCTTTACTGTTAAAAAGGACGGTAATGAAATTCCGTTTGCAAACGGCGATGTTCTTACTGAAAACGGTAATTATGAGGTCGTTGCACAAAATGTAAAGGGTACAAGTACACTTAAATTCACCATTGATAGTTCACTTGCTTCTACTAAAACCGATACCTATGTGTTCACTGAGGGTGTAACAAGTGCTAATGAAGAGCTTAACCGCCTCTTAGCAGAACAGCCTAAAGGCGCCCCTGATGGATTTACCAAGGGTGACTCTCACATAATTGTTAATGATACTGCGATTGTTAGAAACTATGATGAGGAAACAAATACTTGGTGGGGTCTTACTTCAGGACAGACAAAAATCGGCGTCGGAAGTGACTCAAAGGGATATACTAAGGACGGTTATTTCTACTTTGTAAATAGCGACGAAAACGGCAATAAATACAGCGGTATCAGCTTAAAGCATACAAGAGCTAGAATGTCAGGCTATCCAACTGACGCTTATTTTTCAGTATACACAGCAGATAGCTTTGACGGCGAATACACACTCGTTAAGCCTACTTCTCTTACAACAGAGCCTGTAGTGGGCGCGCCGGGTGTAGATATCTGTAATGCAGTTTACTATCTTGGCGGAGCAGGAACAATAGTTAAGATTAAGTTTAATCCGAAGGCTCCTGCAAATGAGCTATGGAAGGGCTCAATGCTTGCAATTTTAGAGCTTTCAAAGCTTTCCTTGCCCTTAATTGAGGCTGACTGCAAGGGTGATGCATTAGTTTATAACGATGTGGCGCAGTCTGATGTTAAACTAAAAGTTTCTGATGAGGATTATTGGTTTATCACAAAGGATGGCAAGGATTACGAAAAGCCTGCTGACGGTGTACTTAAAGAGGACGGCTATTATACAGTTACTGCCTGCAATTACAGCGGTACGGCTAGTGTAAGCTTCTATATCGCTAAGAAAATCCCTGTTGTTCAGATTAAGGATGCTTCCGGTAATAATCTCGATAGTGGAGAAGTAACAGAGGATAATGTAAGAATAATAACTTACAATGCCGATACTACCGAAATCTTGAAAGACGGTGTTCTCTACAGTTCGGATAACGATGTAGTTGTTGACCTTAACGGTAAATATACCGTTTCTGCTGAAAATGAAAACGGTTATTATCAAGCTACGGTAACCCTTAACCGTCCGCAACCTACAGTAAAGGCATACACCTTACAGGGCAAACAGCTTGCTGACGGAGATATCTCTGAAAGTAAGGTTACATACGCTACAGAGTATCAGGATACTTGTTTGATAACACTCGACGGCGAAAAATACACTCCCGAAGCAGACGCACCTCTTACAGAGGAAGGCTTGTATGTTATCGAGGTTGAAAACAAAGCAGGTAAAGCCTCTTTAAGCTTTTCGATTAAATACAACCCGCCACTTGACGAACTCAAACATCCTGGTGACACAGTGGCTAAGGTTGATTACGAAAACGGCGATACAATAGGCAAGTTCTTGTATAGTTACTTTGATATGCTTTGGGATAATTCCAAAGCTTTACAGAGTGATTGGACAGGATTTAGAGGACCTATCGTTCGCTCTACCATTACGGGCGATGCATCAGGACAGATAATCTATAAGTGTGCAGGATTTAAGAGCTTTGCGCTTTATGCCGTTTATGAGCCTGTTGAAGATATGACTACAAGTGATATGTACGAGATTTATGCATCTTCAAACGGTAAAGATTTCACAAAGCTCGAATATACAGAAGAGCACGATATTTCGCATCAAACAACAGGTTATGTTAAGTACAGACTTAATGTAAAGAGCGTACCTGATAACACTAAATATATCAAGGTGCTGATTAACGGTCAAAATGCAAGGTATCAGTGGTCACGCTGTATACCGAAGGTTGAATTCAGCTACAACAAGAAAGATGTCGGTAAGCTTGATGTAAACGATATACTCTTTATGCTTGATGATGCTGAAGAGGGCTCAGAGGTTCAGGTTGATTTGCTCAATTCCAATACTGTAATTCCTAAAAAGGTATTCGAAAAAATTCAGGATGTTGATAAGAGCCTTACCGTAAATGTTTTGGGGAATGATTTAACCACTGAATATAAGCTTACCTTTAACGGTCTCGAAGTAAAGAAACCGATGGACTTTAACATTAAGCTAAATGCACCTAACAATGCAGCGTTAAGCTCTATGAAGAAGTATGACAAGGATGCCCAGTCTGTAAGCTTTGCTCAGGGTGGCGATTGGACTATGAGCGCTCAGCTTACAATGATTATAAATCCGAAAGATGCAGGTAAGAAATATGCGCTTTACAAATTCAGCGGCGGTCAGTTTGAATTAATTGACAGAATGATGGCACCCGCTACAGGACATTTGATATACACAGTATCAAGCGGTGGCGATTATGTATTTACTCAAAAGACCGATCTGCTTGATGACGAAACTCCTTCAACCGACCAACCGAGTAACGATACTCAGGAGGAGACGAAGGGCAAGGGCACCTATGTAATGGTAGTAAACCGTAAAAAGTTTGTACCCTTTAAAACTTCGGGTGGACTTTCGGTTTTAGCAATTGTACTTATCTGTGTAGGTGCAGTAGTTGTTATAGCAGGGGCTACAGTTGCAACAGTTTTAATAATCAAAAAGCGTAAGAACACTATTGGAGGCAAATGATTATGAAATTAAAAAGATTAGCAGTTATCGTTTTGTGTCTTGTCCTCACCGTTACCTTCTGCGGTTGCGGAGGTAAAGGCGGCGGTAAGGGTTCAGGCGGTGGCACATCAGCCAGTGTTGATGAAATTACCTTTGAGGGATTAAAATTCAAAATAAATGATGATTTGGATTTTGGCGGAAAAACCGTTAAAATTGCAAGATATCCTGCATTTCCCGAACCCGGTCTTACTGCAAACTATGACCGTGAAATTGCCATTAAAGAGGTAATCGAAGAAAAATATAATGTAAAGATTGAATGGATTAAGTATACAAGCGAAGAAGACCTTATTAAAAACCTTGTCCTTAATCATATGTCAAATACAGCTTGGGCAGACCTTGTGTTTACAACAACTCCATTTTTACTCTCAGCACTTAATAATGAGGGCGTCTTCAGAGCAGTTGACGATTACATTGATTTTTCAAACGAGCGCTTTAAGCTCACCGATGTTGCTACAAAATATGTAGACGGTAAGCATTATTCCTACTATCCCACAAAATATGATGCAGGTTATTTTGTTTATTACAATACAAACCTACTTGCAGAAAGCAATTGCGATGACCCTCGCGAGCTTTATGATGCAGGCAAGTGGAATTGGGATAGCTTTGAGAAAATTGCAAAGGCTTGTACTAAGATTAAGAGCGGTAAAACTGTATACGGTGTAGCAGGAAGTAACCTTTTAGACGGTATCTTGGCATCCAACGGAAAAGCTCTTGTTTCTTCTGATGTAAAGAATAAAACAGCTATTTGTAACATCTTTACAGACGAAGGTAAAAAAGCCCTTGAATTTGTAAGAAAGCTTGCTTACACCGATAAAGCAGTTGACGGCACATACGGTTCACACAACGGTATTGAAACCTTTAATAACGGCTTTGCTGCAATGCTTATAGGTCCGCAGTATTACGGTTCACACCTTGTGCAGACAGGTATTCCTTACGAAATGGTACCGTTGCCTCTTGGTAAAGATGTTAAGACCTATACAAACCTCTGTCAGTACTGCTATTGCTATTCTATTTCTACTCATAGCCAGTATAAGACCGAAGATTTATTACAGTTAGCCTTCGACCTTGAAAGAAATGACCCTGAAATTGAGGGTACATACCGCGAGGACGATTACGAAGGCAGACTTGATACATTTATTGAAGAGTATCTTGACCAGGCAAATCATTATTATGATGAAGCACAGGCAGAATTTGTTTTCGATTTTATAAACAAAGAAGAAACTGTTAATCTTATCGACTGGGCAACGACAGATATTCTAAAAATTATTGCAGAAAAGGTTTATAGTCCCATTTACAAGGGTGAGGATGTTCGTTCACATCTTACATCGGTTGAGCCTGTAATCAAGGCTGAGCTTGATAAACAGTTCTAAATAAATAAAAAAGGAATGGTTGTATGTTTAAAAGAATATTTTCTTTTGTTGTGGCGGTGGCATTGTGCCTTACGGCTTTGCCTGTGTATGTATATGCACAGCCAATATCACCTCAAGCAGAAGATACTGCGGTAATCAGCGATGACGCAATAGTTATTGATGCTACCAAAAAATATACAACCAATCAAAACATCACTCTTAAGGAAATTGAGGGTGAAAATTTCGTTGTAACCGAAGACCAAGGTTACATTGAATGGACATTTACTGTTGAAAAGGCGGCGGTATATCATATCGCCGCCAAGTGGGCAAATATTTCGGGCAAGGGACTCGACATTATGCGCACAATTTATCTTGACGGCAAAGTCCCCTTTAACGGTATGAATGCCATTTACTTTAGACGCAAATGGAAAAATCAGCATGAAGCATATTATGATAAAAGCGGAAACGAATATTCGCTTAAACTAACCGAGGAAGAGTCTGTTCAGATATCCCCATTCTATAGCCTTACTGACTATCACGCAGGGGGATATACCCTAGAACTCACACCCGGTGTACACAAGTTGAAATTTGAATCTATTCAAGAGCCAATGGCTATAAATAGTATTATTTTAACACCTGTAGAAGAAAGAAAAACCTACAGTGAAGTAGAAAAAGAATATAAAGAAAAGGGTTATAAAGAAGTATCAGCAGATACAAAACCCATTGTTATTCAGGCAGAAAACTCAAACTATACATCTAAAAGCACCTTGCGTCCCTTAGCGGACAGAAGCTCCCCCTCAGTAGTGCCGTACAACCCTCTTATAAAGAAGCTCAATGCCATAGGCGGTAGCGGTTGGACAGAAGCGGCACAGTGGATAGAGTGGGATTTTGTTGTGGAAGAAAGTGGACTTTATAATGTTGCTTTCCACGCAAAACAAGACTATAAATCAGGATTTTCCAGCACAAGACGATTGCTGATTGACGGCAAATCGCCCTATAAAGAAGCTGATTACATAGAATTTGATTATTCACTAAACTGGCAAAATGTTGTTTTAGGCGGCGATAAGCCATGCCTTTTGTACCTTGAAAAAGGAAAACATACTCTTCGTCTTGAGGTTTCAATAACCGAATCAATGGCGGAAATTATAAGCATTTCGGAAGCATTACAGCAAGAACTCATCGCAGCTTACAGAAGAATTGTTATGGTTACTGGTACTATGCCTGATACCTTGCGCGATTATAACTTGTTTAGCACTCTTTCGGGCTCTAAAGAAGATTTAGAGGATTGTCTCAAAGGTCTAAAAGATGTTGTTAAGAAGCTAGAAGCACTCGGATACAGCGGCTCCGAAACATCCTCTATGAATAGACTTATTCTTCAACTTGAAGGATTTTTAAAGGATGATAATACAATTCCTGAGGGACTTGACAGTTTTAATACAAACATTATGACCTTTAGTTCTTGGATTACTTCGGCAGCACAGCAACCGCTTGTTCTTGACAGTATTCGTTTCTATCCGTCAGAAACAAAACTTCCAAAAGCCGATAGCGGATTCTTTAAAAAGATGGTTGATGAAATTTATCGCCTTATTATATCCTTTACAAAGGACTATGATGTTCTCGATTCCGCAACAGGTGACGAAGAAGCTAAAGAAATTACCCTTTGGGTAGGACTTGGTATCGACCAGTCAATAGTTTTAAAATCACTCATTGACAGTACCTTTACAAACGACAAGAATATAAAGGTTAATATAGAACTAGTTAATATGGGCGTTCTTTTGCGTGCAGTTGCCGCAGGGGTTGGACCTGATGTGGCAATGTTCCAGGGACAGAATATTCCTGTTGAATATGCTATGAGAGGCGCTGTATATGACCTTAAGAATTTTTCCGATTTAGACGAAGTTTTAAAACGCTTTAAACCTTCAGCTTATGAGAGCTTTAAGTATGAGGGCGGTCTTTATGCTTTGCCCGAAACTCAAACCTTCTCTATGATGTTCTATAGAACAGATATTTTAGAAGACCTTAAGATAAAGGTGCCTAATACTTGGGACGACCTTTATTCAGCTCTTGCAAAATTACAGACTAATCATCTTTCAATATCTGTGCCAACTCCCTTTGGTGGCGGTGCAGGTACAAGCGGCCTTAATTCTATCTATATGATGCTTTTGTATCAGAATGGGGCAAGTCTTTATACCAAAGACGGTAAGTCTACCGCATTAAGCGATGAAAACGGAATTAATGCATTTACTCAGTGGGTAAATCTTTATACCAAATACAAAATTCCGCAGACAACTAATATATTAACTCGCTTCCGTATGGGTGAATCTCCATTAGTAATATCTGATTACACATTCTATAATCAGTTGCAGATTGGTGCGCCTGAAATTGAGGGTAAGTGGGATATTGCTCCTATTCCCGCAATGGTTATGGAGGACGGAACTTTAAATCGCAGTCAGGCAAGCAGCGGTTCAGGTTGTCTTATTTTCTCAAATTCAAAAGATAAGGCGTCCTCATGGGAATTCCTTAAATGGTGGACCTCTGCAGAAACACAGGCTGATTACGGTATTGAAATTGAGGCACTTCAAGGTGCTTCGGCAAGGTGGGCAACTGCTAATACAGAAGCATTTACCCGTCTTCCTTGGGCAAAGCGAATTTCAACTGTAATTGAAAATCAGTGGGATAATGTAATGGGTGTGCCTCAGGTTGCAGGCGGATATTATACTGCAAGAAGCATAGACAACGCAATTCGTTCAGTAGTAAACGAAAAAGAAAACACCCGTGAAACTATATTGGATTTTGCTGCCGATATAGACGAAGAAATTACAATTAAACGCAAGGAATTTAATTTAGAAACGGAGGAATAAAATTGAAAAAGAAAAGATTTGCTTTAAATCAAGAATCAACATCATATTTAATGATGGCTCCGTTCCTTTTGCTCTTTACTGTATTTACAGTAATTCCTGTTTTCGCAACCATTATAATTAGCTTTACTAACTACAATGTATTGGAAGTACCTCAGTTTGTAGGTTGGCAGAATTATATAAACCTTTTTGTTCACGATGATATCTTTATGAAATCTATGAGCAATACTTTAGTTTATGCTGTTATAACAGGTCCTTTAGGATTTATTATGGCTTTTATTGTTGCGTGGATTTTAAATGATATGCACAGCGATTTTGCAAGAGCACTGCTTACATTTATTTTCTATGTGCCAACCCTTTCGGGAACAGCATTTATTGTATGGAAGCTTATTTTTGACGGTGACGTTTACGGCTACGCAAACAGCTTTTTAATAAGCTTCGGTTTTGTAAACGAACCTATTCAGTGGCTCACCACAGAGGCCTATATTCTTCCGATAATCATAATTGTTCAGTTGTGGATGAGTATGGGTACAGGCTTCCTTGCTATGCGTGCAGGATTTTCGGCAGTGGATAGAACACTTTACGAAGCAGCAGCGGTAGACGGTGTTAAAAACCGTTTCCAAGAATTGTTTTATATCACCATTCCCTCAATGGGACCAAACCTTATGACAGCGGCGGTTTTACAGATTACATCAATGTTTGCCAACGCTTCAATTTCAGAAAATTTAGTTGGAAGTCCCAGTACCAACTATGCGGGACACCTCATCATTCAGCATCTTAATGACTATAGTTCAGTAAGATATCAGCGCGGCTATGCAAGTGCCATATCGGTTATCCTCTTTTTGATGATGATTGGTATGAATAAGCTAGTATTAAAAGCGCTTGATAAGGTAGGGAGGTAAGCGAGTTGACAAAGTTTAAAAAGTTTTTAAAACGCTTATTTTCCAACCGTACCAAATCCATCAACCGTTCAAAGAGCGGTAATTTAGCTGTTGGAATTTTTATCTTCATAGTAGCGGCATACAGTATAATTCCTCTTTTTCTTTTGATTTCAAACTCTCTAAAGCCTATAAGCGAATTATACATTTATCCGCCGAAATGGATACCCATTAACCCAACTTTCGATAACTATAAGGTGCTGTTCAGCCTTATGTCATCAACATGGATACCATTTTCAAGATATATTTTCAATACATTTTTTGTAACTATTGCAACAACAGTTTTGCATATAATAGTAGTTTCTCTTGCAGCATATCCATTGGCTAAACATACTTTTAGAGGAAAAAATCTTATTAATACAGTTGTAATGTATTCTCTTATGTTTGTGCCTGCCGTAACTGATGTTGTAAACTATATGACAATATCAAAGCTCGGTCTTATAAATTCCTATGCTGCTATGATTCTTCCTAATGTATACTATACGCTAGGTCTTTTCTTGTTGCGCAATTATATGACTACCATTCCGACAAGTCTTATGGAGGCCGCTAAAATAGACGGCTGTTCAGAGATTGGAATTCTTTATAAGGTTATTATGCCTATGGCAAAGCCCGCTTGGCTCACACTTATTATACTTATGATACAGAATATGTGGGGACAGCCCAATAATATCTATGTTTATGCGGAGAAGTTTAAAACTCTTCCTGCCGCTCTTTCACAGATTACAACAGGCGGTCTTGTACGTATCGGCGCAGGTCAGGCTGTGGGTGTTATTATGCTTATTGTGCCCGCAACGGTGTTTATTTTTAATCAGAAGCAGATGGTTGAAACAATGGCTTCTTCAGGAATTAAGGGGTAGGTTGATATGAATAGAATGTTTAAAAAATTAGCCTGCTTTTTGATTGCAGTTATTACTCTTTGGGTATGTGTATCTGTTCCTGTAGCTGCCAAAGAAAAAGACGGTAGAAGATTTGTTCAGTCAGGCGGTGTATCTGACTGTTACACATACAGTAAAATAAACGGCGGAACAACGGTAGTATCAAGTCCCGACGCTTATTTACCTCATTATGTAGTCGATTCAAAATCTTTGGGTACTGAGCTTTTAAATCCGTCTCATATAGCGTCGCATAATAATAGGCTATATATAGTCAACACCGGTAATAACAACATTATTATTACTGATGAAAAATTTGCTGTAATCAAGATTTTAAGCAGTTTTGATAACGGCAAGTTTACGGACACCTTTAATTCACCTGAGGGTCTTTTTGTTGACGGTAATGGCAATATTTATATTGCTGATACCGCAAATCACAGAATAGTAATCCTTGATAAAGATTATAAACTTGTAAAAATTATTGACACACCGAAATCTGATGTTTTGGCGAGTGATTTTGTCTTTAAACCGCAGAAAATCGTGGTGGATTCCTCAAACCGAATTTTCGTTGTGTCTGACGGTGTGTACGAAGGCATTATGCAGTTTTACGAGGACGGTAATTTTATAGGATTTGTAGGCAGTATTCCTGTAACAGCAAGTCCGCTTGAGATTTTTTGGAAAAAGATACTTTCAAAAGAGCAAACTTCAAAGCTTTCTCAGTTTGTACCCGTAAGTTATACCAATATATTCCTTGATTCAGAGGAATTTATGTACACAGTATCACTTTCTGATACCCTTTCTGAACCTATACGAAGATTAAATCCCGGCGGAGCAGATGTTTTAATCCGCAATGCCTTAGCAGGTACCGATGTTTCGGGAGACCAAATAGGTAAGGATTCGCAGTTTGTTGCCGTCTGTGCAGATAAGAGCAACGCTTATTATGCGGCAGACTCTGTAAGAAGCAGAATCTTCATATACGATGAAGACGGCAATCTTCTTTGTGTTATGGGCGGTAGCTATACAGGACAAATCGGAACATATAAGTACATTTCTTCATTGCTTTTATTTGGAGAAGATTTGTTGGTTGTAGATTCACAAGCCTCAATGATAACCGCACTATATCCTACGGAATATATGAAAGCGGTAACTAAAGGACTTAATACATATAGAACAGGTCTTTATGACGAAAGCTATGAATGTTGGAATGAGACCTTAAAATACAATTCCAATTTTGATTTGGCGTATTCAAAAATCGGAATGATAGAAATAAGAAAGAAAAATTATAAAGAGGCAATGGAATATTTTAAACTTGCTAATGACCAGAAAAATTATTCTAAGGCTTATTTAAAGTACCGCAGTGAGTGGTATACCGAAAATCTTTCTTATGTAATAACTACTATTTTAGTAGTGATTTTAGTTATTGTTGGATTTAAAATTTACCGTAAAAAGAGGGTTAAGAAATGCTAGATAAAATAAAATTTATTTTTTATGTCATACTTCATCCTGCTGACGGTTTTTGGGTTATGAATAGGGAAAAGCGTGGCTCATTGCCTGTTTGCTTCTCACTGATATTCCTGCAATTTGTCACAATGCTAATAGATGAATATAATGTAGGATTTATCTTCGATTCTTCACTTGGTAAAACTGCTGATATTGGATTTCTCTTTGCGGTAGCAGTATTACCTATATTCCTTTTTTCTATCGCCAATCTTTCAATAACAACATTTTTGGAGGGTGAAGGAAAATTTGTTGACATTTTTATGATGTCCTGTTATTCGTTAACTCCTGCAATTATTATACGAGTAATAAAAACAGTGCTTACTAATGTATTGTCACTCGATGAGCAGACATATATTTATGTTTTTTCCATAATTTCTGTTGTATGGGTTGTATTGCTTTTATTTGTGGGCATTATGGAAATTCATAATTACAGCGGCTCTGTTACGGTTGCAAGTTCTTTACTTTCAATTATAGCAATGGCAATCATCATTTTCCTTTTACTACTGTTTTTAGATATGATATCAAGAATTTTCGGCTTCGGTTATTCGATATTCCAAGAGTTAATAATGCGTACATAGGTGACATAGATGTTTAAGAGAGTTTTATCTTTATTTACAATTGTAATTCTACTGTTTTCCCTTACTGCTTGTGGCGGCAAAGACAGTTATGTTTTTCATAAGACCTTGGAAGTTTCGGGATATAAACCTGCAGGTAGTGTAGGAAATCTTGAGTTTAATAATGCCCAAAAGCTTACAAAGGTTTGCGAAAACGATTATTTGCAGATTTTTTATGACGCTAAAACCTATAATCTGTCGGTTTTTGACAGACGCAGCGGTAGGCTTTACAGTGTTAATCCAAGGGATGAGCTTGCCCAAAAGGGTAATACACACTTGGCAGCTCTTAATATGGTTTACGCCGATACACAGGGTAAGACCGGCTCGGTTGACAGCTATACACAGTCTGTTGAACTCAGTCAGGTTGAGGTTACTTACACTGATAATTCTATAACCTTCAATTACAGTATCGGTGACCGTACTGTTGGTTTAGAGGTGACTCCCTCTATTATCAGTAACGAGCGCTTTGAAGCGTTGCTCGAGAAGGCAGACTCTTCTCAGAAACGCACTCTTAAAAGGCGTTACGGATATGTTAAGGATTATGATAGTTGGTCAAGGCGAAAGATTACAAATCCTAATGCAATCGCAGAACTAGTAGCAATTTTTAATGATTTAGGTTATACCGCTAAGGATTTAGAAATTGATAACGCTGAAAACAATGTTTCTGTTAAGGAAGATGAAAAAATCTTCTTTAAAGTTCCTCTTACATTCACATTGGACGGGGATAGTCTTGTTGCAAGTATTGATTTAAGTAAGGTAGAATATCCCAAGAGTAAACCTTTGGTTTATATTGAGTTTTTGCAGTATTTTGGTGCAGCAAAGGCTAATGAAAACGGATATTTCCTTTTACCTGACGGCAGTGGTGCGATTATGCCCTTTGATACCGTAGAAAGCGGCGCACAACATTATGAAGCTGTAGTTTATGGCGAGGACATGGCATTAAGACAAAAGGTTTCGGCGGCAAATAAACAGACTGCCTTATTGCCTGTTTTCGGTGCTAATTATTCCGACGGCGGTTTCTTAGCGGTTATTGAAGACGGCGATGCCTTAGCTGATATTTTTGCCTATAACAGCGGTTCTACCGATGAATACAATAAGGTTTACAGTAGGGTTAATTTCCTTAAAACCGAGTCGGTAGCACTCGGTAATCAAAAAGGCTCTGATACTTTTAACTATTATAATTTCCAAGAAGAAAATTATAACGGTAAATACAGTGTAAGATATATTTTCCTTGAAAAGAATAAAAACGATTACGGTTTTATGGCACAAAGCTATAGAAATTATCTTATCACTACGAATCAGTTAAAGGAAAAGGAAATTGATAAGGATTCACCCTTTGTTTTGGAAACAATAGGGGGAATACTTACCGATAAATCCTTTGCAGGTTTTAAGTATAAGGGAATTACCGCCCTTACAGAATACGGCGATAATGTTAAAATGGTAGAAGCCTTAGCTTCGGGCGGTGTTAAAAACATCAAGATTAGACTTACCGCCTATAACGGTGACGGACTTCAAAATTTACTGCTTAACAAGATTAAAATCATAGGTGAGTTAGGCGGCAAAAAAGGTCTTAAAAATTTAGTTTCAAAGTCTAATGAAATGAATTTTACCGTTTATCCTGATTTTGAATACCTTACATTCTCTCAAAGCAACGGAATAATTACTAAAAACGGTTATGCAATTAAGAGTATGGATTCAAAAGCGGTAAGCCGCGAAGTAATAAATCAGGCAACTTTAGAGAAAAATCAGCAGATAAGCGATAATCTTTATTATCTTACTGCTATAGGAAAGTTAGAAAAAATTAATAATCAGACCAAGAAGCATCTTGCTAACTTCGGATTTAAGGGTGCTAGTATTGCCGATATGGCGAAGAGCGTTAGCAGTGACTTTACGCCAAACGCATCCTATGACAGACAAAGTGCTTCTAACTATACTTCGGATATGATAAAAGGTTTGTCCTCGGAGTATGCGCTTATGCTAAACAGCGCTAACGCCAAAAACATAAACTATGCTTCAATAGTTACAGAGGCACCTTTGTGGTCAAGCCAGTACAGCTTCACTGAGGGTGTACCTTTCTATTCAATGGTTTATCATGGATGTGTAAATTATACAGGTCAGTCTATAAATCTTTCCTCTGATAGCAAGACAGAGTTTTTACGCTCTGTTGAATACGGTGCGCTTCCTAAATATACTTTGGTATACAGAAATCAGGAGAAGATTAAAAATTCTGATTACACATGGCTTTATTCTGCAGATTTCAGTCAGAATAAGGAAGCATTAATTGAAAATTATAAGAGCATTGATAAGCTTTATTCTAAGGTTTCAAAGGCTCAGATAACAAAACACCAAAAGCTTGCTGAATCGGTTTATTTAACGGAATATTCAAATGCGGTTAAAACGGTTGTTAATTATTCGGATGCCGAATATACCTGTCAGTACGGCAAAATTTCGCCAAAAGATTTTATTATTATAGGTTAGGAGATGAAGCTGTGAAAAAACTACCATATAAATACAAAAGAGCACTTTACGGTTACGGCTTTATTACTCCTTGGCTTATAGGCTTTGTATTTTTCTTTTTGGTTCCTATTATAAGCTCTCTTATAATGAGCTTTAATGATGTTATTTCTGAGGCAGGTAAACTCAACTATACATTTTTAGGAATCGAAAACTTTAAATATGCCCTTACAGGTGATGAAAAGTTTTTGCCATATTTGTTGGAATGTCTTTTAGACCTTGCAATAAATGTACCGCTTATTCTAATATGTAGCTTCTTTTTCTCATTGATTCTTAATCAGGATTTTAAAGGAAACACCATTATGAAGGTGGTATTTTTCCTTCCGGTTGTTTTGGGAAACGGTGTTTTTGCCCTTTATCAAACACAACTTATGGAAATACAGGGCGTTGCAGTCGAAATGATGCAATCCGAAAGTACGGGTATGTTGGGTGATTTTACTAGTGGAGGTCTTATATCCTTTATGGGCAGTGCGGGACTTCCCGAAGCAGTACTTGAATACCTTACTATACCGATTGAGCGTATTTATACGCTTATGAGCAAATCAGGAGTACAGACCTTTATTTTCCTTTCGGGTCTTAAGGCAGTGCCGCCATCATTATATGAAGCGGCTCATGTTGAGGGTTGCTCGGCTTGGGATAGCTTTTGGAAAATTACACTTCCTATGGTATCGCCTATGATTATAGTAAATACTATTTATACTATTGTAGATAGCTTTGCTGCTGAGGATAATACCTTGCTTAACTACATATATGAGATAGGCTTTACCAATACAAAGTTCGGTCTTTCAGCATCTATGGCTTGGATTTTCTTTGCGATTTTAGGTGCTATAGTAGCATTGGTGCTTTGGTTAGTTAATAAACGTATTGTATATCTTAATGAAGGGAGATAAGGCTTATGCAGTTTGAATCTGTACTTGAAAGAACTCAGTATGCGCGCAAACGGGCATCAAAGATATCTGTTGCAGTTGTAAGAACAGTACTTTGCATCGGATTTGCATATACTATTTTATATCCCCTCATTATGATGCTTTCACGTGCCTTTATGGCGGCAGAGGATTTGTATGATAACTCGGTTGTATGGATACCGAAAACCTTTACGCTTGATACGATAAAGGCAATGTTTAAATCTTTAAATTACGGTGAAGGACTTTGGAACAGTTTATGGATTTCCTTGCTTGTAACTATCCTTCAGTTAGTTTCCTGTATGATGGCTGGATACGGTTTTTCCAGATTTAAATTTCCGGGTAAAAACATTTTGTTTGGTGGAGTTATTTTTTCACTATTAGTTCCGCCACAACTGATTGTATTGCCTGAATATCTTAATTTCAGGGAATTTGACATCTTTGGAATAATTGAGCTTATTTCGGGTAAGCCCCTTAATATGCTCGAAACATCGTTGCCTATATTTTTGTTGGCGGCAACTGCTAACGGCATAAAATGCGGACTTTATATTTACATATTCCGTCAAACATTTATCAATATGCCAATTGAAACCGAAGAAGCCGCTGTTGTTGACGGTGCAGGTCCGATACGCACCTTTATAACTATAATGGTACCCGGTGCTATGAACGCTGCAATAACTGTTGCGCTTTTCTCGTTTGTATGGCAATGGAATGACCTGTTTTTCTCAGAAATATATCTAAGAGAACAGACCCTTTCTATGTCCTATACGGGAATTTCCTTAGAAAATGCCACCGCTATAAATCCTAACTTTGCGGATTATAATTTTTATAATACCACTATTCAGGCGGCATTTAAGGGAACAGCCGTGTTACTTATACTTTTGCCGCTTATAATTATATTTTTACTTTTACAAAAATATTTTGTAGAAAGTGTTGAAAATTCGGGTATTGTAGGTTAATATATGATAAGAATTTTTCATCCTAGTTATGAGTGAAAAATTACTTGCCGTTAATCTCGAAATCGGAGGTTTAAAAAATGTCGGTTTATTTTGTAGATTCTTTAAACGGAAATAATGTTAATGATGGATTAAGTCCCTCTAAGGCATTTAGGAACTTTGAAAAAATCAATGAAATTTCTTTGTGTGCAGGGGATAAAATTTTAATTAAAAGGGATAGTGTTTTTTCTGACCACCTTGTAATTAAGGATAGCGGTAAAGAATTTGAACCGATTGTTGTCACCGCTTATGGTGACGGACTAAAAAAACCGGCAATTATTACTGATGACGGTTCTGAGTTTTCGGTTGCGGTTTTTGGCGAATATGTAAAAATTGAGGACCTTGAAATTTCAAACCCCAAGGGTATGTACGGAATAATGCTAAAAAGCAAGGTTCACGGCGCTACGAGAGATGTATCGGTTTCGGGATGTTTTATTCACGATATCTGGACAATAAACGATTTAGGTCCTCGTGACCGCGCACCGCAAACCCCTTGGCATCATCATGCGGGCGGCATATCGGTTGAAACCAATAGGGAAGAGCCCACTTGGTATGAAAATTTAAGAATTGAAAATAATATTTTAGAAAATGTTAACCGTACAGGCATTTGGCTTGGCGGTCAATGGAATAACCGCTTTAAAAACACACTTAAATGGATGGCAAATAAGGCAGACGGTATGGATGAGCCTTGGTATCCCCATAAAAATGTTTATATTGCCTATAATTATCTTGACCATCCTCACGGTGACGGAATTGTATGCGTTGGCTGTGAGAATGCTGTTTTGGAGTATAACCGTTGTTTTTATGCCAACTGTATGTCAAGGGTTGGCAACAGTAATGTTGCTATCTGGACAATGAACTGCACAGGAGCGCTCGTTCAGTATAATGAGGCTGCTTTTACAGGTCATGAATACGGCGGCGACGGTGAAGGTTTTGATATAGACCAATGCAATATTGATAATATTTATCAGTATAACTACAGCCATGACAATGAGGGCGGCTTTATGCTCATTTGTAACGGCTGTAACAATAAGGACTCTATGTATAACAATATTATACGTAATAATTTAAGTGTTAACGATGCTACTAATCGTGATGACCCCATTTTTACAATTTCGGCTACAATGCGAAATATTTATTATGTAAATAATACTGTGTATACAACAAACAAAAAGCGTTTTCAGCTATTTAGAGTTTGCGATTATATGCTTATGGGTCCGCCTCGTGATATATTCTTTTATAATAATCTTTTCTATTCTGAAAGCACAAATAATTGGAACGATTTTCAGTATTCGGGCAAGTTGACCTTTGAAAATAATCTTTTTTATAATTTTCCAAATCTTCCCGATTATGATAATATTTCAGATATTAATAATGCATATAACCTTAACCCTGCATTAAAGGGAGACGGTGCGGTTCCGGCTACAAGACTTCGCACTGATGATTTTCTGCCCGAATGGAATTCGCCTCTTCTACGAATGGGCAAGCACTTTGAACAGTGTGCTGATAAGGATTATAAGGGTGCAGACTGTAAAGGCCATAATTATATAGGTGCATTTTATTATAAGGATGCAAATATAGGATAAAGCAGGTAAATAATATGGATTATTTTTATGATATTGAATTCAAAAAGGGTGTAATTACTGTTTTAGGGGCAGAAAAGGAAAGTTCTTTTGTTTCTGCTTTGAAAGAGCGCCTTGAAGTTATGGGCTCTGTTTGTGTGACTGATGATAAATATGCAACCGTTAACACCGATTATTTAATAATTGCACCCGATAAAAATGTAAATAAGAAGTTTATAGTACATACCGAAAATGATATTTCTGATTACAAGGAAAAGGGTATGCTTATCGGTGTGGTAAGTGTTGAAGCTTTGCTTAAAGAGGTTGACTGCTCGGTAATAGGAGCTGATGATTTTTGTGATATAACCGATATGGCAAAAGGTGACCTTGTGTATCCTCTTGCTTTAGCAAAGGTTATAAATGCACGGGAAAAATATGATTGGCTTTATATAGACGATATATCTAACCCCGACAGGCGTTTTACTGCCAGAGAAATTAATCGCCGTATAAAATGCGGAGCAGGGGTGCGTATTATTAATACCGATACTAACTATGTTGAGCAGCTTTTAGCACCGTCACAGGAGGTAAAATAAATGAATCCTTTCGCTTTAGCTCAGTGGATTATTTGTGATTCTGATCTCCAAGAAATAAAGGATAAGGCCTTTATTTATAAAACTGATTTTTTAGCGTCAAAAGGTAAGACAACCCTTTATATTGCCGCTCATTCACAGTACGCCGTTTATATAAACGGCGTTTTTGTAGATGCGGGTCAGTATGATGATTATGAGGATTGGCAGGTTTACGACACACTTGATATTACAGATTTTATTAATGACGGTCAAAACGAGTTACTCGTTTGGCACTATGTTGCGGGGGAGGATTTCTCTACTCGCAGTAAGCTTGTTCCCGGAATAATCTTTTCTGTTTTTTCAAATGATGAGTGTCTGCTTTCATCAGGAGTGGACTGCTTATCCACCATTGATAATAGAGTTTTAGGGTTATGCGAAAGGGTAAACCGCCAATTAGGTTTCACCCTTGATTTTGATGCTTCGGCTACACTTGGAGATTTTAAACCCTGTATTTTAGCAGAAAAGGAAAAAAATCTATCCCCTCGACCGGTTAAAAAACTTATAACCGAAAATGAGGTTTCGGGAAAACTTGTTGATTTTGGTGTTTTTACTGATTTTGATAAAAGTGCAACTAAGGCAGTAAGAATGCAGAACGCCGCTCTTTTGAAAAAAGAAAAGAGCGAATTGTTTACCCAAAAAGAGCCGTTAAAATGGGATATAACCGATGATGCAGACGGAATTTGGCTTTTGTATGATTGTGACGAATCTGCAGGTCTGTTAGATTTTTGCCTCGATTTACCAAAGGGTACCGAAGTGCTTATCGGCTTTGGTGAGCATTTGGATGACGGTCGTGTAAGGACATCAATAGGTGAACGCAGTTTCTGTTTTAGATATATCGCAAAAGAGGGTACGAATGAATTTTTCTACCCGCTTTTCCGTTTGGGTCTCAGATACTTAAGTTTACATATTTACTCTAAAACAGGTGGCGTAAGCTATGCTGGAATACGCCGTCAGCATTATCCGTTAAATAGGAATAACCATACTATCGTAAATCCGCTTCACTGCCAAATTTATGACATAGCTTCAAAGACATTATCTCTTTGTATGCATGAGCATTATGAGGATTGTCCTTGGAGAGAACAGGCACTTTATACTATGGATAGCCGTGTTCAGTGTTTGTGCGGATATTATGCCTTTTCTGAGTATGAATTTCCAAAGGCAAATTTCAGACTTATAGCACATTCCTTAAAAGAGGACGGCCTCTTAGACCTTTGCCCACCAGGTAAGGTTATAGTTAATATTCCTTGTTTTACAGCGGTTTTTGTGCGTCAGATTTATGAATATGTTTTGTATTCAAAGGATGTAGACCTAGCCGATGAGCTTTTTGATGTCCTCAAAAAAATCGTAGACGGATTTTTAAATAGGGTTTCAGAAAACGGACTTATCCCTTCATATAAGGGGGAGGGTAATTGGAATTTCTATGAGTGGAAAAAAGGTCTTGACGGCATGGGCGACGAATTTGACGATTTTGCCGTACTCACTGAGGATGTTTACGAATTACCCCTTAACGCTTTTGTTTCGGATGCTTACTTCTGTTTTTCAAAGCTTTGCGAAAAGCTCGGAAAGAACGATTTAGCAGAAGAATATCAAAATTACAGTTTAAATCTCAATCGCAGAATGGATGAAGCCTTCTGGTGTGAGGAATATTTAGCATATAGTACCAGACTTTCAGAAAAACCAACCCACGAGTTAACACAAGGTCTTATGCTTTTTGTAAACGCTGTACCTCAAGAAAAGGTTAAAGCTATTACAGAGCATATTAAAAAGGGTGACTTTATTTCTACAACACTTTCAATGACCATCTATGTGTATGACGCTCTTATTAGAGCCGATGAAAGTAATCTCGATTATGTTATTAATGACATAGAAAAGAAATGGGGTACTATGATTGATAAGGGTTGTCAGACCTTCTGGGAAACTGAACTTGGGGCTGACGATTTTGAAAAGGCGGGCAGCCTTTGTCACGGATGGGCGGCTGTGCCGATATATATCTTCGGAAAGTATTTGTATAAATTTTAAATAGCAAAAATGCAGTGCGGCAAAACCGCACTGTTTTTTTGTTTATCAGCCTTTAGGAATTAAGGGACTTTATCGGGAAATAATTAAGAAAAGTGAATATTATAAAAGATTGACATAATACTCGATAAAATGTATAATTATTCTGTGTAAAAATCTTTGTATATCATTTGTTGATTTGTGATTTTTATGTCAATGTTTTGTTCATTAAATATAAAGGTAGGTTTTAAAGGTATGGCTTTTTCCTTAAGAGGAGTGCATACTCCGCACAGAAAAAACACCGCTAATATGACCGCGGTTAAAATGGACCCGCCCCGTACGGTTACATTGCCTGTATCTATGCATATAGGCAAACCTGCAACGGTAGTAGTAAAACCGGGTGATAAGGTGTTTGTGGGAACTCTCGTGGCTGAAGCGAACGGTTTTGTTTCTTCTCCTGTATATTCAAGCGTTTCGGGTACTGTCACTAAAATTTCAGATATCTTGGTTTCAAGCGGACAAGAAGTTCCTGCTGTTATTATAGAGTCGGACGGCGAAATGCAGCTTGACCCCGAAATTGTACCTCCCGTAATTTCTTCAAAGGAAGAGTTTATTGAGGCTGTAAAGTTAAGCGGTATTGTAGGCCTTGGCGGTGCAGGTTTTCCAACCTTTGTAAAGCTTAATACAACCGCACCTATAGAAGAGTTACTGATTAACGGTGCTGAGTGTGAACCCTATATCACAAGTGATTCTGTTACTATGACCGACAGAACAGAGGATATCGCAGATGGTATAGCAGCTCTAAAAAAATACCTTGAACCTAAGAAAATAATTATCGGCATAGAAAAGAATAAACCCAGTGCAATAAAAGCTATGCAGAAGCTTGCTAAGGAGACAGGGAATTTTACCGTTAAGGTGCTTCCGAGTATTTATCCACAGGGCGGCGAAAAGGTTTTAACCTATCATATTACAGGAAAACAGATACCCGAGGGTAAGCTTCCTATTGATGTTGGCTGCGTAGTAATTAACTCTACTACAGTTGCTACAATTGGTGCATATCTTAAAACAGGTATACCGCTTGTAAGTAAGTGTATAACGGTTGACGGTAGCGCTGTAAAAACACCGATGAATGTGATAGCACCCATCGGTACTGCACTTTCTGATGTCTTTGAGTTCTGCGGTGGATTTTCAGAGGAGCCGAAAAAGATTATATATGGCGGTCCAATGATGGGAATTTCTGTTCCGTCCGCTGATGCTCCTGTTTTAAAGAATACTAATGCAATACTTGCCTTCAAGGCAAAGGACGCTATTTTGCCCGAGGCTACCGCTTGTATAAGCTGCGGCTCTTGTGCCAATAACTGTCCTTTCGGAATAAACCCGCCCCTTATTGCTAAAGCCGTACGCAACAACGATATGGAGGCTTTAGAAAAATTGGGAACAAATCTTTGTATGGAATGTGGCTGTTGTTCCTATGTTTGCCCCGCAAAGAGACCACTTGTACAAAATAATAAACTCGCCAAAGGCGTTTTAAAAGAATATTTGAAGAAAAAAGAGGAGGAGAAGCAATAATGGATTCAAAACTTAATATTTCAGTTTCTCCGCATATACTTTGTCCTACAACAACTAAGCGGATTATGCTTGATGTGGTTATTGCTCTTTTACCCGCAGTAATTGCAGGTACTCTGCTTTTTGGCCTTCGTGCATTGCTTGTTGTAGCTCTCTGCGTTGCCGTTTGTCTTTTGACCGAGTTTTTGTTTAATGTCGTAATCAAGGCAAAGCAAACAATAGGCGATTTAAGTGCGGTTGTTACAGGCGTTCTTTTGGGACTTAATTTGCCCGCTAACATTCCGCTTTGGCAAGCAGCGATTGGTAGCATTTTTGCAATTTTAGTTGTAAAATGCATATTTGGCGGTATCGGTAAAAATTTGTTTAACCCTGCTATTGCCGCTCGTGTGTTTATGCTTATAGCTTTCGGTGCTATGGCAACACCCGCCTTCCCAATTCTTGATACAATTTCAACCGCAACACCTCTTGTTGTTTTAAAAGAGGGCGGTTTTGCACCACCACTTGTCGATTTGTTTTTAGGTATTCGCGGCGGTGCAATCGGTGAAACCTGCGTTTTAGCGCTACTTATTGGCGGCGTGTATCTTCTTATCCGCAGAGTAATCACTTGGCATATCCCCGTGGCATTTATCGCTACAACATTTATTTTAACCTTTGTTTTGGTAGATTTTGATATTTATACAGCCCTCTCTTCAATAATGTCGGGTGGACTTTTCATCGGTGCTATATTTATGGCTACCGATTATACAACCTCACCCTCAAGCGATTTAGGAAAGCTTGTCTTCGGTATTTTTGCAGGACTTATGACTGTACTTATTCGTTTTTGGGGCGTTTATCCCGAGGGTGTGTCTTTTGCGATACTTCTTGCAAATATTCTTGACCCCTATATTGAGGTTTGGACAAAAAGAAGACTGTTTGGAGGCTATAAAAAATGAAAAATTATATAAAAACAGTTGTAGCCCTCAGTCTTATATGTGCAGTTATTGCCGTGCTTTTAGCGGTTGGTAATGCTGTTACTGCACCTATAATTAAAGAAAAAGAGAATGAAGCTGTAAATCAGTCTCTTAAGGTAGTTATGCCTGAAGGCGAAGATTTTGAACAGCTTGATTTTGCTGATTTCGATGCTCTTTTACCCGCTTCTATAACCGAAATTTATAAAGAGGTAAGCGGCGGCTATGTATTTAAGCTTTCAACCGCAGGCTATGCGTCTAACTT
Source organism: uncultured Ruminococcus sp. (assembly GCA_964465535.1). Classification (GTDB taxonomy): domain Bacteria; phylum Bacillota; class Clostridia; order Oscillospirales; family Acutalibacteraceae; genus UBA737. The sequence continues at coordinate 40,098 of CAYXID010000006.1, forward strand.
TATTATTATGTGCGGTGTTGGAAATGACGGTAAGGTTACGGGCACTACCTGTATAAGTTCTGCCGAAACCTTAGGGTATGAGCATACCTACGGAGAAAATTTGGTAGGAACAGATATTGCTACCATCGATTCGGTAGATACTATAGCCGGTGCTACAAAAACAACCGGTGCTTATAAGGACGCAATTAAAAACGCCCTTGAAGCATTCAAGATGCTAAGCAGTGATGGCGCAGAAGGGGAGGGTGCTTAAATTATGAAAAAGAACAGTAATCTTTCAATTCTTTTAAAGGGCATCCTTTTAGAAAACCCTGTATTTGTTTTAATACTCGGTACCTGCCCTACACTCGCGACTACAACAACCGTTATAGGCGCTATAGGTATGGGACTTGCGGCAGCTGCAGTTTTGATTTGCTCTAATGTGGTTATATCGCTTTTAAGAAAAGTAATTCCTGATACCGCAAGAATTCCTTGCTATATAGTTATAATTGCGGGATTTGTAACCTTAGTTCAGATGTTTATGCACGCATATTTACCCGATATGTACGACCTGCTCGGAGTATATTTGGCGCTTATTACAGTTAACTGTATAATTTTAGGCAGAGCTGAAATGTTTGCAGGAAAGAATACAGTAGGTAAATCGGCTCTTGATGGTATAGGTATGGGACTTGGCTTTACAATAGCCCTTTTAGCAATGGCTACCGTAAGAGAGGTACTTGGAAGTGGCTCTTTTGCAGGATTTGATATTCCTTTTATGGTAAATTACAAAATTGAGTTCTTTATAAAGCCGCCCGGTGGTCTTTTGGTTTACGGACTTTTAATTGCCCTTGTAAATAAACTTACAAACGGTAAGGCAATTAAAAAGAAAGAATTTTCTTGCGAGGGTTGTCCCTCAAAGGCGCTTTGTAACCCCACACTTTGTGCAGATTTTAAAGCAAAGGAGGACAACTAAAAATGGATACCTTTAAGTCATTAGTGGTAATTTTAATGTCCTCTGTGCTTATAAATAACTATGTTTTAAGCAGATTTTTAGGAATTTGTCCTTTCCTTGGAGTTTCTAAAAAACTCAATCAAGCAGTAGGTATGGGTATTTCGGTTATCTTTGTTATGCTTGTGGCAACTGCGGTAACATGGCCTATACAGTATTATGTTCTTGATAAAAACGGTTTAGGTTATATGCAAACAATCATTTTCATCCTTGTAATAGCAACACTCGTTCAGTTTATAGAAATCTTCCTTAAGAAGAATATACCCTCGCTTCATAAGAGCCTAGGTGTATATCTTCCGCTTATAACAACAAACTGTGCAGTGTTAGGTGTTACCATCAACAATATTACAGACGGTTATACTTTCTTAGAGTCTATGGTAAGCTCTCTTGGTTGCGGTTTAGGTTTTCTACTTGCAATGGTGCTCTTCTCGGGTATTCGTTCAAAGATTGATGAGAGCAACATTCCCGAGGCCTTTAGAGGTTTGCCCGTAACCTTAATTGCAGCATCCTTTATCTCTCTTGCATTCTTCGGATTTGCAGGAATAGTAGATAATCTGTTTGCTTAAAGGGGGGGTAAGAATTATATGTATGATATTTTGATGGCTTTTATTATAGTTACAGCAATCGGTGTTATTGCAGGTATAGTTCTTGTCCTAGCAGCTCATTTTTTCAATGTGCCTCAGGATGAAACCGAAATGAAGGTTCGTGAGTGTCTGCCTAGTGTAAACTGCGGCGCTTGCGGATATACAGGCTGCGACGATTATGCAAAGGCTGTAGCAGAGGGTAAAGCAGCGCCTAATTTGTGTATTCCCGGCTCTGTTGATACGGCTAAAGCAATTTCGGATATTATGGGTGTTGAAGTGGAACCCCCAAAGGACTTAGTTGCATTTGTTAAGTGTAACGGAAACAATGAGGCAGCAGTCAAAAAAGCAGACTATCAGGGTGTTTATACCTGTAAAGCGGCTTCAATGGTTTATGCGGGACCTAATGAGTGTAAATACGGTTGTATCGGCTGCGGTGACTGTGCAAATGTTTGCCCTACTAATGCAATCAGTATTAAGGACGGTATTGCCGTTGTAGATACAAGAATTTGTATCGGTTGCGGACTTTGTACAAGAACCTGTCCGAAACTCATTATAAAGCTTCTTCCACAGGACGCTAAGGTTACCGTTATGTGCAGCAGTAAGGATAAGGGCGCAGTTGCGAGAAAGGCTTGTAAAAACGCTTGTATCGCCTGTAAAAAATGCGAGCTCAACTGTCCCGATAAGGCGATAACTGTAGAGGATAATCTAGCATCAATTGATTATTCAAAATGTGTCGGTTGCGGAATTTGTGCAGAGGTTTGTCCTACGGGTTGTATAAAGAAAATAGACCTTTATACCTCTTGTATTGTTGAGTAAATATGCTTAACGAGAAAAGGGCTTTAAAAGAGGAAAAACGAAAGTTTTTAAGAAATGATTTGTTGCTTTGTGCGGCTCTTATAATAGTCGCGGTAATAATCTTTGTCGTCTTCATTCTAGGCGCTGAAAAGGGAAACTGTGTGACCGTTTTAGTGGATGGGGAAGAAAAAGCAACCTATTCGCTTAATGTGGATAAAACGATTAAGCTTGGTGCAGAGAGTGGTAATTATAACACTGTTGTTATTAAAGACGGCAAGGTGTATGTAAGCGACGCTACCTGCCCTGATAAGATATGTGTATCCCATAGAGCGATATCAAAGGTGGGGGAAAGCATAATTTGTTTGCCACATAAAACAGTCGTTTCAATAACCTCTGAATAGTTTAAACCGCTATCGACGGAATAAATTGTTAAAAAGCGGAGAATTTATGAACAGTAAAACTAAAAAGGTAGCGTTTTTAGGGCTTTTAACTTCTTTCGCCCTAGTGCTTTCCTACATTGAACATTTACTTCCGCCCATTATATCGGGAGTGCCGGGTATAAAAATTGGGCTCCCCAATATAATTGTGATTTTTTTGCTATATAAAGCATCTATTAAAGAGGCAGCTTTAGTTTCTCTTGTAAGAATTGTTTTGATTGCATTGCTTTTCGGCAATTTTGTCACCTTTCTTTACAGTCTTGCAGGGGCAGCTTTCAGCCTTGCAATTATGTTTGTTTTAAAGCAAATCAAAGCTTTCTCTACAGTTGGAGTTAGCGTTGCGGGAGGAGTAGCACATAATTTAGCTCAGATTTGTGTTGCAATATTTTTACTCGAAACGGTGCAAATTGCATACTATGCAGTTGTATTGATAGTTTCGGGCGTAATATCGGGAACACTTGTAGGACTTCTTGGTGCTATGTCGGTAAAGTATGTAGAAAAAATTAAGTTACCTTTTTAAAATAAAAAACACAAAGGAGAATTTTTATGAAAAAAGTATTATGTCTTGTGCTCGCATTTGCTACCTTTATGACCGTTGCTCTTTCAGGATGCGGTGGATCCGGTAGCGGTAATGTTAGTTTTGGTATGGGAGTTTATTCTTATATCAGCGAGGCAAATTCTGCTACAGCCGATAAGGACGGCAACGCTAAGGTGACAAGTAATGTGGCAGCAGTTCTGCTTGATAGAAGCGGTAAAATTATTGATGCCGATTTAGATGTTGCAGACTGCACAGTTAGCTTCACTAAGGACGGCAAAGCAGTACAGCTTGGTGAATTTAAAACTAAGTATGAACTCGGCGACGATTACGGTATGAAGGCTTATGCTAATGCTACAAAAGAGTGGTATGAGCAGGCTGATGCCTTTTTAGCACTCATTAAGGGTAAAACCTTAAGAGAGGTTAAATCTCTTGTGGCTACTAACGGCAAGGGAAATGACGATGTGATTAATGCCGGTTGTACAATCGTAATCAGCGATTTTGTAAAAGTACTTGAAAAAGCTGCTGTTTCTGCTAAAAGAACAGACGCCGATGCAAATGCTAAGGTAAGCGTAGCTATGGTTACATCAAAGTCAAGCGCAAAGGATGCTACCGATAAGGAAGCAGGTACAAACGAAATAATGACAACCTTCTCGGCAGTTTTGCTTGATAGCAATAATAAGGTTTTAAAATCCGTTACTGATGCAGTACAGGGCGCTGCTTCCTTTGATAATACAGGCAAAACCACTACCCAAAAGGTTGATTTAGAAACCAAGCGTGATAAAGGCGATAGCTATGGTATGAAAGCATACGGCGGCGCAAAGAAAGAATGGTATGAGCAGGCAGACGAATATGACAAGATAGTTGTTGGCAAGTCTGCAGAAGAAATTCTAAAGCTTGAAACCGAAAATGCTACTCCTTCTGATGAACTTCAAAAAGCAGGTTGCACAATCGCTGTTTCTGATTTTATAAAGGCAACCGTTAAGGCAATAAACAAATAAACAGTAAATTTTGAGGGGACATTTATTGTCCCATTAATGTTAGTTTGGTGAATATTTTGAAGAAAAAATTTGTTTCACTATTTTTGGTAGCCGCAATTGTATTTTCGCTCTCGTCTTGTCAGGTTAAACCCGAGAAGTTTACAGAGTATAGTTTCGATTACTTTGATACTGTTACCACCATTACGGGATATGAAAAAACAAAAAAAGAGTTCGATAATAGGGTAAAAAAGATTAAAACCCTTTTAGCAGAATATCATAACCTTTATACCATTTATGGCAATACCATAAAGGAAGAAAACCTTTATAGCCTGAATAATAAAGGGAAAGAAAAAAGCAATATAAAATTAAATGAAAAAATCATTGATTTATTGCTTTTTTCAAAAGAAATGTATATCCTTACAAATGGAAAAACAAACATAGCTATGGGTAGTGTTTTATCTGTTTGGCATAATTACAGAACTAATGCACTTAATAATCCCGAAAAGGCTCAAATTCCTGAAAAAGCATTGCTTTTATCGGCGGCTGAACATACTGATATCTCAAAGGTTATTGTTGATAAAGAAAACTCGACTGTTTCAATTATTGACAATGAAATTCTGCTCGATGTAGGTGCCGTTGCTAAAGGATATGCGGTTGAAAGGATTGCAGAGGCTTTAAAGGAGGACGGAGTAAGTGGTTATGTAATAAATGTCGGGGGGAATGTTAAGGCGGTAGGTGAAAAGCCTGACGGTAAATGGACTGTAGGCATTGAAAATCCTGACGCTAAAGGGGATGAAGACGGATATTTAAAATATCTTCAAATTTCTGATGAAGCAGTTGTTACAAGTGGCTCATATCAAAGGTTTTATACAGTGGACGGCAAGGACTATCATCACATTATTGACCCCGATACCTTAATGCCTAGCGAATATTTCAGGCTTGTTTCTGTGGTGGCTAAAGACTCAGGTCTTGCTGACGCGTTATCAACAGCCCTTTTTACAATGGATTATGATGAGGGATTAAAGCTAGTTGAAAATCTTTCTGATGTTGAGGTTTTATGGCTTTTCAACGACGGCAATATTAAAACCACAAAAGGCTTTGATAAATACACAAAACAATAAAAGCACCGCTTTTAATAGTGGTGCTTTTTTCCCTTTAAGATTTGAATTCAATTTTTTATAAAGCGTTGCTATTTTTTGTCGAATATGATAATATGATTATTAATGGTGGAGTTTTATAAATCGTTGCGAATAAAATTTATAGAAATCAGGTGAAAAAATGTCGGAAATTTTAGAAATATTAATGATTGTGAGCTTTGGGGTATCTTGGCCGCTAAATGTTATTAAATCATATAAAGCAAGAACTACCAAGGGTAAAAGCCTGAGCTTTTTATGTCTTATATTCTTAGGATACATAGCGGGTATAAGCTCTAAATTTCTAAATGAAGCTTATATGGCAAGCTTTGCTGAAAAATGGTATGTGCTGTTTTTCTATGTTCTTAATCTTATTATGGTAGGAATTGATTTAATCCTGTATTTCAGAAATAAGAGACTAGACCAAAGACTTGAAAAGAACAGTTAAAAAACGGATTTAAAAAGAACGATATTTTTATATTAAGGAGAGAGTAATTATGAAAAAGCAAAGCACTGCGGTAAATGTAATTACCGCCATCTTAGCGGCATTTTTAAGTATATTTCTTGTTATTATGTGTATTGTGATACCCGTTTTTACATCCGCTACATCTATAACAAAACCTAAAAAACTTGTAACATTAGTTCAGGCAATTGATTATAAGGAACTAATGACCCAAAATACCGAAGTTGAATCTTCAAAAGAGGAGTTCGGAATTCCTGCTGAGGTTATGAATGAGCTTATCTCAAGTAAAGCCGCAGGGGAGATAATTGAACTTTTTGCAGAGGATATTTCAGCCGTATTAACGGGCAAGAAAATAGAGAAGAGCAGTATAACTGCTGATACAATTAAGAAAATTGTAAACGATAATATTGATGAAATTACCGAGATTGTAAAATCTGCTTCTAAAGAAGAACTAAAAGATAATGATGTTAAAAAACTAAAATCCGAAATACTCAAAGCAGTAGATGAAAGCGCCGAGGACCTTGCTAAAAGTATCCCTGACCCAAAAGAATTTGTAAGTGTTATGGAGGTTTAGGGTGCTGAGGTTATTAAAACTATTCTAAGCCCTACAATGACTATAATATTGATTGCTATTGCCCTTGTATTTGCAGGTCTTATCTATGCTTGTCGCTTTAGGAATTTCAACGCTCTTTTGTGGCTCGGTGTTGATACAGGTCTTGCGGCTATAATCGTAACAACTATTACTGTTTTCATTGGAAGTAAGCTTGTAAGAGGTCTTATCACAGAAATGGCAAATATAAATAAAACCGTTATTGATTCTGTAATAAAAGTATACAGTAGCGGTCTTATTGTTGGTCTTGTAATATTGTTCCTGCTTTGTGCAATGTTTATCGCAGGATACATACTTTTGAAAAAGTATGTTGTTAATAAAGCAGAAGAAATAGAAATCGAAATTGTGGAAGCATTACCCGAAGAAAATGCTGAGATTACAGAAGAAATATAAAACCTAAAAGAAGAAGCACCACCTTAAAGGTGGTGCTTCTTTGTGCTTAAAATTAATTAAACTGTAGCGTTTGAAAGCTTTTTCTTTGTTAATAACTGAATTAAGAGTGTTGCGCCAACAAGTGCCAGACCAATAACATCGGTTACAATACCGGGATATATAAGGAGTAGTCCGCCAACCGCAGTAAGTATTCTTTCATACCAACGCATATGGTGTAGGAAGTATCCCTCAAGAGATGTTGATACACCAAAGATACCTATAAGCGAGGTAATGCAAATTAAAACAACCTCAAAGAATGAAGTATCAATAAATAACATTGCGGGGTTAAGGGCAAACACATAAGGAACTATAAATGCGCCGATAGCAAGTTTTGTAGAGGTAAATGCAGTCTTTATCGGGTTTGCCTGAGCAATTGCTGCACCGGCGTAGGCCGCTAATGCAACAGGGGGAGTTAAGTCTGCAACGATACCAAAATAGAAAACAAAGAAGTGGGCCGCAATCATAGGAATGCCCATCTGTACTAATATTGGAGCACAGGTGGCTGCCATAATGCAATAGTTTGCAGTTGTAGGAACACCCATACCGAGAACAATACAACAAAGCATTGTCAGGAATAATGCTATGATTACCTGATTTCCTGCAAGTGCTACTATGCCGTTAAAGAGCATAAAGGCAAGACCTGTAACACCGATAATACCGGCAACAATTCCCGCAACGCCGCAAGCCGCAGCAACAGTAATCATTCCTTGACCGCCTGCCGCTAAGGCTTCAAGTAAGCGCTTGGGTGTAATGCGATGCTCTTTGTTAAACAAGCTTACAACTATTGCAGCTACGATAGCGATTGCAGCGGCATAAGCAATAGAGCGTGTGCTTGTACCTACAAGGTAGATAAGAAGCAACAACGGGAACAATAAATATGTTTGCTTAAGAAGAGGCTTTAAACGGGGAAGCTCTTCACGGGTAAGACCGCGAAGTCCTTCTTTTTTAGCTTCAAGGTGAACAGTTATGAATACACCTGTAAAGTAAAGCACTGCGGGTAAAATTGCCTTTATAACAATATTGGAATAGGGAACACCGACTGTTTCTGCCATAAGGAATGCAGCAGCGCCCATTATAGGGGGCATAATCTGTCCGCCGGTAGAAGCCGCGGCTTCTGCAGCAGCAGCAAATTCAGGTTTATATCCTGTTCTCTTCATAAGCGGAATGGTGACAGCACCTGAGCCTACTGTGTTGGCAACAGAGGAGCCTGAAACCATACCCTCAAGTGCAGAGGCAACAACTGCAACCTTAGCAGGACCGCCTGAAAAGCGTCCAACAAGGGCGTTTGCAATTTCAATAAAGAAATCGGCAATACCTGTACGCTCAAGAAAAGCACCGAATATTATAAACATCACAATGTATTTTGAACAAACATTGATAGGTGTTGAAAGAATACCTTCTTTTGAGTAGAACAGAACACGAACATTTTCGGTTATCCTAGCAATAATACTAGGGTTAGTTGAGCCCCAAATAAGTGCGTAGATAAGTAAAGCACCAGCAACAAACAGAATTGGTAAACCAACACTTCTGCGGCAAAGTTCTGCCAGACATAAAATTCCTATTATACCTACAACAACCTCAAAAGGTGTAATTTTAAAACGTGATACGATTTGGGTTGCATTTATGCAGAAGTATAAAAATGAGCCTGAGCCCAAAACCATGAGTATAATATCATACCACGGCATATAGTTTGTTTTCTGTATACCTTTTCTTGCAGGGAACACCAAATATCCTATTAACATAATAAAAGCCATGAAGGATGTAAGGCGTACTTCATCAAGCCAGGTTGCAAATAAAGTTACGTATATGCAGAATAGGGAAAAGGTTGCCAAAATGCAAGTAACAACAGTTTTTGGAAAGCCGACCCACACACGAGTGTTAGACTCACGGTCAAACTTTTTCATAACATCATCGAGATTCATAGGCTCGTTTGTTTCGGGTGCGTTTTTTTTCTTAAAGAATGCCATAAGTACCTCCCTTTAAAATAATAAGAAACTTGGCTGCAGTTACCTGACTGCAGCCAAGCGATAAAATCAATTAAAAGATAATTACTTAGTCTCTACAGTAACGCCTTTTTCCTTGAAATACTTAGCAGCGCCTGCGTGGAAAGGAACAGTGATACCTTCGGTGGCATTTTCAAGAGAAAGTTCTGCACCCTTTGCATGTGCTTCGGTAATAGCATCGATATTGTTGAAGATAGCCTTTGTGATGTTGTATACATCATCTTCAGAAGCAGAAGCGCTTACGATTAAGGTTGCTTTTACAGTAACAGTAGTTACTTCAGCAGTCTGTCCGTCATAAGTACCTGCGGGGATTTTGTATGTTGTGTAGTAGGGAGAATCCTGCATAAGTTTCTGTGCAACATCGCCGTCGATAGGAACAAGATATGCATCAGAAGTTGTGCAAAGCTCCTGAATAGCGGGTGTAGGAGCGCCTGCTACGATGAAAGCTGCATCAATCTTACCGTCTTTAAGAGCATCTGCAGAATCAGCGAATGACTGATACTGAGGACGAATGTCTTTTTCAGATAAACCTGCAGCAGCAAGAATATCGATAGCGTTGAAGTAAACGCCTGAGCCTGCAGCACCGATAGAAACCTTTTTATCCTTAAGGTCTGCAACGGACTTGATTGCGGGGTCCATAGTTACAAGCTGAACGGCTTCTGCGTATAAACCGCCGATAACACGGAAAGAATCAAGCTTGCCTTCCTTCTCGAAAGAGCGTAAACCTTCCCAACCGTAAGCCATAACGTCAG
>CAYXID010000006.1:49816-51076 GCA_964465535.1 uncultured Ruminococcus sp.
AACAGTACCAAGCTGATAGTTGCCGGCATCAATACCGAGAATGTTTGCCTTTGAACCGTCAGTAGAAACTACGTTAACTGTAATTCCTGCAGAAGATTTAATTTGATTACCAAGTATACCGCCGTAGCCGTAATATGTACCTGCAGTACCACCGGTACCCATTGTCATAGCGGTTGTACCGCCTGAGCATGCTGCTAATGAAAATACCATTGCGAGCACCATTAAAATTGCAATAATGCGTTTCATAATTTTTCCTCCTAAATATATTGTAAATGTCATATATAATATACAAATAATATTATACAAAATTTTTGATGGTTTTGCAAGTAAAATTTTACCGCAATAAAGCGAAAAAGTGAAAAGCATAAATTGTGATATATAAACAAAAGAATTCTCCCTGAAAGCCCAAGCCTTCAAGGAGAAGATTTATTTCTTATATTCGTTTATATAAATGCTTTCAACTCTGCGATGAATTTTATGTAATCGGTTGTTCTCATTGACAAGTCTGCGCGCAAGTTTTTGAAACTCGTTTTCTCTACGACGGGCATCGGGAATATAAACATAATCAATGTAGCACTGATGACACCAATAATTGCGGATTTCACGAATTTCATTTAAAAGGTCATAATACGATTCGGATAAATCCAATTTGCCGTCACTAAAATCCAATCTTTTGAGTTGCTTTAAAGTGCTGCCGAAATTTGATTTTTCGAGCATGTCCATACTGTCCTCAAAATCTCCGCCCGACATACCCGAATAAATACGCTTTAAATCAAACTCTATGCACTGACAGTACATAATCAGTTCGCTGTGTAATATTTTAAACTTTTCACGCGTCAAATAGAATCACTCCAAAACCAAAATTGCTTTATAAAATTATACCACAAAAATAAAACAACCGCAATCATAAGATTGCGGTTTATCTGGCGGAGACGGCGAGATTCGAACTCGCGGGCGCTTGCGCGCTAACTGATTTCGAGTCAAGTGTCAAGAAACGAACTTGGCGGAATTTAACGGAAGATAAAGGCAATAGTGAGAACCCCGAAAACCCCGATGTTTTCAGGGCTTTTTTAATTTTTATAGCAAAAAACACAGTGAAAATCAGGGTCTAAAAGTCTTCTCCGATTTTGCCGAGTTCTAATGGATTTTTTGAAAAGTCTATTAGAATTTTTCGTAGAACTACGCCTATTTTTACCCCGAAATCGCCCCTTTGGCAGTGCAATAAAAAGCACCGGTTGAGGCATACAACACACAAAATCG
>CAYXID010000007.1:0-49573 GCA_964465535.1 uncultured Ruminococcus sp.
ATTGAAGCGGATGGTCCTCTGTTGCTTTTGACATTACGAACATCTCGGAAAATTAAGGAGGAAAATTAAATGGACGCTGTAAAAGAATTAACAGCAGGCATGCTCAAGGCTGACGCTCCTGAGATTATTATCGGTAGCACAGTAAAGGTGCATGTAAGAATTAAGGAAGGCGAGAAAGAAAGAATTCAGGTTTTCGAAGGAACCGTTATTGCTAAGAACAACAGCGGTATCGCAGAAACCTTTACTGTTCGCCGTGTATCCTACGGTGTAGGCGTGGAGCGTGTGTTCCCCGTTCATTCACCCATCGTAGCCAAGGTTGAGCTTGTAAGAAAAGGTAAGGTTCGCAGAGCTAAGCTTTATTACTTACGCGACCGTGTTGGTAAGGCTGCAAAGGTTAAGGAATTAATCTAATTTAGCAAAAATTCAAGAAGTAAAAAGGGGGCAAGTTTAAATACTTAGCCCCCTTTTGCTTATTTTACCTAAAATTTTGAAGCTATTAAATCAGGCGGTGTTATTTTGAACGAATTTAACGAGAACGAAAAAAGGGAAGCTTCTGATAATCTTTGCGAAAAGTTTGTAGTCAGTGAAGCTGTTGAGATAGAGCAAGAACCCAAAACGGTAAAAAAATCCGTAGTAAATGAGATTTTTGAGTGGATTGAGGTTTTAATTACTGCTGTTATAGCGGTTGTTATACTTTTCACTTTATTCTTCAGGGTTGCTACTATTGACGGTCCCTCAATGATGAACACGCTTCATAACGGCGAGAGGGTTATTATAACAAACTTCCTTTACACACCAAAAAGAGGAGATATAGTTGTAATCTCCCGTAATGAGAGTAACTCTGTTTCTGCTCTTAACAGTGAAGAATTGCCGATTATCAAAAGAATAATCGCAACCGAGGGCCAAGAAGTTAATATTGATTTTGAAGAGGGAATTGTTTATGTAGACGGCAAGGCTTTAGATGAGCCCTATGCACTAGAGCCTACAACAAGAAAGTTTGATGTAGAATTTCCTTTAACGGTATCCCCGGGATGCGTTTTTGTGTTGGGCGATAACCGAAACAATTCAAAGGATAGCCGCGACAGTACAGTAGGTCACGAAGGTATGGTAGATACAAGATACATTCTAGGTCACGCAGTTTACAGAATATTCCCATTTGAAAAAATCGGAAAACTTGGATAAAAAATTCTTAAAACAGGGGAAATAAAGGGGCAGAAGTTATGAAGAACAGTGTATGTCTTTTAGAAAGTACGGTAAAAGACGCCGAACTTTTAACCTTTACGGTTGACGGCAAGGAATTCACCGCAGATTTAACAGAGTTTCAGGAAAAACATGTTTTAACTTTATCGCAAAACTGGAAATCTGCTAAAGCATGGTATGAAAAACTGGAAGTTAACGGAAGCCGTTATTATGTCTATTGTAGAGATGGAAAATTATATTTTTCATATCAGTTGAATAAGGCTTGGCGCAAAAAATCTCTTCTTTTTTCTCTTTTAACTAAAAAACAGGCAATCTTTTGGGGACTTTATTCTGATATAGAAAATGTATTTCCTGGCTGTGACAATGTTTATCTAAATGATAAGATTGTAGGTCAGATAAAAAGGCCATTTAAGTTTTGGAAATTTAAGCACTTTGCCGTTGTTAAGGTAAATCTTAAAGATGTTTTTGTTTCGGGTGAGATACATAACAATGTTTGCATCGGCGATAAAAAGGGAAACAAATTACCCATACATTTAAGAAAAAGACACGCGGGTATGAATTACTATGTCCGTAAGCGTATTGACAATAGGTATATAATTGTAAGAAGTACCGTAAAATCAAGCAGTATCAAGATTGTTAATATTGTTATGCAACCTGAGTATACCTTTGTTAATACTTTTAAAAACAATCTTGCTTGTTTTATATCTAAGATAATCGGCAAGAAAAATATTGTTTTGATGTTTGAAAAGGAAACTAATAAGGCAAATGAGTCAGGTTATTATGTCTTTAGCAAGATAATGGAGCGCAAAAACCTAAAAGCAAAGGTTTTCTTTGTAATAAATAAGGGAAGCGGAGATTTTGAAAAGGTGAAAAGCGCTTATCCTAAAAATGTAGTGAAAAAGTATTCATTCAAGCATTATCTTTATATTTATCTTAGCCGCTATTTCGTTTCTTCGGAACTATCAAACCATGTTATTAATCCGAGACTTTACATTAGAAATATAAACAAGGAAATTGCTACAAAACCGCTTGTATTTTTACAGCACGGAATAATGTTCTCAAAGCCGATTGACGGTATTGCCGCCGCAGGTTTTTCAAAGGACAACGAAAATACAAACTATTATAAAAGTGTAATTTCTTCCGATTTAGAGGCAACACAGTTTTATAAAAAAGGCTTTACCGATGAGGATTTAATCAAGTGCGGACTTCCGAAGTTCGATGTAAGTTATCAAAATTCGAATGCCGATAAGATTATGTTTATGCTAACCTATAGGCATTGGGAAGAGGCTCTTGTTATGAATCCCGATACAATAAAGGATACTACATACTATAAGGTCTGCATAGAAGCAATAAAGGAATTCGAAAAGAGAGGCTTGCTCGATAAACTGCTTATTTCCTGCCATCCGAAGTTTGCCGACTGTCTGGCTGATGTTGACCCTGCTTATGAAAATATAATCGAAAAGGATATAAACAGAGGTCTTGAAAACTGCAAGGTGTTTATAACAGACTATTCTTCGGCATCATATGACGCCCACTATCGCGGTGCATATATAATTTACTATTGGGCAGAGAAAGATTACTTGATTGAGAATTACGGAGCAGTTCCGCCCGTTGACGAAACCAACTGTGACGGTGTTCCTGTTTATAGCGTTAATGAATTGTTAGATGAAGTGGAAAACGCTATAAAGAAGAATTATGTAATGGACGAAAAGTATGAGGAAAGATATAAGAAAATCAACGAATTTTCTGACGGTAAAAACGGCGAGCGTTTAGTTGATGAACTTGTAAGACTGAATATTATATAATATCGAAAGTAAAAAATAATTATTGGGGGATTTTTTGTGGAAAAGATTAAGGTGATGAGCCTTTTTGGTACAAGACCTGAGGCTATAAAGATGGCGCCACTTGTCAAGGAACTTGAAAAGAGAAGTGAAATCGAGAGCATTGTTTGCGTTACGGCACAACATAGAGAAATGCTTGACCAGGTGTTAGATACATTCGATATTACTCCCGATTATGATTTGAATATAATGAAACAGGGACAAACTCTCGGAGATATTACTACCCGTGCGCTAAACGGTGTAGAAGAGGTTATAAGAGAGGCAAAACCCGATATCGTTTTAGTTCACGGTGATACTACAACAACCTTTGCAGGTGCTCTTGCGGCATTTTATAATCAGGTTGCTATCGGTCATGTAGAGGCAGGACTCAGAACCTACGATAAATACAGCCCCTGGCCCGAAGAAATGAATCGCCAAATGGTAGACTGTATGACCGATATGTATTTTGCTCCCACTAATTTAAGCAAAGAAAATTTATTAAAACAAAATCTTCCTGAAGAAAAGATATATGTAACTGGCAATACTGTAATCGACGCTATGAAAACAACTATAAGCGAAGATTATTCACATCCTGAACTCGACTGGGTAAATGAAGACGAGAGAATGATTTTAGTAACCGCCCACAGACGCGAGAACTTGGGTGAGCCTATGAAAAATATTTTCAGGGCCATTAGAAGAATTGTGGACGAGTTTAGTGATGTAAAGGTGATTTATCCTATTCATATGAATCCAATAGTAAGAGATACCGCCCACGAAATATTCGACGGTTGTGATAGGGTAAGATTAATAGAGCCACTCGAGGTTTTTGATTTCCATAATTTCCAGAACAAGAGCTTTATGGTAATGTCGGATAGCGGCGGCGTTCAGGAGGAGGCTCCCTCTTTAGGTAAGCCCGTACTGGTTTTGCGTGACACCACCGAAAGGCCGGAGGGAATTGATGCAGGTACACTAAAGCTTGTCGGCACAGAGGAAGAGGCTATCTATAATGAGGCTAAAAAATTACTTACTGATAAATCGGCGTATGACGCGATGAGCAAGGCGGCTAATCCGTATGGTGACGGCTTGTCCAGTGAACGAATAGTAGACGCAATAATAGAAAAATTTAAGAACTAGGCCTTAAAGGCGGGTGATAAAATGAGTGGCGAAAAAAATTCGGCAAAAATGAATATCCAGTGGTTCCCCGGTCATATGACCAAGACAAAAAGAAAAATCGCTGAACAGTTAAAGCTTATTGATGCAGTAGCAGAAGTAGTAGACGCGAGAATTCCTTTGAGTAGCAGAAACCCTATTTTAAAGGAGCTTATCGGCACAAAGCCGCTCATAGTATTGCTTAACAAGTGCGATATGGCAGACCCCAAGAAAACTGCCGAATGGGTAGAATATTTTAAGGGTACAGGGGCTCTAGCTATCCCTGTTGACTGTAAAAGCGGAAAGGGCCTTAATACATTTAAGGATAGTGTTAAAACCGTTTTAGCCCCAAAGCTTGAAAGCTATAAACAAAAGGGACTTGTAGGAAAACCGCTTCGCGTTATGGTAGTAGGAATTCCGAATGTTGGAAAATCTTCCTTTATAAACAGAATTTCGGGTGTTACCAAGGCGAAGGTTGAAAACAGACCTGGTGTTACAAGGGGAAATCAGTGGTTTACTATCGACCGTCAGTTAGAGCTTCTTGACACTCCCGGTGTTCTTTGGCCTAAGTTTGACGATGCAACTGTCGGCGAGAATTTAGCATTTACGGGGGCTGTGTCCGACAAAATTACCGATACCGAAATGCTCGCTATGAGGTTGCTTGAGGTTTTAGCGCAAAAGTATCCCGACCTGTTGACTGCCCGTTATGGAGAACTCGATTTAGAGCGCGACGGCTACGATTTATTAACCGAAATCGGTTTTAAGCGCGGAATGAGAATGAGGGGCGGCAATACCGATACCGAAAGAGCGGCAGCAATGGTGCTTGAAGAATTCAGAAACCTTAAAATCGGAAGAATTACACTTGAAGAGGTTAACGGCTGAAAAGGAGCCTGAAAGGAAGATAATATGCCGAATTTTGAATATGAAATTTCTGCATATAATAAGGGATTTCGCACGGTCTGCGGTGTAGATGAGGCAGGCAGAGGTCCGCTTGCAGGTCCTGTTTGTGCGGCGGCGGTTATACTGCCCGAGGGACTTATTATTGAGGGTCTTAACGATTCTAAAAAGCTCACCGAGAAAAAGCGCGAACAGCTTTTTCCCATAATAAAAGAAAAGGCAATAGCGTATTCAGTAGCTTTTGCGACTGTAGAGGAAATAGAAGAACACAATATTTTAGGCGCTACCTTTATTGCAATGAACAGAGCAATAGAGGGGTTATCTTTAAAGGCAGATTATGCACTTATAGACGGTAACCGTCTGCCTAAAGATATAAAAATCCCTGCCGAAACGGTAGTAAAGGGTGATTTTAAATCCTGCTCTATAGCGGCGGCATCTATTCTTGCTAAGGTTACAAGGGATAGACTAATGCTAGAATATGATAAAAAATATCCTCAGTATTCCTTTGCAGCCCACAAGGGCTACGGCACAAAGGCGCACTATGAGGCAATAAAAGAGTACGGCATTTGTGAAATACATAGACCGTCATTTTTGAAAAATGTATTATAATGATAAAAGAGACGCTCAAAGGCTCGGTGCTTTAGGCGAAGAGATGGTAGCGGAATATTTACGAAAAAACGGGTATATAGTTATAAAGAGGAATTTCAAAAGCCGTTTCGGTGAAATAGATATAATAGCCGAGACCAAAACGGAAATTATCTTTGTAGAGGTTAAAACCCGTACCGAAAACTCGCTTGTAAGCGGGGCAGAGGCGGTTGACTTTTATAAGGCTGAGCGCATAAGAAAAACGGCACTTGGTTTTTTATCACGAATAAAAGTAGACCTTGCCCCTAGGTTTGATGTCGCCGAGGTTACGGTTTATAACCGACCTGATAATTCCGTAGGATACAAACTAAAATATGTAAAATCTGCTTTTTGAGGTGATATTTTGCATTTTTTTGACCTACACTGTGATACGGCGTACAGATGCTACACAGAAAACCTACCGCTATCTGATAAATCCTTAGCATTTTCGATATCGGCGGTGGACAAATTTAATTGTTATAGGCAGTGCTTTGCAGTTTTCATAAGAGATGACTGCAGAGCACCTTTTGATTTTTATAAGGCGGTTTTAAAGGATATAAAGGAAAAACTAAAAAATAAACCCATATCACTCGTTCCGTATTTCACATTAGAGGGAGGCTCGCTTATTGACTCTAAGGAAAAGGTGTATGAGCTTTATCTTGACGATATAAGGGCTATAACTTTAACTTGGAACGGCGAAAATAAAATTGCAGGGGGAGTGAATAGCGATAAGGGGCTTACCCCATTCGGCAGAGAAATTATCGGCACTTTAAATTCCCTTAAAATCTTTACCGATTTATCGCATCTTAATAAAAAGAGTTTTTATAAGGCTATAGAGTGCGCTGAATTTTCGATAGCTTCCCACTCTAACTGCTTTGATATAAAGAAGCATAAAAGAAATTTAAGTGATGAGCAGATACGCCTTATAGCAGAAAAGGACGGAATTATCGGGCTTTGCTTTTATCCCGATTTTTTAGAGGGTGATGTGTTTTTATCTCTTTATGAGAATATCTGCCATCTTTTATATATGGGGCTTGAAAACAATATCGCAATAGGCTCTGATTTTGACGGCGGCATTATGGATAAAAAACTGTCAACCTCTGCCGATATTTTTGCTCTTTGGCGGTATTTGGAGTGTAAAGGCATAGAAAAAGAGATACTTTGCAAGATTTTTTATAAAAATGCCCTTAAATTCTTTGACAAACGCGGCTGAATGTTATACAATAATTTAGTTAAAGGATTTACGGAGGAATACAAAATGAATTATGTAAGTACAAGAAATAAATCTTTAAAAGCTACAGCTGCCGAGGCTATTGCTAAGGGTATATCCGAAGAGGGCGGTCTTTTCGTGCCCGATACTTTTGTATCCCTTACAAAAGCAGATTTTGATAGAATTTCAAAGCTCGATTATGTTGGCAGAGCAAAGGAAATTTTAAAACTCTTTTTAAACGACTTTACAGATGAAGAAATAGATTACTGTGCAAAGGGCGCATATATGGGTAGTTTTGATAATGAACAACCTGCTCCCTTAGTGGCACTTGACGATAAAATAAACATATTAGAGCTTTGGCACGGTCCTACCTGTGCATTTAAGGATTTGGCTTTACAGCTTTTACCCTATCTTCTTACCACCTCTGCTAAAAAGGTGGCAGACGGCAAGAAAACAGTTATTCTTGTTGCAACCTCAGGCGATACAGGTAAGGCTGCTCTCGAGGGCTTTAAGGATGTTGAGGGAACAGAAATTCTTGTTTTCTATCCTAGCGACGGCGTAAGCCCGATGCAGAAGCTTCAGATGGACTCCCAAAAGGGCGAAAATGTCAATGTTTTTGCTATAAGGGGTAATTTTGACGACGCTCAGACAGGCGTTAAGAAAATCTTTACAGATGCTAATATGAAGTCTTTGCTTTTAGAAAATAATATGCAGTTTTCTTCCGCAAACTCTATCAATTGGGGCAGACTTGCTCCTCAGATAATCTACTATGTTTCTGCCTATTGCGACCTTTTAAAAACCAACCCCGAAATTGATAATACAGGCTTTAATGTTGTAGTACCTACAGGCAACTTCGGTAACATTTTAGCGGCTTATTATGCTAAAAAGATGGGCGTGCCGATAAGGAAGCTTATCTGTGCATCAAACGCAAATAATGTACTTACCGATTTTATAAATACAGGCAAGTACGACCGCAACCGCGAGTTCTTTACAACAATATCTCCCTCAATGGATATTCTGATTTCCAGTAACCTTGAGCGTATGCTTTTCGAACTTTCGGGTAATGATGATAAGATGGTAGCATCCCTTCAAAAGTCCCTTTCGGATAACGGCACATTTGAAGTAAATGATGAAATCAAAACTAAACTTTCAGAGCTTTTCTACGGCGGTTGCTGTGATGATGCTCAAACACTTGCAACAATCAAGGAAACATTCGATAAGTACGGTTATCTTTGTGATACTCATACCGCTGTGGCAGTTAATGTTTACAACGGATATGTAGAAAAAACAGGGGATAATACTCCTACAGTAATTGCCTCTACTGCATCTCCCTATAAGTTTGCAAAGAGTGTTCTTTCTGCTCTTAGTGATAATGCAGAGAGCGATGAGTTTAGCATTGTTCGTGCTTTATCTGAGTTTACAAATACAAGTGTTCCAAGTCCTATTGCGGCTCTAGAGAACGCTACCGTTCGTTTCGGCACTGTTTGTGATAAAACAGAAATGCCAAATGTTATAAAATCAGCATTAAAAATATAGATAAAAAATAATATCCGGCAAAAGCCGGATATTATTTTAAGGTTACTGTTTTGCTTTAAAGGTGTCGCAACAGGTTTCCTCGTGTGTGGAAGCGGAAAAATTGCCTACCTGAATTCTTCCTGCGTTGCAGGTGTCATTAGAATTATGGTACATACAGTTCTTTACATTACAAGCAACACAAGCTTCGGTTTTACATTCTGACATAATTTCCAATCCTTTCCGACCTTATTTTCAGGTCAGTTTTAGTATCTCTCAAAAACAGTTTAGTATTCAAAATTTTAAAAGGAGGTGTCTTTTTTTGAGCGTTTATGCAATTTCCGATTTGCATTTGTCTTTTGGTGCCGATAAGCCTATGAATGTTTTCAGAGGTTGGGATAATCATACCGAGCGAATAGCGGCTAATTGGAAGCGGCTTGTAAAGGAAAATGACACCGTAATTTTACCGGGAGATTTAAGTTGGGCGCTAAAGCTCGAAGAGGCAGTAGAAGATTTTCGCTTTATAAATTCACTTCCCGGTAAAAAAATAATTTTAAAGGGAAATCACGATTTTTGGTGGAGTACTTTTAAAAAAATCAAGGCGTTTTTAGAAGAAAATAAATTTGATACTATAGATATTCTTTTTAATAACAGTTTTTATTTTGAAAAATTTTTTGTTTGCGGCAGCAGAGGCTGGGTTTATGACGGCAGCGGCGAGGTTGACGAAAAGATAATTCGCCGCGAATGTGGAAGACTTGAGTTATCAATTAATTCTGCTAAAAAATTTGCAGAGGAAAAGAATATACCGATAAATGAAATTGTAGTCTTTCTGCATTATCCCCCTGTTTACAGAGATTATGTTTGCAGACCTATAATTGATATTCTTAAAAAGCACGAAATAAAGAGAATTTATTACGGACATATTCACGGTAGCGGTAAAATTTATGCACCGAGTGAGTATGAGGGCATAGAAATGCGGCTTATTTCTTGCGATTGTGTAGATTTTACGCCCGTTTTCATTGATTAATATGTGAAAAATTGAAAAATTGGTTTTTTATTAAAAATTTAGTGGAAATTTTTGAAAGTGTATGATATAATAAGACGTAAATGTCTGCTAGTGGACGAAGATATTAAATTTTGTAATTTGCATTTTTGCGGAGGTTAAAAAAATGGCTTTAAAAGAAACAAAAAAACTTGATGTGAATAGACATCAGCTTGAAATTGTAATCGACGGAGAAACTTTCAGAAATGCGATAAAGGAAGCTTATCGCAAGAACGCTAAGAAGATTGCTGTTCCTGGTTTCAGAAAGGGTAAGGCTCCCTTAAACTTCGTTGAGACATACTACGGCAAGGAAGTTTTCTATGAAGATGCTTTAAATCTTCTTTATAATGATGTTGTTGAGGGCGCTATCGAAGAGTCCGGTCTTAATGTAATCAATGATAAAATGGATTTTGATTTAGTTTCCATTTCTAAGGAAGACGGCGTTGTATTCAAGGTTAGCGTTACAACCTATCCTGAAATCGAGCTTTCAAACTACAAGGGTCTTAAGGCTGAGCGTCTTGCTGTTAAGGTTGAGGGCGCAGAGGTTGAGGCAGAGCTTAACAATATGGTACAGCGTAATGCCCGTATGGTATCTGTTGAGGATAGAGCAGCAGCTAAGGGAGATACCGTTCTTATCGATTATGAAGGCTTTGTTGATGGCGTTGCATTTGCAGGCGGCAAGGCAGAAAAGCAGAACTTAGAGCTCGGCTCAGGTCAGTTTATCCCCGGCTTTGAAGAGCAGATTGAAGGCAAGAATATCGGTGAGGAATTTGATATCACCGTTACATTCCCCACAGAGTACGGTGCAGAAGAGCTTGCAGGTAAAGAAGCTGTTTTCAAGATTAAGCTTCACGAAATCAAGTTCCGTGAGTTACCTGTAGCAGATGATGAGTTTGCTAAGGATGTAAGCGAATTTGATACATTAGACGAGTTAAAGGCTGACATCGAAAAGAAAATTTTTGACCGCAAGACAAAGGCTAGTGACGAAGAGGTTGAGAACGACCTTGTAGCTCAGATTGTTGAAGGCATCAAGGGTGAAATTCCTGAGGCTATGTTCGAAAACCGTTTAAATCAGTCTGTTGAAGAGTTTGCATACCGCTTACAGATGCAGGGTATGAACCTTGAAACATACTTAAAGTATACAAACAGCTCTATTGAGGACTTCAAAAAATCCTTCCGTCCCCAAGCAGAACAGCAGGTTAAGTTCCGCTTAGCACTTGAGAAGATTGTTGAGCTCGAAGGCATCAAGGCTGACGAGGAGGCAATCAACGAGCAGTATGCAAAGCTTGCTGAGGGCTACGGTATGGAGGTTGATAAGGTTAAGGCAGCAATTCCTGCAAGCGAACTCGAAAAGGATATCGCAGTAGGCAAGGCTATTGACTTTATTAAGGAAAATGCGGTAATTACAGAGGTTGTTGAGAAGACAGAGAAGGCAGAAAAGAAGCCTGCTGCTAAGAAAACCACCACAACCAAAAAGACTACCGCAAAGAAAACCACTACCAAAAAGGCAACTGAGGAGAAAAAGGCAGAAGAAGCTGCCGAGTAATCGGTGACCTTTAAATATTGAGGGTAAAAAAGCGTAGCGGAAGTTTTTTCGTTACGCTTGTTTACAAATTTGAGTATTTGTTAATAATTAACATTATAGGAGGAAATCGTTATGGATATGAGTTTAGTACCTTATGTTGTAGAACAAACAGGCAGAGGCGAGCGTTCTTATGATATATTCTCCCGCCTTTTAAATGACCGCATTATTATGCTTAATGACCAGGTAGACGATGCATCGGCTAGTATTGTTATAGCACAGATGCTTTATCTTGAAGGTCAGGACCCCGATAAAGATATAAGCTTTTATATCAATAGCCCAGGCGGTTCTGTATCAGCAGGTCTTGCAATTTACGATACAATGCAGTATATCAAATGTGATGTCAGCACAATCTGTCTCGGAATGGCAGCTTCTATGGGTGCATTCCTTTTGTCAGCAGGTGCTAAGGGTAAGCGTTTTGCTCTTCCTAACAGTGAGATTATGATTCATCAGCCCTTAGGCTCTGCAAAGGGTCAGGCTACCGATATTTTAATTCACGCTCGCCATATTGAGAAAACAAGAAGCAAGTTAAACGCTATTTTAGCTGAGAACACAGGCCGTCCCTTAGAGGAAATTGAGCGCGATACAGAGCGCGATAACTTTATGTCGGCTGCAGAGGCTGCAGAGTACGGTCTTATAGACAAGGTTATTGCTAAAAGATAAGAGGTAGGATAATGCATAAGGAAACTGAAAAGGAAATCTGTTGTTCCTTTTGCGGTAAATCGCAGGACGAGGTTGCTCGTCTTATAGAGGGACCGGGTGTTTATATTTGCGATAGTTGTATATCCTTTTGTAATTCCCTTTTGTTTGACGATGAAAATCTCTCAAAGAAAAACGCAAAGGGTAAAAAGGATAAACAACCCCCGAAACTTCCCACCCCACAGGAAATCAAGGCTCATCTTGACCAATATGTAATCGGTCAGGATGAGGCTAAAAAGACCCTGTCTGTTGCGGTTTATAATCATTATAAGCGCATATTTAAAGGGGATAACAGCGATGTTGAGCTTGGCAAAAGTAATGTTTTGCTTTTAGGCCCTACGGGTGTCGGCAAAACACTATTGGCTCAAACTCTTGCAAAGGCTCTTGATGTGCCGATTGCTATTACCGACGCTACAACCCTTACCGAAGCGGGATATGTAGGCGAGGATGTTGAGAACATACTGCTTCGTCTTATTCAGGCGGCAGATTTTGATGTTGAAAAGGCAGAGCGCGGCATTATATATGTTGACGAAATTGATAAGATAGCAAGAAAGTCTGAAAATACATCTATTACCCGTGATGTAAGCGGTGAGGGTGTTCAGCAGGCACTTCTTAAGATTTTAGAGGGTACCGTTTCTAATGTTCCCCCTCAGGGCGGCAGAAAGCATCCTCAGCAGGAGTTCATACAGATTGATACTACAAATATTCTCTTTATCTGTGCAGGCGCTTTTGACGGAATTGAAAAGATAATCGAAAAGCGTATGGGTAAGGGAAGCTTGGGCTTTGGCGCAGAGGTAAAATCGCCTAAAAGCCTTGAAGCCGAGGCGCTTTGTATGAACGCTACCCATCAGGATTTGGTAAAATTCGGTCTTATTCCTGAGCTTGTGGGCAGACTTCCTGTTATAACCTGTCTTAAGGGTATGGATAAAGAAACCTTAGTCAGAATAATGAAAGAGCCTAAAAACTCTGTAATTAAACAGTATGAAGAACTCTTTAAGATGGATAATGTAGAGCTCATTTTTACAGACGATGCCCTTTTAAAGATTGCAGAGCTTACTGTTGAAAGAAAAACGGGCGCTCGAGGTCTTCGCTCAATTATCGAGGGTGTTTTACAGGATATTATGTTTGTAACCCCGTCAGATACCTCTATAAAAAAGATAATTATTACCGAAGATACCGTAAACGGTAAAGAGCCCATAATAGAAAAATAAAAATAACCTCCGAAAGAATTTCTTTCGGAGGTTTTAACATTTAATAGACTGTATAACTGTGGGTAAGGGTATATGATTTTTTGACGTCTACCTTTACAATACCGCGCTTTTCTTCAAAGTTTTTGTTGTCGCCTATAAAGTCGGGCAGACCGCACCAGGGTTCAATACAAACATAACGGGACTGCGGTTGAGGGTAACTCCAGAAAAGCAAATTCGGAAAGCCCTTAAATTCTGCTCTTATCATTTTTTCGCCTTTTGAATTATAAAGAGTTACGGCAGAAAAGTTTATATCTCTTAAAATAATATCATAGGGCCAATATTTATCTGCTTTAAAGTCAAGGTGTTTTGAGTTCTCTATAACAGGTTCTGTATTTTCGTTTATATGCTTGCCCGTAATTTTGCAGGAGTGAAGGGTTTGGGGCTCATCGAACTCTACATAATAATTTTCAATTCCGTCTTCTAGGTAATAACCCTCATGAGCACCTGCAGAAAAGAAAAGCGGTTTATCGTCAAGATTTATAGTTTCAAAAATTACCTCTACTGTATTATCTTTAAGGGTGTAGCGAACCCTGAAATCGAATTTAAAGGGATACATTTTAAGGGTGTCAGCGTTGTATTTAAGAGAAAAAAGTGCTGTTTCGTCACTTGCTTCTAAAACCTCGAAATCAGAGTGCTTTGCAAAGCCGTGAAAACCTAAATTGTATTTTTTGCCTTCAAAAAAGAATTCATCGTCTAGAAGCTTTCCGCAGATGGGGAATAAGATGGGAGAATGGTCGCTCCAACTAGCCTCGTCGCCCATCCAAATAAAGTGACTTCCGTCTGCCTTTTTGCCCTCAATAACCTCGGCACCGTGTTCACTTATTGTAATATTGATTTTATCGTTTTGGAGTTTAATCATATTAAAAACCGCCTTTTCTAAAAGGAATAATTTATACACTCATTATAATAAAATTTTGTACTTATGTCAATTTAATATATCGGGTTTACAAAATTGTAATTTGACAATAGTTTAGATTGCTGTATAATCAGTTCTAAAGGCGGTGGCTTTTATGAAACTTATACTTACAAGAATTTTAACTTTTGTTATTATAATATTGATGATTTCGTTAGCAGGTTGCAAAGAGCAGGAAAAAGACCCTGTATCTTCAAAACCTATAGGTAATTTCAATGTTGCTGAGGCTGACGATAGCAAAGACCCTCAGAACACGGAAGACACGATAGATGACGGTCAAAAAATAGATGCAAATAAGCTTTCACAGAAAAAAGGAAAAGCTAACGGCATAGATGTTTCTAAGTGGCAGGGTAAAATTGATTGGAAAAAGGTTAAAGCCTCAGGAATTGATTTTGCAATAATCCGTGTGGGATATCGCGGAGAAAACGGACTTTTATATAAAGATTCTAATGCCGATTATAATATTCAGCAAGCGCAAAAGGCAGGCGTTTTGGTAGGTGTTTATTTCTTTTCTACTGCAATAGACACCAAGGAAGCAAAGGAAGAAGCCGAATGGACGGTTTCGCTAATAAAAGGATATAAGATTTCCTATCCCGTGGTTTATGACTGTGAGGGATTTGATAATGCCGACAGCAGAATGTATAATCTCACTGCTAAAGCGAGGACCGATAATGCCTTTGCATTTTTAAATACTGTAAAGGGCGCAGGGTATGAGCCGATGTTTTATGCTTCTAAAAGCGACCTTGAGCAAGGTACCGCTTTTGAAACTGAGCGGTTAGAAGATAACTTTATGATATGGCTTGCCCGCTATACAGCTCCGCCCTATCCTGAGACCGAAAAGCCCGATTATTTCGGCAGATACGATATGTGGCAGTATACAAATAAGGGTGTTGTAAACGGAATTGAGGGCTATACCGATATGGTTGTTTCCTATTTTGAGAGGAAGTCGGCAAAGCCTAAGGACAGTAATGCCGATATTCCTGAGGTTACTCCGCCAAAAGATGCACAGGAGCTTATTTACAAAGAGGTAAACGAAACTGTAACAGCTAAGATAGAGGTTAATTTAAGAAGCGGGGCAGGAACTAACTTTGAGAGTGTTGGAAAGCTTACAAACGGCTCAACTCTCAAGCGTACAGGAATAGGCACTAACGGTTGGTCACGCTTGATTTACAAGGGCAAAACTGTTTACGCTATAACAAGCTATCTTACAACAGACCTTGCAAAACCCCCTGAGCCTAAAGAGGATATAGTAGAGGGAAATGTATTCACTGCTAAAAAGGATAAGGTTACGGCTAAGGAAGAGGTAAATTTAAGAAGTCTTCCCACAACCTCAGGGCAGATAGTAGGAAAGCTTTTAAACGGCGAGGTTTTAGAGCGGACAGCTGTCAGCAACAGAGGTTGGTCGAGGCTTACCTTTAACGGCAAAACAGTTTATGCAGTTACAAGCTATTTGACCGACGATTTAAGCTATAAGCCTGAAGTAGATGACGGAATAAGAACAGAATTTACCGCCGTAAACGAGCAGGTAACCGCTAAAAATGAAACAAATTTAAGAACACTGCCATCTGTTGAGACGGGCGGGGTGGTTTACACCCTTAAAAACGGCGAATATGTAAAGCGTACGGGTGTGGCTACTAACGGCTGGTCAAGACTTGAATACAACGGCAAAACAGTTTATGCGGTTTCAAGTTATCTTACTAAATAAGAATGGGTGAATATTTTAAAAAATATTAATGCACGTAGCGAGTGGATATTTTTTAGGCTCCCTCTGATGAGGGAGCTGTCTAAACCGTAGGTTTTGACTGAGGGAGAGAAATTATAACTACCCCTCCGTCTTTTTGCTTCGCAAAAATCCACCTCCCCTGACAAGTGGAGGCGAAGTTGTGTCTTGGTTGGTTAACCTTTTCTTGTTTTTACACAAAAAACTCCCAAAACGGAAAATTCCGTTTTGGGAGTTTTATATCTTTTTTTATGCAGTTAGATAATATTTTACGAGTGACTGCAAAAGAGTATCACGGTCAATTCTTCTTATAAGGTTGCGGGCGTTATTATGGGTTGTGATATAGGTCGGGTCCTCAGAGAGAATATAACCTACAATCTGATTTATAGGATTATAGCCCTTTTCCTTCAAAGCATCATAAACCTGCATAAGAGTATTACGGATTTGCTGTTCTGTTTGGTCACCTATCGAAAAGGTCATAGTCTTATCATTCATTATAAACACCTCACATAACTATTCTATAACTATTTTTCTAAAAGTGCAAGAATTATTTTCGAAGAATTGCACCTGTTGCCTCAAGCTTTGCAATAATTCTTGAGTTTACTTCGTCGATTTGAGCGTCGGTAAGGGTGCCGTCGGCAGAGCGGAGCCATACGCTGAAAGCAACACTCTTCTTACCCTCGGGTATCTGAGCGCCTGTATAAACATCGAACAATTCAACCTTTTCGAGCAATCTGCTGCCACCGCTGATAATTGCCTTTTCGAGTGTGCCTACGGGCAAATCAATATCGCAAAGGAGAGCAAAGTCACGCTCAACTGCGGGGAACTTCGGAAGCGGTTTGTATATAGTTTTACGCTTTTTAAGGGAGAATAATACATCGAGTTTAATTTCTGCTACATAAACTCTGCCCTCAATCTCGTAAGCTGCCGCAACGCTCGGGTGTACTTCACCGAATGTGCAGACCTCGTTATTGTTGGCAAGAACTAAAGCCTGACGGCCGGGATGTAAATAGGGCTCATTTGAACGCTTATATTCGGTATGAGCGCCGTGAAGAGCCATAATCTCCTCGATTATTCCCTTAAGTGTAAAGAAATCCTCGTCCTTGCCGTAGATACCGATTGACATTGTGGGAAGTTCGTCGGGTTGTTCTGTTAAGGGGAGAGCTTTCGGTACAAAGCGTTTGCTTATCTCGAAAAATCTGCCGTTATCTATCTTGCGGTTAATGTTAGTAGAAAGAACGGTTAGCATACTTGTAATAAGCTGAGTACGCATTGTGGAGTATTCTTCGCCTAAGGGGTTTAGAAGCTCAACTGCGTTTCTTCTCGCGTCGTTCTCATCAAGGAGGAGAGTATCAATAGCCTTTGAGCTTATAAACGAGTAGGTTGCAATTTCATAAGCGCCCATTGATGTCATAGCCGATTTTAACTTATCGGTCATAATGCGCTCGGGAAGCTTTTTGCCTCTTACAACATCGCCTCTCATTGCGGTGCCTACAATATGGTCATATCCGTAGATACGCATAACCTCTTCAGCCAAATCTGCTCTGCCCTCAATATCGTCGCGGATAGAGGGAATACGGCAGGTTAAAACACCGTCTTTAATTGTGGTGGGAAGACAAAGTCTGTTTAATATATCAACCATTATATCTTCGCTGATTTCAACACCCAAAAGGTCGGTAATGCTTTTAGCTGTAACGGTTAAAATTCTGTCTTCGGGAAGACCTTCGTTGCGGTCTAAAACGCCCTCCACAATATCGCCTGCGTCTAGCTCGTAAATAAGCTGTAAAGCGCGTTCCATAGCAAACTCAACATTTAAGATATCGGTGCCCTTTTCGTATCTTCCGCTAGCCTCAGTTCTGATACCTAAGGCTCTGCCTGTATGTCTTATATTATCGCGGCGGAATTTAGCAGACTCTAAGAATAAATCCTTTGTATCGTCCTCAATTTCACTTTCTTTACCGCCCATAATACCTGCAAGACAGGAGGGTTTCTCACCGTCTGCAATTACAAGCATATCGGAATTAAGATTGTATTCCTTGCCGTCAAGGGTTGTAATACTTTCGCCCTCAGCGGCATTTCTAACGATAATCTGTTTATTAGCAAGGTCATTATAATTAAAGGCGTGCATAGGCTGACCTGTTTCTAACATAACGAAGTTTGTTATATCAACGATATTGTTAATAGGTCTCATACCCGATGCGGTAATAGCCTTTTGCATCCAAGCGGGAGAGGGCTTGATGCGGAGATTTTTAACAACTCTGCCCATATATCGAGGACATAAATCGAAGTTCTTGACTTCAATATCGATATAGTCCTTAATATCTCCGCCTACTGTTTTATAGGTGGGTACGGGGGGATTGTATTTGGTATCAAGTACTACACCGATTTCCTTTGCAACACCCAAGAAGCAGTTGCAGTCGGGACGGTTTGCGGTAATCTTAAAGTCGATAACATAATCGTCAAGTCCTAAAACCTCACGCATATCGGTACCAACCTTAACATCATTCTTCAAAATTAAAATGCCGTTTACTGATGCGCCCTCGTAGTCGGCTTCAGTCAGACAAAGCTCTTCGCCTGAGCAGAGCATACCGTTAGAGTCAACTCCGCGAAGCTTTCCCGCCTTTATATGTGCACCGTTGGGAAGATGACTGTCATCAAGAGCGGCAGGTACAATATCGCCCTCGGCAATATTCTGAGCGCCTGTTACTATCTGTACAAGCTCACCCTTGCCTATATCCATTTGGCAGATTTGTAAATGGTCGCTATTTTCGTGGGGAGCAAGACTTACAATCTTAGCGGCAACAACATTTACAAGGTTTTCGCCTGCCGACTCAATGCTTTCAACCTCGAAGCCTGCAAGCACCATACGCTCGCACATTTCTTCAACAGGTACATTTATTTCAACATAATTTTTAAGCTGATTTAATGAGATTTTCATAGTTTATTATTCCCCTCCTTAAAATTGGTCAAGGAAGCGCTTGTCGTTCTCGAATAAAAGACGAATATCGCTTATCTTATAACGGGTAGTGGTAAGTCTGTCAAGACCGATACCAAAAGCAAAGCCTGAATATTCCTCAGGGTCAATTCCGCAGCTTTTAAGAACCTTCGGGTGCACCATACCTGCGCCGAGAATTTCTATCCAACCTGCTCCCTTACAAACGCGGCAGCCTTTACCGCCACATTCAGAACAGGAAACGTCAACCTCAACCGACGGCTCTGTAAAGGGGAAGAAGGAGGGACGGAACTTAACCTTTGTATCTTTTCCGTATATTTCGTGGGCAAACTGCTCGAGTACACCTTTAAGGTCGCACATAGTAATGCCCTTATCTACAACAAGACCCTCTATCTGATGGAATACAGGGGAATGGGTAGCGTCAACCTCGTCGGCTCTGAAAACACGGCCCGGACAGATTACGCGGATAGGTGGTTTTCTCGTTTCCATTGTGCGTATCTGTGCTGCAGAGGTCTGTGTACGAAGAAGTAGGTTTTCGCCGAGATAAAATGTATCCTGCATATCTCTTGCGGGATGGTCTGCAGGTACATTGAGACATTCAAAATTATAATGGTCGGTTTCAACCTCGGGACCGTCAACAACATCAAAGCCCATAGACTGAAAAATATCAATCATATCGTTTAAAACGGTGTTAAGCGGATGAAGCTTACCCGTTTTCGATACCTTACCCGGCATTGTAATATCAAGGGTTTCAGCCTTTAGCTTTTCTTCGGTTGCACGGGCTTTAAGCTCGGCAGTTTTTTCTCCGATAAGTGTCTCTAATGCGGCCTTTGCCTCATTTACAAGCTGACCCATAACAGGACGCTCTTCTGCGGAGAGGGAGCCCATTTGCTTTAAAAGAGCTGTAAGCTCACCCTTTTTACCGAGATATTTAACCCTGAGTTCGTCAATTTCCTGCATTGTGTTTACAGCCGCCAATGCGCTTTCGGCTGCATTTCGGATTTCTCTTAACTGTTCTTTCATATCCTTTTCCTCCAAAAAAATAAACTTCGCCCCTATATACAGGGACGAAGCATAAAAAACTCCGTGGTACCACCCAAATTTTCGCTCAAAGAGCAAACACTCTTCAGACTTATAACGGAGCCTCACCGTCAGCACCTACACGCCGAATAATCGGTTTCAGCACAGCTGCTCAAAAGGGAACTTCCGACAAATTATTTAACCTGAACTGCTTTCAGCCGAGGCAGTTCTCTCTTTGAGGGACAAAATGCCGTACTTTTCTTTATCATCGCATTTAACAAGAGTATAATAACAAATAAATTATATTTTTGCAAGTGTTTTTAACAAATTTAAGCAAATTTTTAAAATTTCAGTTTACAAAGCGTGAAAAAATGTTAAAATAAAAAAGGGATGTGATAAAATGTTTGAAAATTTAAAAAATGAGGCTGAAAAAACGGCCCTTGAAATTATAGAAAAAGCCAAACTCAAAAAAGGCGATATTTTAGTAATCGGTTGCTCTACAAGTGAAATTTTAGGTGAGAAAATCGGAACATATTCTTCTCCCGATGCAGCCGAAGCGGTTTTTTCTGCTTTTTATAAGGTTTTATCAAAAAAAGGTATTTATATTGCGGCGCAGTGTTGCGAACATTTAAACCGCGCAATTATAATCGAAAAAGAGGCAACAAATTTAGAAGCGGTAAATGTTGTCCCCAAGCCTAAAGCCGGCGGCTCCTTTGCAACGGCGGCCTATAAAACCTTTAAAAATCCCGTAGCCGTTGAAGAAATAAAGGCAGATGCAGGTCTTGATATCGGCTTTACATTAATAGGTATGCATCTAAAACGAGTTGCCGTTCCTGTAAGACTTGAAAACAATAAAATCGGCGAGGCTACCGTTTTAGCGGCACGGGTTAGACCGAAGTTTATAGGCGGCGAGAGAGCCTCATATAATGAAGAGCTACTTTAGATATAAATGAATTGACAAAAACTTCAATTTGCTTTATAATATTAAATTAGAGTGTGAAGTTTTTGCCTTTAAACTTCCCCTTTAAAATTTAGTTTTAAGGATATACTATCAATATAGATTTTTGAGAAGAACGGAAGTGTGTATATTGGAAAAGTTTGTAATAAACGGAGGCAAAAGGCTTTGCGGAAGTGTAAGAATAAGCGGAGCTAAAAATGCAGCCGTTGCAATATTACCGGCAATCCTTTTAACAAATGAACCCTGCACAATTGAAAATCTTCCCGAAATTTCAGATGTAACCACCATAATCAGAGCGCTTAGTATATTAGGCGCAGAGGTTAAGGTTATCAATAAATCAACCGTTAGAATTGACCCTAGAAATGTGAGAAGCTACACCGTTTCCAAAGAAATGGCAGAGGGTATGCGTGCATCAAGCTACTTTTTGGGTACGTTACTCGGCAGAATGAATAATGCAAGTGTGGCGCCTCCCGGTGGGTGTGACTTTGGGGTAAGACCCATTGACCAACATATAAAGGGCTTTGAGGCACTCGGTGCTAAGGTTACTATTGAAAACGGAATGGTAGAAGCAAGAGCCGAAAGGCTTAGCGGTAGCTCGATTTATCTTGATGTGGTGTCTGTAGGTGCTACCATTAATATAATGCTTGCCGCTACGAGAGCAAGAGGTCTTACCGTAATTGAAAATGCAGCAAGGGAGCCCCATATTGTTGACCTTGCAAACTTCTTAAACTCAATGGGCGCCAATATAATGGGTGCAGGTACAAGCATTATTAAAATCAGAGGTGTTGAGAATTTACACGGCACAACCTACAGCATTATTCCCGACCAGATTGAAGCCGGAACATATATGCTTGCTGCCGCTGCAACTATGGGTGATGTTACAATTGAAAATGTAACACCAAAGCACCTTGAATCTATAATAGCAAAGCTCAATGAAGTTGGAGCAGAGATAGAGGAATTTGACGAAGCGGTCAGGGTTTCGATGAACACAAGGCCTAAAAGATGCAATGTTAAAACAATGCCTCATCCGGGTTTTCCAACCGATATGCAGCCACAAATGGCAACCCTTTTAGCTATTGCTGACGGTACAAGCATTATAACCGAGGGCGTATGGGACAGTCGTTTTAGGTATGTTGACCAGTTAACCCTTATGGGTGCACAGATTAAGGTGGACGGCAAAATGGCGGTTATAACAGGCGTTGATAATCTTCGTCCTGCACCCGTAAAGGCGGTTGACCTTAGAGCAGGTGCTGCTATGATAATAGCAGGTCTTATGGCAGAGGGTACTACCGAGGTTACCGATATTCTTCATATAGACAGAGGATATGAAAATATTGCCGAGAAGTTAGCGTCCCTTGGTGCTGATATAAAAAGAGCACCGATTATATCGGACGAGGTAGTGCTTAAAGAAGCTTAAAATTTCACAATTAAAAAGTTTAGGCGGTGCCCTTTGGTGCCGCCTAAAATTAATTTAAAAGGAGGGATACTGACAATGGCTAAAATATCTCCGCTTTTTAGCAGTTCAAGCGGCAACAGCACATATATAGAAACACAAAACGGCGGAATTTTAGTAGATGTCGGTGTTTCTTTTAAGAGCTTAAATGAAGCCTTGTTAGCGGCGGGCGGCAGCTTTAAAAAAATCAAGGCAATCGCTATTACACACGAGCATATTGACCATATAAAGTGCCTTAAAACACTTCTTAAAAAACATAATATCCCCGTAATAGCATCGGCTAAAACTCTTGAGGCTTTAGAAAGAAATGATAGCTTTCCGTCGGGTGCAGCTTTGCGTCCTATAGAGGAAAACACCGAAATTTCGGGTACCCAAATTGTAAGATTTGCTACAAGTCACGACTGTGAGGGTTCAAGCGGATATAAGGTTTTGTTGCCTGATGGCAGTAGCGTAGCAGTTTGTACAGACCTTGGCGTTATGACCGATACTGTAAGAGAGGCGCTTTTAGGCTGTGAGACTATACTTATTGAGTCTAACCACGATGTTGATATGCTGAAAAAAGGTCCCTATCCGCCTGAACTGAAACTCAGAATTATGTCGGATAAAGGGCATCTTTCAAACTCTGCCTGTGCGGTAGAACTTGGAAACTTCCTTAAAAACGGCACAAAGAGATTTATTCTCGGACATTTAAGTCAGCATAATAATCTGCCTACAATAGCGCTCTCGGCTTCAAAGGCGGCGCTTATGGATAAGGGTGCGGTTTTCGGTGAGGACTATCTGCTTTATGTTGCAAAGCCCTCAAAAAACGAGGTAATTTACATATGATTAAGATAAAAATAATAGCTCTCGGAAAGCTTAAGGAAAGTTATTTAAGGGAAGCGTCAAAGGAATACGAAAAAAGACTTTCTTTATACTGCGACCTTGAGATTATAGAGCTTTCGCCTAAAAAGCTTTCTGATAAGCCGAGTGCTAATGAAATTTCGGCGGCTCTCGATTTTGAGGCTGAGCAAATAATTAAGAAAATCCCGAAAGACGCTGCAGTTTATACTATGTGCGTTGAGGGTAAGCAAATTTCAAGCGAAAGCTTTACCGAAGAAATAAAGAATTTTCAAAATGAGGGCAAAACGATTGTTTTTATAATAGGAAGCTCTTACGGGCTTTCCGAAATTGTAAAAAGGCTTAGCTTTAAGCGATTTTCGGTATCAAGTATGACCTTTCCGCATCAGCTTTTCAGAATTATGCTTTTAGAACAAATTTACAGAGCTTTTAAAATTAACGAGGGCGGCACATATCATAAATAATTAAAAGAATACTTTTAGATTTTAGGCATATAAATAGTTAAGCGGACAAAAACGGAAATTAAATATATTTGCTTGACATCAGCTCAAATAAAATATATAATATGTTTTATGATTGCGTTTAAGGGTAGAGGAGTCTACCTAAAAAATGAGAAAAGGTGGTTTCGATATGGCAAAGACCATAAAGATTACCGATGACGGACTAAAAAAACTACAAGAAGAGCTCGAGCTTTTAAAGACAGAGGGCCGTACAGACATCGCAGAGAAAATCCGCGTTGCAAGAGGCTATGGCGACTTGTCTGAAAACAGTGAATACGATGAGGCAAAAAATGAGCAGGCAAAAATCGAAGCGCGTATTGTAGAAATTGAAGCTATGCTTAAAAATGTTGAGATTATAACCGATATTAAGGGCGTTGCAAAAAAGGTTGTTGTAGGCGCTAAGGTTAAGGTTCTTGATGTTGAGTATGACGAGGAATGTGAATACCGTGTAGTAGGCTCTACAGAGGCTGACCCCAGAAACGGTAAAATTTCCGACGAATCACCCGTTGGTAGAGCACTTCTCGGCAAAAAGGTCGGGGACGAGGTTATAGCAGATGCTCCGGGCGGCGAGATAAAGCTCAAGATACTCGGAATTTCTAAGTAAATCAGAAACATTTAATTGGGGGCAGGCTTTTCTGCCCCTGTTTTTAAAAGGGGTGCTATAATGGCAGAACAGAATAATAATGTACAACAGGATTTAAACGAAATACTTAAAGTCAGAAGGGACAAGCTCAACGCTATGTATGAGTCAGGCAATAATCCCTTCGAAAAAACAAAGTATGATGTTGATGCATATTCCACAGGAATAAAGGCAGACTTTGAAGGCTATGAGGGCAAAACAGTAAGCATTGCAGGCCGTATAATTACAAGAAGAATTATGGGTAAGGCAAGCTTTGTAAGCCTTCGCGACGGTGAAGGCGATATTCAGCTTTATGTCCGTAGAGACGATGTAGGCGAAGAGGTTTACGCCGCATTTAAAAAGTGGGATATCGGTGATATTATCGGCGTTAAGGGCTTTGTTTTTAAAACACAGACAGGCGAAATTTCAGTACACGCTCAGCATATCGAAATTTTGGCAAAGTCTTTACTACCCTTGCCTGAAAAGTTCCACGGTCTTCGTGATAACGATTTGAGATACCGTCAGCGTTATGTTGATTTGATTGTTAATCCCGATGTTAAGCGCAATTTTATAATCCGTTCAAAGTTTATAAAGTTTATGCGTAAGTATCTTGACGATATGAACTATATCGAGGTTGAAACTCCTGTACTTAATACAATAGTAGGCGGTGCTGCTGCCCGTCCCTTTATTACACATCACAATACTCTTAATATTCCGATGTATATGAGAATTGCAACCGAGCTTCCCTTAAAGCGTCTAATCGTTGGCGGTATGAATAGGGTTTATGAAATCGGTAGAATTTTCAGAAACGAGGGTATGGACCCCAAGCACAACCCCGAATTTACAACCGTTGAGCTTTATCAGGCTTATGCCGATTTCCACGATATGATGGATATCGCAGAGGGTATTATTTCGGGCGCGGCTATGGAAATTCACGGTACTTATGAGGTTGAGTGGTTAGGCGAGAAGATAAACCTTGCTCCCGGCTGGCGCAGACTTACTATGGTTGATGCCGTTAAGGAATATGTAGGTATTGACTTTGGTGCAATCACCGATGACGCTGAGGCAGTAGCAGCAGCGGCAGCAATCGGCGTTGAGCTTAGCGATACCGCCGATAAAACTTGGGGTAATGCTCTTTACGCTTGCTTTGACCAAAGGGTTGAAGAAAAGTTAGTACAGCCTACATTTATAACAATGTATCCTGTTGAGGTATCTCCCTTAACAAAGGCTTCCCCTGAAGACCCGCGTTTAACCGAGCGTTTTGAATTGTTCATTTGCCATAGCGAGCTTGCAAATGCTTATTCTGAGCTTAATGACCCGATTGTTCAGCGTCAGCGTTTTGAAAAGCAGCTTGAGCTTCGTGATAGAGGAGACGATGAGGCGGAAATGCTCGACGAGGATTTCCTCACCGCTATGGAATACGGTATGCCGCCCACAGGCGGTATGGGAATTGGTATTGATAGAGCAGTAATGCTACTTACAAATTCCGATACCATAAGAGAAGTAATTTGCTTCCCCACGATGAAACCATTAGATTAATAATTTGTGATGCCCTGCGTATCTGATGATATGCGGGGCTGTTATATATAATGAGGGTATGAGAAATATGAAAATTAAACTGATAATAAATAATATAATGCTTGATGATAACAATTTTACAGAACAGGAAATAGATATTTCCGAAGATAGTACTCTTCAGGAACTGCTTGATGTTTCAGGATATGGTATTGCCGATGTGTCTGAGTATTATAAATACAGTGGTGTATTTACATGGAACTGCATTTGTTGTCCATACATTATATCTGATGAGGGTATTCTTTATAATGTCTTATTTAATCAAATCAAATTAAAAGATTTTATAAAAACTCATGGTATCAATAATAACACAATTAAAATTGTTGTTGGATATCCGCAAGCAGGTGGTCCTGGCTTTAATGATTTAAAAGCTATTTGGGATATTGTTCAACCATATTTAAATGATATAGCAATATTGTTCACGATTTCGGGTGTTAATTGTAAATCTATCATTGATTGGTTTAGAAAGTTTTTTGAAAAAAAGAAGGTTGCACCGCATACGGTTATGGATATCATTTTATCAAGGAAACAATGGAATCATAAGGAATTAGCAGATATTTTAGATGTCCCCGAGGAAAATACAAAGTATCTTTTAAAGGCTTTTGGCTACTGTTATGATAATAAATTAATGCAATATGTTCCAAGCGAAAAAACAGAAGAATTAATTGAAAAAATCTCCTCTGTACAGGTTCTTGATATTTAAGTTATCAGATGATATTAAATGTTTTATATAGAAAGTAGTTTGAAATAAGGGAACAAAAAGGACTATGACAATCAAAATGTCATAGTCCTTTTGACTTTTCGTATAAGAACACTCTGCTGTTATGGCAGAGTGTTTTGAGTGTTTTAAGGTTATTTGTTCTTTAAAACAGATTTTGTAGTTTTAATTACTTCAGCAATAGATTTTAATTCTTCGGGAGAGCAATCAGCAAGAATGTCATCAATTATTTTAATCGAAACATGAGCGCTCTTTATTAAACTGCCGTATGCAATTTCATCAAGTGTAACGCCGAGAGCGTTTGCGATATTTACTAGTGTTGGCAAACTAAGTTTGGTTGCGGCACGTTCTATATGTGAAATGTTAGATGGTTCTATGCCGGATTCTTCTGCGAGTTTAGCCTGTGTCCAATTTTTTGCTGTACGAATTTCTTTTATACGATTACCAATAGAAATATAATCAATACCCATAGCATTTACCTCATAATTTTCATTAATATTATTGTATATCCCATTCGGATATGTTAAAATAACGTATATATCCTAATAGGACACGAAATAATATTTTTCGCTGTTTATTTGGTAAATTATGCGTGAGGTGAGTATGTTGATTGAAAAAACCTGTTGTTTTATCGGACATAGAGCGATTTTTGAAACTGAGCAATTAAAAACGCAGTTATGCGAGATAATTGAAAAACTAATTGTAAACGAAAATGTTGATACTTTTCTTTTCGGGAGCAAAAGCCGATTTAATAGTTTGTGCCTTGAACTCGTGACTAAATGTAAAGAAAAATACCCGCACATAAAACGAGTCTATGTGAGGGCTGAATATCCGTATATAAGCGAGCATTATAGGAACTACTTGTTGGAGAGCTATGAGGATACATATTACCCCGAAAAGATAGTCGGCGCAGGCAAGGCTGCCTATGTAGAACGTAACTATGAAATGATAAATAAAAGCCACTTTTGTATTTTTTATTATGATGAAGAAATTGCACCAACCATCCGCAAAAGCGGCACCAAAATCGCCTTTGATTATGCTGTAAAAAAGGGAAAGCCCATAATTAAACTGCCTACATAATATAATTGGGATTTCGTAGGGGCAATTCACGAATTGCCCGAAAAAACAGAATAACACTGTGGGACGGTTATGTGTGTTGAATGAACATAAAATAAAACGGGCGACCAATGGTCGCCCCTACGATGTGCTTTTAAATTTTTCATGTAGGGGCGATTAGTAATCGCCCGTTCATCAATAGCAATTATTCCGTTTGAATTTAATTTGTTTTCGGTTGATTCGTAAAGCTTCCCTACATAAAGTTCGAATAAATAAGAAGGATGTGTAGAAAATTCCACACATCCTTTAATTTTATACTCTTTTTTTATGCGGTAAGGAAATTATAATTCCTATGACCATAAGGGCTGCCCATATAATGATGAGCCATCCCCATCCTATTGCGGTTACCGCGTTGGCGAAAATAGTAGATGAAACTGCGGCGGCAATATAACTTAAAAAATCAAGAAAGCCTGTAGCGCTCGATACCATACCCGTATCCTTAAGACTTGGACAGTAAACGCTCCACAGCATTGTTGTAGCACTGTTAGATGCTAAAATAGCAAGCATAAGAAAAACTATGTTTAAAACAGGAGTCTTTATTAAAAATACAAGTAAAAAACTAATTGCCGATACTGTAAATGAGATAATCAAAACGGCGTCAACATTGCGCTTTAATATGGTATATAGTGACATACCAACAAAGGCAGAGAAAGAAATAATAAGAGTTGAAACAGTGAAAAGAAGAGCCGCATCAGAGGGAGAAAAGCCTAGATACTGTGAAATATAGGTGGGGAGCCAAAATACAACGGTGGTTCTTACAATTCCCGTAACAATCGAAATTACCGAAAATTTAATAATTTTTCGCTTTATCAGAAGTTTTATGCCGCCGCCTTTTTTAGCGGTTTCGCTAGGCTTATATTCTCCGTAGGTGACTATTTTTTTCTTTTCAAAAATTATAAATACGATAAAACAGGTAATACCCATTGCTATGAGTATTGTGCTGCTGATGTTAAAAACCGTGCTCCAAACAAAAAAACCTGCCAATATTCCTGCAAGGGGAGAGCCTAAAAAGGAAGAGAAGGTATACCCTAAGCTGCAACGCTCGGCATATATGAGCTCGGTGCTCTCTGCTACTACCTTGGTCATTGGCGCATAAATCATAGAAAGCGCAAAGCCGACAATGGCGTATGTAACAAAAGCGGCAAAAAGAGTTGAAGAAAGCAGTACGAAAGAAGCATTTGCAAGTCCTGCTAATATCAAGCCGCCGCTTATCATATATTTGGCTTTTATTCTATCCCCGATAATTCCGTTTATTAACTGACCTACGGCATAGGCTATAAAATATATCGATGAAAGAGTTCCTATTTGAGCCTCATTAAATACGCCGTCTGAAATCAGGGCAGGGGTTACAGCACCCAAAACATTTCTCGCTATGTAAACGGCAAGGTATGATAAACAACACATACTGCCAAGTAAAATAGCATTGCGGGCTTCAGGTCTTATTTTTTTAAACACTTTTTAGCGAACCTTTCTATTATTTAGATTTTACAAGTTCATTAGATAATGCGGCGAGAGCTTCCATTGAAAGCTTTTCGCCTCGGGCGGTTATATCTTCGCCGATATTTACAAGGGCAGTTTTCAATGTTTCTTTGCTGATACCTAGTGTATTGGCAACGGTATTTACAAGGGTTTTTCTGCGCTGAGCAAAGCAAGCCTTTACAAGAGAAAAGAAGAATTTCTCGTCGTCCACCTTTATAGGCGGCTCTTTTCTGATTTTGAGCTTTATAACAGCCGAATCTACATTCGGTGCAGGTACAAAGCTTGTGCGGTCAACAGAGAAAAGAATTTCGCTTTCGGCATAATAATTTACCGCTACCGTAACAGCACCTGATTCTCGGCTTCCAACCTCGGCACAAAGCCTTTCTGCTGCCTCGAGCTGTACCATAACGGCGATTTCGTCTATTGGCAGACGGCTTTC
This sequence comes from uncultured Ruminococcus sp., assembly GCA_964465535.1. Classification (GTDB taxonomy): domain Bacteria; phylum Bacillota; class Clostridia; order Oscillospirales; family Acutalibacteraceae; genus UBA737. The sequence goes on from CAYXID010000007.1 coordinate 29,286, forward strand.
TAGCAGCATCATAACAATCGGTGAGGTTATATAATAGGGAAGATTTGCGCAAACGCAAACCCTGTTACAGTCGGAAAACTTTTCTTCTATTAAAGCTTTTAAATCGAGCTTCATAGCGTCCCCAAAAATAACCTCGGTATTACTGAATTCTCCCAATGTCTTTTTGAGTATGGGGCGAAGGCGTTCATCAAGCTCAATCGCTACAACCCTCTTTGCCCGTTTTGCAGTCTCGGCAGTGAGTACACCTATACCGGGACCTATTTCTAAAATTCCGGTATCGCTATCGCAAACCGCCTCTGCCATAGCAGGACAAACATCAGGGTTTATAAGAAAGTTTTGACCTAAAGACTTTTTAAATGAAAAGCCTTCTTTTGCTAATAATTTTTCTATTTCGTTTATGTTTGCAAGATTCATAAAGAGTCTCCATTCACATTTACTAATGCAATGATACAATAAATGTTTTTTGATTTCAAGTGAAAAAATTACAATCTGTTAAATACTTGACAAAATAGCTTTTTATACCGTATAATATATATGGTTTCTGACATCGAAAACTTTATTTTGAGATGAAAGATACGGCAATTTTTTAAAGTTAGTTTAGAATAGCTGTGTCTTTTTGGCACAGCTTATTTTTTTAGAGGTGTAAAAAATGAAAAACAGAGTAGCAGTAATAAGCATTATTTTAGAAAATAACGAATCGGTAGAGGCGCTTAATTCTATGCTTCACGAATACGGTGAACATATAATCGGCAGAATGGGAATTCCCTATAAGGAAAGGGATATAAACATTATATGTATCGCAATTGATGCGCCGCAGAATGTAATTTCCGCTTTGTCGGGAAAAATCGGAAAGCTAAATGGTGCTAGTGTAAAAACGGCATATTCGAGTGTAACCGACGATGAATAGCAAACTAAAAGAGCTTATAGATAAACTCTCTTTAGAGCATAGTCTTACAGTAGAGGAATATAAATATCTTATTGATAACCGCAACGAAAAAGCCTTTTCATATTTAAGGGAAAAGGCGGTAGCGGTGAGGAAAGAGATTTATTCGAATTCGGTTTTTATAAGGGGACTTATAGAGATCAGCAACTACTGTAAAAATGACTGCCTCTATTGCGGAATAAGAAAAAGCAATAAAGCTTGTGAGCGGTATAGGCTTACCCCCGAAGATATTCTGCTAACGGCAGATGAGGGGTATAATCTTGGAATTCGTACTTTCGTACTTCAAGGCGGAGAGGACGCCTTTTATACCGACGAGGTTTTGGGCAGTATTATATCTAAAATAAAGTTAAAATATCCCGAATGTGCAATTACGCTATCTTTAGGCGAGAGAAGCTTTGACAGCTATAAGGCTCTTTTCGATGCGGGGGCAGACAGATATCTGCTTCGTCACGAAACGGCAAATGAAGAGCATTATAGCAAGCTTCACCCCGATAAAATGTCCTATAAAAACCGAATAGAATGTCTTTATAATTTAAAGAAAATCGGTTTTCAGGTGGGGTGCGGATTTATGGTGGGCTCGCCGTTTCAGACCGCCATTGATATAGCAAACGACTTAAAGTTTATTGAAGAATTTAAGCCCGATATGTGCGGAATAGGGCCCTTTATTCCGCATAAAGAGACGCCGTTTAGGGATGAGAGCGCGGGAACCCCTGAGCTTACCTGTTATCTTTTAAGCATAGTAAGGCTTATATATCCGCCGGTGCTGTTACCCGCTACTACGGCGCTCGGCACTATAGGTAAAAACGGCAGACAAGAGGGAATTCTCTCGGGCGCTAATGTTGTAATGCCGAATTTATCCCCCATAAATGTTAGAAAAAAATATACTCTTTACGATAATAAAATCTGTACCGATGAGGAAGCGGCAGAGGGACTAAATAAACTTCGCCGTCAAATGAGCCAAATCGGGTACGAGGTTGTTATGGACAGAGGAGACGTTAGAAAGGAAAATTATTATGGCAAACTATAATCCAAAATCATTAAAGGCAGAAGAATTTATAAACGATGCCGAAATTTTAGAAACCTTAGCCTATGCTGAGGCTAATAAGAGAAATGTCGAGCTTATCGATGAGATACTCGAAAAGGCAAGACCTAAAGTTACACCTAAGGGTACTACCTGTGCGGGTCTTACTCATAGAGAGGCGTCGGTTCTTCTTGCCTGTGATATCCCTGAGAAAATAGAGAAAATATATCAGATTGCAGAGGAGATAAAACTCGCCTTTTACGGCAATCGCATAGTAATTTTCGCACCTTTATATCTCTCTAATTATTGTGTAAACGGCTGTGTTTACTGCCCTTACCACGCAAAGAATAAAACTATCCCGAGAAAGAAGTTAACTCAGGAAGAGGTAAAGGCTGAGGTTATAGCACTTCAGGATATGGGACATAAGCGTTTGGCAATTGAGTCGGGAGAGGACCCGATTAACAACCCCATTGAGTATATTCTAGAGTGTATTAAAACCATCTACAGCGTACATCATAAGAACGGTGATATTCGCCGAGTTAATGTAAATATTGCGGCAACTACAGTAGAAAACTACAGAAAGCTAAAGGAAGCGGGAATTGGTACATATATTCTCTTCCAAGAAACCTATCATAAGGAAAGCTATTTAAAGCTTCATCCTACAGGTCCTAAGCACGATTATGACTATCATACAGAGGCTATGGACAGAGCAATGCAGGGCGGTATTGACGATGTAGGCTTAGGCGTGCTTTTCGGTCTAGAGCTTTATAAGTATGAGTTTGCAGGTCTTATTATGCACGCAGAGCACCTAGAGGCAGTTCACGGAGTAGGCCCACACACTATAAGCGTTCCGAGAATAAAGAGGGCAGCCGACATTGACCCTACTGTATTTGATAACGGTATCGACGACGAAACCTTTGCTAAGATTACGGCTTGTATCCGTCTTGCTGTTCCATATACAGGCATTATAATCTCTACAAGAGAAACCGAAGAAGTGCGTTCAAAATTACTTCGTCTCGGCGTATCACAGGTTAGCGGCGGCTCTCGTACATCGGTAGGCGGATATACTACTGAGGAGCGTCCCCACGATACAGAGCAGTTCGATGTTTCCGACCAAAGAACTTTGGATGATGTTGTTGCATGGCTTATGGATAACGGACACATACCCTCTTTCTGCACCGCTTGTTACAGAGAGGGCAGAACGGGTGACCGCTTTATGTCCCTTTGCAAAAACGGACAAATTTTAAACTGCTGCCACCCGAATGCACTTATGACACTTTCTGAATATATCGAGGACTATGCTTCAGACAGAACAAAGAAGCTAGGCTACGAGGTTATCGAGCGAGAGCTTGAGAGAATACCTAAAGAAAAGGTAAAGGCAATCGCAAAGGCAAATATTGAGGATATTAAAAATTCAAACCGTCGCGATTTCCGTTTTTAAGGAGTGATTTTTTTGGGACTTAATTCTACCCCCTCGGCAGATAGGGTACATATAGCCTTTTTCGGCAGAAGAAATGTAGGAAAATCGAGCCTTGTGAATGCAGTAACATCTCAGAATATTGCTATTGTGTCGGATGTTTTGGGAACTACTACAGACCCCGTTTATAAGGCTATGGAATTATTACCTATCGGCCCTGTTATGATAATCGACACCCCCGGTCTTGACGACGAGGGCGAACTCGGTGCTCTAAGGATTTCCAAAACCCGTCAGGTTTTAAATAAAACCGATATTGCGGTTTTGGTACTTACCGCAGGCGAAGAAGAGAGCAAATTCGATAAAGATATCGAAGAGCTTATAAAGAAAAAGGAAATACCTTTTATAAAGGTTTATAATAAGTGCGATTTAGTAGAGAAAGAACCTGTCGGAGATACTCTTTTTGTTTCGGCGGAAAAGAAGATAGGCATAGAAGCCTTACTCGAAAATATTGTTTTGTTAGCGCCTAAGGGTAATGAAAAGCGAATAGTGGGTGATTTGATAGAGGAAAACGATTTTGTCCTTTTGATAACTCCTATTGATGCATCTGCGCCAAAGGGCAGAATAATACTGCCTCAACAACAAACCATCAGGGACATTCTTGATAGCAATGCAGTAGCCTTAGTGGCAAAGGAAACCGAGTGCGAAGCACTTTTAAAATCGGTAGGCAAAAAGCCGAAGCTTGTTATTACCGACAGTCAGGTCTTTAAAGCGGCGGCAGAGTGTGTACCCGAAAATATACCGCTGACATCTTTTTCGATACTTATGGCTCGAAGAAAGGGTCTTCTTAAAACTGCGGTAAAGGGTGTTAGCGCTATAAATAATCTAAAGGACGGCGACACCGTACTCATAGCAGAGGGCTGCACACATCATAAGCAATGCGAGGATATCGGCAGTGTAAAAATCCCTCGGTGGATTAGGGAATATACAGGTAAAAACATAAATTTTGAAACAGTGAGCGGCACAGAATTTCCTGAAGATTTAACAAAATATAGTATGGTTATTCACTGTGGCGGCTGTATGCTAACAGAGCGCGAAGTAAAGTACCGAATGAAGTGCGCCGAGGATTTAAATATCCCCATAACAAATTACGGTACGGTTATCGCCTTTGTTACGGGAATACTAAAGAGAAGTCTTGAAATTTTCCCCGATTTATCGGCGCTTTTAGATTAAACTAGAAGATTTACGGAAAATTGACTTTATAGACTGTTATAGTGTATAATATTTATAAAAGAAAACACATAAAAGGTGGAAAAAAGGGTATTGTTTGAGCAGATAATAGATATTGAAAGAATAGAGCATCTTGTAAACCTCTTTGGCAATTTCGATGAAAATGTCAAGAGGATTGAGAGTGAATATGAAGTTCAGATTATTTCTCACGGCAATCAACTAAAAATCAGGGGCGAGGCTTTGGCTGTCTCAAAGGCGGCAAGAACGGTTAACTGTCTGCTTTTGATGTTAAATCGCGGAGAGAGCCTCTCAACTCAAAATATTGACTATGTTATAAGTATGGTGGAGGACGGCGAGGAAAACAAGGTCACCCATATAACCGATGCGGGCTGTATTTGTATCACCTCAAAGGGAAGACCTGTAAGACCTAAAACCTTAGGTCAAAAGCGGTATGTAGATGCCATAAGGAATAACACAATTACAATCGGTGTCGGCCCTGCGGGTACGGGTAAAACCTATCTTGCTGTAGCTCAGGCTGTAAGCGCTTTTCGTTCAAAACAGGTAAACCGAATAATTTTGACCCGTCCTGCAGTTGAGGCAGGGGAAAAATTAGGCTTTTTACCGGGTGATTTGCAACAAAAGGTAGACCCGTATCTAAGGCCCCTTTATGATGCCCTTTTTGATATGATGGGGGCAGAAAACTTCCAAAGAGCTCAGGAGCGCGGAGATATAGAGGTAGCGCCCCTAGCCTATATGCGAGGCAGAACACTTGACGACAGCTTTATAATTCTTGACGAAGCTCAAAACACCACAAGCGAACAAATGAAAATGTTTTTAACAAGACTAGGCTTTAATTCTAAGGTTGTTGTAACGGGTGACGTTACACAGATAGACCTGCCCGACGGTAAAACATCGGGGTTAAAGCAAGCCGTTAAAATTTTAAAGGGAATAAAGGATATTTCTATTGTTGCCCTTACAGGCAAGGATGTTGTAAGGCATAGATTAGTTCAGGAAATAATAAAGGCATACGAAAAAGGGGAAGCAGAAAAATGAGTGTAAAGGTATATATATCCGATAAACAAAAAAAGGCAAAACTTCCAACGGGAACGAGGCTTCTTATAAGAAAGGCTTGTACAGCAACACTTGTTGAAGAGGATTTTTTAGAGTCTGCAGAAATCAATGTAACTATAGTAGACGATGCCGAAATTAAAAAAATTAACAAGGAATTTCGTGATATTGATAACGCTACCGATGTTTTGTCCTTTCCGCTAGGCGAAAACGGGGAGTATGATATTAACCCCGAAAACAATGCGTTTATGCTCGGCGATGTAGTGATATCTATTGAGCACGCAATGGCTCAGGCAGACCTTTACGGCCACGGATTTGAGCGCGAAATCGCATTTTTGACGATACACTCGGTGCTTCACCTTTTAGGATACGACCATGTAAACGGCGGTATTGAAAAAACAATTATGCGAGAAAAAGAGGAAAAGATTTTAGATAATTTAGGTCTTTCTCTCAATAAAATTTAAAAATGGAGAACATTATGCAAAAATCGGCTTTTATAACCCTGCTTGGCAGACCAAATGTGGGAAAATCTTCCCTTATGAATAAAACTCTCGGTCAAAAGGTGGCTATCGTATCGGATAAGCCTCAGACCACCCGTACACGAATTATGGGTGTACTCACCGAAAATGACACCCAACTTGTATTCATTGATACACCCGGATTTCATAGACCCCATAATCTATTAGGTCAAAATATGATTAAGGCTGTAAACAGCGGTATGAGTGATGTTGACGGTGCGGTATTTGTTGTAGATGCAGCACCTGACTTCAGGTTTAATTCTGACGAGCTTCCCCCCGCAGAGCTTGAGCTTATAAAGAGTATCAAGGCAAAGAAGCTTAAATGTATATTAGTTTTAAATAAAATTGATTTACTAGAAAATAAAGAAGCACTTCTTTCTATGATAACTGCCTATGCATCTCTTTATGATTTTGAGGCGGTAATTCCCCTTTCGGCTAAAACGGGGGACGGAGTAGACATATTGAAAACAGAGCTTTTAAAGCTCGCAAAACCCGCGCCCCATTATTTTGGTGACGACGAAATAACCGACCAACCTGAAAAGGTAATGGTCGCCGAAATGATTAGGGAAAAACTGCTTCGCACCCTTGATAAAGAGGTGCCGCACGGAATAGCGGTTGACCTTGAGCGCTTTGTTGAGCGTGATACTAAAGAGGGTGAGCCGATAATCGAAGTCGAGGCGGTTATCTACTGCGAAAAGGACTCTCATAAAGGAATAGTAATCGGAAAAGGCGGCAATATGCTCAAAAAAATAGGCACTTTAGCTCGCCGCGATATAGAGGAATTTTTCGGTATCAGAGCCTCGGTAAAATTATGGGTTAAGGTAAAAGAGGATTGGCGAAACCGTCAAGGGCTTATACATAGCTTTGGCCTTGATTTTAGCGATAAATAATAATTCTTCTCATTTCTAAACCTTAAATTTCCTATCATAAAATCCACCCTTTAACAAAAATTAATTGTGAAGGGTGGAGTAGTTATGCAACCTCAAAAGGATTGGCTTAAATTTGTTATTACCGGCAGGGTAGACGATTATTTGCGTTTTGTAGATTCCTGTCGAAGATATGATATTAGTGAGGGTAATTCTTATGCGTTTTACAACCGATGCCCTAGTAATAAGAGAGAAGAGGATAGGCGAGAGTGACAAGTTAGTTACCTTGCTTACCCGTGAATACGGTGTTATTAAAGCGTTTGCCCCGGGAGCTAAAAGTATTAAGAGTAAAAAAGCGGCTGCAACGGGGCTGCTTTCTTATTCTAACTTTGCAATAACAAAGAAAAACGATACATACAGAATAAACGAAACTTCAATAATTCGCATTTTTTTCGGGGCGGGAAGTGATGTCTTAAAGCTTTCCTTAGCCCAATATTTTTGCGAGCTAGCCCTTGTATTAGAGCCCGATGCCGAGAGCTCTGAAGAATTTTTGCGCATTATTTTAAATTCACTTCATTTCTTAACCGAAGATGTTAAAGACATTGAACTTATAAAGGCTATTACCGAGCTTCGTATAGCCACCGTTTCGGGATATATGCCTGACCTTGTAGCCTGTGCCGATTGCGGTGCCTTTGAGAGCGATATTATGAATTTTAAAATAGGTGACGGCAGTATTTTATGCGATAAATGCTATAGTGAAGTCGGCGCCTTTAAAATTGATAAAACGATACTTTCTGCCATGCGGCATATAGTATATTCAAAATTTTCTTCTATTTATAATTTTGAAATCCCTGAAAATCACGCTAAAATTCTGTCCGATTTAACGGGGAGATATATAAAGGTGCAAACCGACCATAATTTTAAAACATTAGATTTTTACAATAGTATAAAATAAATTAAAGGAGGGGAAAAGAAGATGGCATATAAGTTTGATAAAAATATCAGGGTGTTAGAGCTATGTAGCGTGCTTGATACCCTTTCAAAGCTTTGCAGTATTGAAGATGCTGCAAATATTGCTTTATCTCTAAAGCCCTCAACCGATTTTGATACAGTATCAAAAAATCTTAAAAATACAGAGGATGCTTATCTTCTAACCGCCAAATATTCTGCCCCCTCTTTCGGCAGAGTGGTAAATGTAACCTCGTCTGTATCGAGGGCAGATGTTGGAGCCTCTCTTTCTATAAAGGAGCTTTTAGAGGTAGCTGAGGTTTTAAGGGTTAGTCGCAGTATAAAGGATTGGGGAGAAAACTCGGCTCTCGGCTCTGATAATTCGCTTTACGGACTTTTCGAGCTGCTAACCCCCAATAAATTTTTAGAAAATAAAATAACCTTTGCTATAAAAAACGAAGAGGAGCTTCACGATTCAGCGTCGCCTCTGCTTTCTGATATAAGACGAAAAATCACCGCAAAATCGGCAGGTATCAGGGATAATCTTGACAGAATTGTAAGAGGTCCTATGGCTAAATATCTGCAAGAGGCAATTATAACTCAAAGAGACGGAAGATTTGTAGTTCCCGTAAAAGCAGAGTGCAAGGGTGAAATAAAGGGACTTGTTCACGATACCTCGGCTACGGGCTCAACGCTATTTATAGAGCCTATGTCGGTAGTTGAGGCAAATAATGAAATCAGGGTTTTAAGACTTCGCGAACAGGACGAAATTGCAAGAATTTTAGCCGAGCTGTCGGGCGATGTTGCAGCCTTTGCAGAGAGTATTAAACTCTCATTCGACGCTCTTGCTCAGCTTAATTTTATTTTCGCAAAGGCGTCACTTGCCTATAAAATGAAAGCCATTGTGCCAAAACTAAATAGTAAGGGGTATATTTATCTTAAAAACGCCCGTCATCCCCTTATAAATATGCGTTCAGTGGTTCCCATAACCGTAACTTTGGGCGGTGAATATAACACCCTTATTATTACGGGACCAAATACAGGCGGTAAAACCGTAACGCTAAAAACTGTCGGACTTTTAACCCTTATGGCTATGTGCGGCCTTATGATTCCTGCCGATGATTCGAGCGAAATTGCGGTTTTCGATAAGGTTTTTGCCGATATCGGCGATGAGCAGAGTATTGAGCAGTCACTCTCAACATTTTCTTCCCATATGGTTAATATAATTTCGATTTTAAATGAGTGTGACGATAATTCTTTAGTGCTTTTCGATGAGCTTTGCGCAGGTACTGACCCCATTGAGGGTGCGGCTTTAGCAAAATCAATACTTATGAATTTACATTCGCTCGGTGCTAAAACGGTAGCCACAACCCACTATGCCGAGCTTAAAAGCTATGCGGTAGACGAAAAGGGTGTTGAAAACGCAAGCTGCGAGTTTGATGTTTCAACCCTAAAGCCTACCTATAAACTTATTATCGGTACACCCGGTCGCTCTAACGCCTTTGCAATTTCCGAGCGGTTAGGTCTTGATAAAGCGGTTATTGAGAGGGCTAAAGAGCAGGTTTCCGAAGAGGATATGCGGTTTGAAAGGGTAGTTGCAAGTCTAGAGGCTGCCCGAAGTGATGCTGAAAATGAGCATAAAAAGGCTATTCAATTCAGAGCAGAGGCAGAGGAAATACGCCGAAAGCTCAGCTTACAAGAGGAAGAATTCCGCAAAAAGCGTGATAAAATAATCGAGGACAGCCGAGAAAAAGCGGGGCATATTATAGAAAAGGCAAGACAGGATGCGGCGGTTCTCTTAAATGAGCTCGAGGAAATTAAGAAAAACCTTAAAGCCGAAAATGCGGCATCTCTGCTCGATAAGGCAAGAGCAGATTATAAGAAAACCATTAATAAAATGGAAGAAGACGCTAACCCCGTTGTAAAGAACGAGGCAGGTGAAAAGCTCGCCGTAATGCCCAATGTTAATGATACAGTTGTTATTACAAATTTGGGTCGCGAGGCTACCGTTGTTGCAACCGACGATAGAAATAAAAAGGTACAGGTAGTATCGGGCTCTATGAAAATGTGGGTAAAGCTCGCAGAGCTTTCTGCCTCTAACAAAAGCAAAACACGCGAAATTCCCAAAACCCGTAATGTGACGGGACTAAAATCAAGGGCAGAGCGCAGTATTTCGGGCGAAATCGACCTTAGAGGTATGGCATCTGATGAGGCGATTTTAGAGCTTGACCGATATATTGACAGCGCGGTGTTATCAGGCATAGGTACAGTTACCGTTATTCACGGAAAGGGTACAGGGGTACTCAGAAAAGCCGTTCAGGATTATCTTAGAGGACATAGAAATATCAAAACCTTTAGAGTAGGACTTTTCGGCGAGGGTGAAAACGGAGTTACAATAGCCGAGATTAAAGATTAATTTATTGCTTTTAAACAGTAAAAGAGGGAACGAAAATAACCGTTCCCTCTTATTTTTATAGGAAAATTTTAATTATTCAAGTGTAGATAAATATGCGTCTAAAAGTTTTAAGGCAGTTTCTTTTTCTTTGGCGGTACATTTGTTTAAGCGTTCTGCTATATCCTTTTCAGAAATTGTAGGTGTTGCTTTTTCGGTTAAAAATTCGTTTGGTGTGATATGAAAACCTTTACATATTTTTAAAATAGTTTCAATTCGCATATTAACATTTCCGCGCTCAACATCTGCATAGGTGCGGTCTGAAAGTCCTGCAAGCTCTGCCGCTTCGGCTTGTGTTAATCCTTTACTTTTTCTAATGGCAAAAATTTTGTTTCCAATTTTATTGAAATCAAGCAATAACATTATATAACCACCTTTACTTACTTTATATAGGAATTATAGTTCCTATTTCTCTTGACAAAAAGGAACTATAATAGTACGATAATAGGAAGAATGGTTCTTATTATTTGCAAAAGGGGTAATATTATGAAAAAAACTGAAGAATTAAAGGCGTGTATATATGATACTGAAAATGTATATTCAAAATTAAATCAACTATCGGAAAATATACGGAAAACAGGTGTAGTTATAGCGATTATATCTGCTATTTTGGGTTTAGTTATAGCTATTAGTTTGATTGTAGAGACAAAATCTACATTTACCTTTTTAAGTACAATTCTCATTTGTGCTCTGATTATAATTTTTGAAGTTTTATGCTTTAATGCGATTGCACTGATTATTGAAGCCTTGGGGTGTATAGTATATAATACAAGCTTGCCCGCAATACAAGATTTGCACAAGATAGAGGAGGAGAAAAGAAAAGCTAATTTAAAGAAATCAAAAAGCAATATTGAAAATTCGGATGATAAGTTATGGACTTGTAAAAAGTGCGGTGAAAATAATGAAATAATGAGAATGTACTGTACTTTCTGTGGGGAACATAGGGCAAATACAAAATAGTACATATATTACATATAAGAAAAAAGGGAACGGAATTGTCCGTTCCCTTAAATTTTTTATTAGTCGATTCCCTTACCGCAGCAGCGCTTATATTTAAGACCGCTACCACACGGACAGGGGGCGTTTTTGCTGACTACGCCTTTACCTCTGACAGTCAGGGGTTTAGAGTCGCCGGCACTAGTTTCTTCCGACACCTTTTGGCGTTTAACCTCTTCGTCCTTTTTGACGCGAACCGTCATAACAAGCTTTGCTGTCTGCTCACGGATGTTATCGGTCATAGCCGAGAACATATCGTAGCTTTCGTTTCTGTAGGCTACAACGGGGTCGTGCTGACCGTAAGCACGAAGACCGATACCTTGACGGAGTTGGTCCATATTATCAATATGGTCCATCCAATTGGTATCAACCGAGCGCAGCAGCATAACGCGTTCAATTTCGCGCATTATATCAGAACCGAATTCAGCCTCACGCTCCTCATATTTTGCGTGTGCCTTTTCCTTTAAGGCTTCGGCTACATCCTCGCACTCAATATCGCCAAGCTCATTTGTTGTATATCTAAGGTCGTCGGCAGAGGCAATCCAACCCATAAAATATTCTCTAAGCGAATTTAGGTCCCAATTATCGTGTATGGGGTCAGAAAGGTAAATCTTGCAGTAGGAATCAATTGTATCGTCAATCATCTTTAGAACGGTATCCTTGATATCCTCGCCGTCAAGCACCTTGTTACGCTGTGTGTAGATAAGCTCACGCTGTTTGTTCATTACATCGTCATACTGAAGAACGCTCTTACGGGCGGCAAAGTTCATACCCTCCTTGCGCTTTTGAGCATTTTCAATTGTATGGGATAGCATTGAGGTTTCAAGCGGTGTGTCCTCTTCAAGCCTTAAGGTATCCATAAGGGTTGAAATACGCTCTCCGCCAAAAAGACGCATAAGGTCGTCTTCAAGAGATATAAAGAACTGTGTGTTACCGGGGTCGCCCTGACGACCTGCACGGCCTCTTAGCTGATTATCTATTCGTCTTGAATCGTGGCGCTCGGTACCTATAATACAAAGACCGCCCGCCTCTCTTACCTTTTCGGCTTCGGGGGCAATTTCGGCTTTAAAGCCTTGATAATATTCCTGATATTTAATTCTTGCGTTGTTGATATCTGCGTCATCAGTTTCGGCAAAACCGGTAGCCTCTGTAATGATTGTTTCACTAATACCGTCATGACGAAGCGCCGCTTTTGCAAGATATTCGGCATTACCGCCGAGCATAATATCGGTACCGCGTCCCGCCATATTGGTAGCAATAGTAACGGCGCCGAACTTACCTGCCTGAGCTATAATCTCAGCCTCTTTTTCGTGGTGCTTTGCGTTTAATACATTGTGCTTTATGCCTCTGCGCTTTAGCATTGAGGATAAAAGCTCAGATTTCTCGATAGTAACAGTGCCTACAAGAACGGGCTGACCCTTTTGCTGACAAGCTACAATTTTTTCTATAACCGCATTGTATTTTGCTTTTTCGGTTTTGTAAACAACATCGTTTTCGTCAACACGGGCAACAGGCTTATTTGTAGGAATTTCGATAACATCAAGCTTGTAAATTTCTTGGAACTCGGCTTCTTCGGTCATAGCAGTACCTGTCATACCCGAAAGCTTTGAGTAAAGACGGAAGAAGTTTTGGAATGTGATGGTAGCGAGTGTTTTTGATTCTCTTGCTACCTTAACGCCCTCTTTGGCTTCGATTGCTTGGTGAAGACCCTCGTTATAGCGTCTGCCGAACATAAGACGGCCTGTAAATTCGTCAACGATGATAACCTCGCCGTCTTTTACAACATAGTCAACATCGCGCTTCATAATACCATGAGCGCGGATAGCCTGATTTACATGGTGGGCTATGGTTATATTCTCAGCATCATTAAGGTTTTCAATGCCGAAATATTCTTCTGCACGCTTAACGCCATTAGGGGTTAATGTTGCGGTTCTTGCCTTTTCGTCTACAACATAGTCACCGTCGTAGTTTGTTACATCGTCACTTGCCTTATCGTCCATTTCCTTGATAACAAAGGCTTTAAGCGATTTTGCAAGGGAGTTTGCTTTTGTATAAAGGTCGGTAGATTTATCGCCCTGACCTGAAATTATAAGGGGAGTACGCGCTTCATCAACTAAGATAGAGTCAACCTCGTCAACAATAGCGAAATTATGTCCGCGCTGAACCTTTTGCTCTTTATAAAGCACCATATTATCGCGAAGATAATCAAACCCGAGTTCGTTATTTGTGCAGTAGGTGATATCTGCATTATAGGCTTCTGTTTTCTCGTCGTTATTCATTCCGTGAATAATAAGACCAACGCTAAGACCTAAGAAACGGTAGATTTTGCCCATCCACTCAGAGTCACGCTTTGCAAGATAATCGTTTACCGTTACAATATGAACGCCTTTGCCTGATAGAGCGTTTAGATATGCGGGCAGGGTTGCAACGAGGGTTTTACCTTCACCTGTGCGCATTTCGGCAATTCTGCCCTGATGAAGCACAATACCGCCCAAAATCTGAACGGGGAAGTGGCGCATACCGAGTACACGGTCACTAGCCTCTCTACAGGTAGCAAAAGCCTCGGGCAAGATATCGTCAAGGGTCTCGCCGTTTGAAAGACGCTCTTTAAATTCAGCAGTTTTTGCCTTTAATTCATCGTCAGAAAGGCTTTTGTACTCTTCTTCAAGAGCCAAAACCTTTTCTCCTATGGGTTTTATTCGTTTTAGTTCCTTTTCGCTATAGTTACCGAAAAGCACTTTAAATAAATTCATTATATAATCCCACCAAAAAATGTTATATTAAAATAATTATACTATGTTTTTAATTTTTTGTAAAGGTATCAAGGACTTTATTTATGTAAATTTTTTATGTACTAGGTATATCTTTTGCAAGAATTTAAAAATTAGTGTAAAAAATTTCAAAAAAGTAGAGACAAAAAGACTTTTTTAGTGTATAATATAATTTAATGTAAAAAATCGATATTAATTCGAGGAGTTTTAATGCTATGTGCGGATTTGTAGGTTTTACAAACAGAATAAATGATAACGGTGAAGTTTTAGAGTCTATGATGAATAGAATTATCCATCGCGGACCCGACTCTGCCGGTAAATTTGTAAATGAGGATGTAGCTTTAGGCTTTCGCAGACTAAGTATTATAGACCTTGCCGAAGGCGACCAACCGATGTTTAACGAGGATAATTCTCTTGTTTTAACCTTTAACGGAGAAATCTATAACTTTAAGGATTTGCGAGCAGAGCTAATAGAAGCAGGTCATACCTTTAAAAATAATTCCGACAGTGAGGTTTTACTTCACGGCTATGAGCAGTGGGGTACCGATTTGGTAGCTAAGCTTCGCGGTATGTTTGCTTTTGTAATATTTGACCGCCGGGATAAGAGCATTTTCGGTGCTCGCGATATGTTCGGAATAAAGCCCTTTTATTATACCGAAATGAAGGGAAGCTTTATATTCGGAAGTGAAATAAAGGCATTTTTGGATCATCCCGATTTTGAAAAAGAGTTAAATGAGGATGCTCTTGGTCATTACCTTTCTTTCCAATATTCACCCACAGAAGAAACCTTCTTTAAAAATGTTTATAAGCTTCCACCCGCGCACTATTTTACCTACAAAGACGGTAAAATGGAAAAGGTGCGCTATTTCAGACCTGATTTTAATGCCAAAAAGGGCGTTTTAGAATATTATGCAGACCTTACCGATGCCGCAGTAAGAGAATCAGTAGCGGCGCATAAAATTGCCGATGTTGAGGTAGGCTCTTTCCTTTCAAGCGGTATTGATTCAAGCTATATCGCAGAGGCTGCCAATGTAGATAAAACCTTTACTGTAGGCTTTGAGAGTCCTGACGGGGACAGATATAACGAAATTTCCTTTGCAAAGGATTTTGCAGATACCATTAAGGTTGAAAATATTTCTAAGGTTATAACACCCGAAGAATATTGGTCTACCTTCCCGAAAATTCAGTATCATATGGACGAGCCTCTTGCAGACCCCGCCGCAATAGCCCTTTATTTTGTAAGTAAACTTGCAAGTGAGCATGTTAAGGTTGTAATGTCGGGCGAGGGAGCAGACGAGCTTTTTGGCGGCTACCGTATTTATCAGGAACCGATAACCCTGACAGCCTACGACAGTATTCCTTTCGCAATACGCCGAATAATCAGTAAAATCTGTTCGCATTTACCCCAAAAGCACGGTATTAACTATCTTGTCAGACGAGGTAAAACTATCGAGGAGCGCTTTATCGGTAATGCTAACATATTCAGCGTTAAAGAAAGAAACAGCATTTTAAAGAGCGAGACTGCTAAAAAGGCGGTAGCGCCTAAGGTTTTGTGTGACCGTTTTTATAGCGAGGTGGCTGATAAGGACGACATAACCAAAATGCAGTATCTCGATATCAATATGTGGCTTATGGGAGATATACTCTTAAAGGCAGATAAAACGAGTATGGCAAACTCATTAGAGCTTAGAGTTCCTTTCCTTGATAAAAAGGTAATGGAACTAGCCGAAACTATTCCGCTATCCTCTAGAGTAAGCACTAAAACTACAAAGCTCGCCCTTAGAAAAGCGGCAGAGAAGACACTTCCTCGCAGAACCGCTACAAAGGATAAATTAGGCTTCCCTGTACCGATAAGGGTATGGCTTACAGAGGACGAGTATTATAACACAGTAAAAGAAGCCTTTACTTCCCCCGCGGCAGAGAAGTATTTTGATACCGAAAAGCTATTAAAATTACTTGATGACCACAGAGAAGGTAAGGCAGACCTAAGCCGCAAGATTTGGACAGTTTACACCTTCCTTGTTTGGTATAAACAATTCTTTGAATAAAAATAAAACCCTACTCAAAATAAGTTGAGTAGGGTTTCTTTTATTCATCAAGGGATATTAAATCGTCAAGCGTTTCGCGTTTTACGGCGATGTAATCCTTTGCTTTATTTACCATAACCACGCAGGGTCGTTCAATGCGGTTGTAGTTAGACGCCATAGAATAGTTGTAAGCGCCTGTTGTAAGTACCGCTAAGATATCGTTTCTCGATGGCTTATAGAGGGAAAGCTCTTCGCCTATAAGGTCGCCCGATTCACAGCATCTGCCTGCAACCGAAGCTACAAGGTTAGGCTTTTTATCGGCGTGTGTAGCATTTATAACGGTATGTTCAGCTTCATATAGAGCAAAGCGTGGGTTATCAGCCATACCGCCGTCTATCGATACATAGGTTTTATAGCCTGTAATTTCCTTAACAGAGCCTACGGTATAAAGGGTTATTCCTGCATCTGCAACAAGGCTTCTTCCCGGTTCCATTAAAATTTTCGGAACGGGAATTTCGAGATTTTTGCAGAGGGTATTTACAACATCGGCTACCTCTTTAATTTTAGCTCTGTAATCGGTAACGGGGTCCTTTTCGGTATATCTCACGCCAAAGCCACCGCCGAGATTTAAGGAAGACGCCATAAAGCCGGTTTCTTCATTCACCGATTTTATGAAGCTTAGCATAATTTCTGCTGCTGTGCAGAAGGGCTCAGATTCAAAAATTTGTGAGCCCACATGGCAGTGAAAACCGCAAAGTGAGAGGTTTTCTTGCTCTAAAATAAGGCGGACAGCATCCATTGCTTGACCCGTTTCAATAGCAATACCAAACTTTGATTCAACTGAGCCTGTAGAGATTTTTTTATGGGTATGAGGGTCAATTCCCGGTGATACGCGTAAAAATACCTTTTGAACAACATTCTTTTCGGCGGCGATTTTGTTTATCGCATAAATTTCTTCAATGCAGTCAATTACAAAATGACCAACGCCGTTATCAATGGCAAAGGCGATATCACTATCGGTTTTGTTGTTGCCGTGGAAAAAGCAGTTGGCAAGGTTGAAGCCTGCTTTTTTAGCAGTATAAATTTCGCCCTTGGATACGGCGTCGATATTGATGCCTTCCTCTGCCATAATCTCATAAATACGCTTGCAGGAAAAAGCCTTGCTTGCGTATTCAGGTATTGAGCCTTCGGGAAAAAAGTCTTTAAACGCCTGCTTATAAACTCTAACGCGGTTACGGATTTTATCCTCGTCCATAAGGTAAAGAGGGGTACCGTATTTATTTGCAAGTTCAACAGTATCGTATCCTGCAAAGGTTAAGTGACCGACACTGTTTATAGATAAATTATCATGAATCATATAAACACCAAAACAAAAAAGATTATACTTTAAGACCTTGACGGCGCATTTCGTTTAGAAGTACCTCGCGGTGAGCGTCCTCCATAACGGTTAAGGGCAGACGCAAATATTCCTCGCAAAAGCCCATAGCCGCCATTGCAGATTTTACGGGAATGGGGTTTACCTCGCTAAATAGTGCAGAAATAAGGGGCAAAAGCTCTAACTGCAAAGCGGCAGCGCCCTTAACATCGCCCGCAAAGAACTTTTTGCAGATATCACAGGTCTTACGGGGTAGGGGGTTTGAAAGAACAGAAATACAGCCCTTACCGCCGAGGGATAAGATAGGCACGATTTGGTCATCGTTGCCCGAATAAACATCTAAATTATCGCCAACAAGAGAAAGGGTTTCGGCTACTGCGGAAATATCGCCGCTAGCTTCCTTTACTGCCGAAATATTAGGATGCTTTGAAAGCTCATAAAGGGTTTTAGGAGCAATATTTACACCTGTTCTTGAGGGTACATTATATAATATGACAGGAGCCGAAGAAACGTCTGCTAGAGTTGAAAACATTTTAATAAGACCGTTCTGAGTTGCCTTATTATAATAGGGGGTAACGAGCAACACGCCGTCAACACCTACATCACAAGCGTATTTTGTAAGCTCAATAGCATAGTCGGTATCGTTTGAGCCTGTACCTGCAATTACGGGCACCTTTCCGTTTACTCTTTCAACCGCAAATTTAATAGCGGCTTTATGCTCTTCGTCTGTAAGAGTAGACGCTTCGCCTGTAGTTCCGCAAACTACAAGACCGTCAATGCCCTCTGCTACCTGCCAATCGAGTAATTTTCCAAAGCGGTCATAATCAATACCGTCGGGGGTAAGGGGGGTTACAAGAGCTGTTGCAATACCTTCAAAAACTGTTTTTTTCATAATTTCTAACCTCACACAATAAAAAATAGCCGATAGAAATCGGCTACCAAAAGAGAAAAATTGCATAAATAAATGCAAATATAGGTTTTCTCAATCGATAGCACTCCGCAAATTTGCGACAGTGAAACGGATATTATTCCGTTTCCCCAGCATATCCTTTGCCAAGGATAAACTTCGGCGGCTGCACCTTTCACGCTATACATTTTCCTGCCGGACATTAGGTATAGCGGTACTATTTACAAGACCGCGCCTCTATCAAGTTGTACATATAATAGCATACAAATATTATTTTGTCAATTATATTATTTCAGAAATCTGCCCCCGTACTTTTGCACGGGGGCTTGTATTTTATTTATTTGTCTTTTCGATTTCAAGAATACTGTCGTTTAACATCTTAATCTTATCGAGCACCTTTGCTAGACTTTGACGCTGCTGTTCAACAACTGCGGCGGGAGCCTTTGCAACAAAGCCGGGGTTATTAAGCTTGCCTTCAAAGAAAGCTTTATCCTTATTAGCAACCTCAAGCTCTTTATTAAGACGAGCAAGTTCCTTCTCAAAATCAACAAGCTCGTTCATCGGCATAAAGATGGTAGCGGCATCGGTAACTATTCTAACAGAGCCTGCCTCCTCAAATGCATCACCTGTTAATACCTCTGATGCAAAGGCTAAACGGCAGATGTAAGATGTACCGAGCTTAAAGGTCTCTGCAAAGGGAGAAGCGATACAAACCTTAGCCTTCTTAGAGGGCGGAACATTCATTTCGGCTCTGCGGTTTCTAACGGCACGAATTACCGCCATAATCTTTTCAAACTCTGCTTCCTTATCAGAATAATCAAACTCTGCCTTGTATTTAGGCCACTCGGTTACCATTAAGGCCTCGGCGTCTTCGTGGGGCATACACTGCCAAATTTCCTCAGTAATAAAGGGCATAAAGGGGTGGAGGAGGGCAAGTGTGTTTGTGAAAACATAGGTTAAAACACTTCTAGCGGTATTAGCCGCCGCCTCGTCGTCGCCGTTTAGACGGGATTTACAAATCTCGATATACCAATCGCAGAAAACATCCCAAATAAAGTCATATAACTTCTGAATTGCAAGGCCAAGCTCAAACTTTTCAAGATTTTCGGTTACATCTGATACAAGGGTGTTGTATTTTGAAATAATCCATTTATCTTCAAGGGCAAAGTCGGCAGGATTTAAGGGGATAAGGGTATCGTCCTTTAAATTCATCATTATAAATCTTGCGGCATTCCAAAGCTTGTTTGCAAAGTTACGGCTTGCCTCTACTCGCTCGGGGATATATCTCATATCGTTACCGGGGGAATTTCCTGTTGCAAGGGAGAAACGAAGCGCATCGGCACCAAACTCGTCAATAACTAACAACGGGTCAACACCGTTGCCGAGAGATTTCGACATCTTTCTGCCCTGAGAATCTCTAACAAGTCCGTGAATTAAAACGGTGTTAAAGGGAACTTCACCTGTATGCTCAATACCCGAGAACATCATTCGCATTACCCAGAAAGGAATTATATCATAACCTGTAACTAATGTATTAGTGGGGTAGTAGTGCTTAAAGTCCTCAGCGTCCTTATCAGGCCAACCGAGAGTAGAGAAGGGCCACAAAGCAGAAGAGAACCAGGTGTCAAGTGTATCGGGGTCCTGCTCGATATTAGCACTGCCGCAATGAGCGCATTTTAAAACTGCATCTTTAGAAACGGTAATCTCGCCGCAGTCTGCACAGTAGTATGCAGGGATGCGGTGTCCCCACCA
>CAYXID010000008.1:0-49228 GCA_964465535.1 uncultured Ruminococcus sp.
TCATAACATTTAATTATAAGGAAGCAAGCAAAACCGTAACTCTAAAAGAGGTAAATGGTTCGATTATAGAATGCTCTGGCGCACCAACGCTCAAAGTCGATATTAATGCGGCTTTGAGCGTTTTTTATATTCGTGTTTTGCATATGTTTTCTTATTAAAAACCAGATAACAAACAAGCAGCCGCCCAAAAGCGACTGCTTGCATAAACTTTCTTATTTTAACTATTTAACCAAACTGTTGACAAAGAGCCATTAAAATGTAACATAATGTGTATTTCTGTTTATGAATTCCATGCCTTTACTTCAATACCTTCACTACAATTAATGTTCAATGTTCTTTTTTCGCCTGAATTCAGCCAAAAAACATTATCCTCAACTGTAAATTCGGTATCGTGTGCTGTATTAGTTACGCTAACACCAACAGCAGGTAATTTTCCGATATTACTGATGGTAATCTTACCGTCTTTAATTTCGTATTCCAGTTGTGTTTTTGGAAGGTTAAAAAGACAGCCTTGGTTTTCGTTATAGTTTAACCAGTAGAAGCAACGAATATGTTTGCCGTTTTCAACCTTAATTTCCGCTGTAATTAAGATAGGTGAATGAGCAGTTTCCTCTTTAGTGAGGGTAAAATCACATAAACGTTTAAGTCGGTTTACGCTACCCTTCCCGCAGGTATTATAAGAATTAATAACCTGTAATTTCTCATCATACGCTTTTACTTCAACCTGCCAATTATTTCCTGTGAGTGCATCAGTATCATCAACTATAACTATCGGTGCATTAAGTCCCTCTTTAGCGTTGATAGAATCAAATACAACAAAAACAGAAAGCGGCTCGTAGCTATCCTGTACAATATAATATGGCAGTAATTTAGGTACACCGTAATAATCCACAGTAGCCCAAGAGCAAGCGGGATAAACATCAGTGAACTTGTAATAACAAACAGCAGCAGAATTAGGCCAAAGGGTACGGTTTCTTTCAAGCGCGTGTCTTAAAACTGTTGCCTGACCCATTTGTGTACCTAAAATCCAGCTTTCCATAGTATCGGGCGAGCAAAACTCCGGAACGTGCTCTGATAAATGTAGCCAGTCCCTGATATGAGTAAAGTTATCCTCGTTAAATACAGGCATATGATGGCAAAAGCTTCCCTTATCGGTAGGCGGCCAATTTCTTTCATTCTCAGGAAGATAGCGATAAACGCTTTCAATATTAGGAGATGATGCCATACCGAATTCACCCAAAAACGGAGATTCCAATACAAGACTTGAATCTATACTCTTCATATCCCAATAAGTAGAATAGTCGTGCTTAGCTCCGCCGTAAGGCTCGGTGCGATGGTAAGCGCGGGTGCCGTCTAATTCAAGTGTTAGGCGTGAAATATCATCAAGCTGCTTGCTTTCTGCCTCAAAGGATTCATTTCCTCCACACCACAGACAAAGTGAAGGATGTGAACGAAGTCTTATAACGCCTCTATAAACTGTATCTAACAATTCATCAAGCGGCTGAGTGCGCTCACTGTCCCAACAAATAGGCCATTCCTGCATTACAAGAATACCCTTTTCATCACACAGTCTGTAAAATTCGTCAGTTTCAGTTATTCCACCGCCCCAAGAGCGTAAAAGCTGTATGTGCTGTTGTGCAGCTAAAGTTAAATACCTCTTGTATTTCTCAATATCAAAACGCATAAGCGCATCTATTGTACACCAATTAGCACCCTTTATAAATATAGGCTTACCGTTTATAACAAAACTCCAGTTATAAATATCCTCCTTAGGTCCTCCCGGCAGCGGTGCCATTTCAATAGAACGCAGACCAAAGGTTAAATCAAAAGTGTGCGGCAGTTCATTTTCAGGCATTACAGCAACCTTGAAAAGATAAAGCGGATGTGCTCCAAAATCATTAGGCCACCAAACCTGAGGATTAGGCACTTCAAACCTAAAACGTGCATAATCGGTATCCTGCTTCATAACATAGTCAAAGGAAAGAGAATAGTTATCACCTTCAAAATTATCAGGAATAATGTTAATTGCAATCTTAACCTTTTTACCTTTGACACCGTTAAGCTTTATTGAACCGTCTACTATACCTGCAAATGGGTCTTTTGTTGCAAAAAACGGTTTTTCTATCTCTGTTGAAGTAACGGTATCCAGATGAACGCTACGCCAAATTCCGCGCGTAGGAAGACACGCATAATGCCAACCGTAAACACAGTTAATTACTACTCCCTTTTTCCACCCTTCATCGTGATCTGAAACCTCTGAATAGGGTATTGGATCAGCGGGAGCATTTTCTATATGCACTATTAAAGTGTTTTCTTCTTTTAAAAGGTCAGTAACATCATATTCGGGGCCGCCGAACATTCCGCCGTGCTTTCCAAGATATTTCCCGTTAAGCCAAACCTCTGCAAGATAACAAATACCGTCAAATACAAGTCTAATGGGTGAAGTTCCTTTGGTAAATTTAAAGGATTTGCGAAGCCACCATTCCTTATAGCTATACTCTCTTGCTATTTTGTCATTAATAGCAACCATTGGATCAGGAATTAAGCCGGCTTCAAGAAGAGCAGTATGCACGCTGCAAGGCACATTTGCCTTTATTGCACCTTCCCACTTACTGTCAATCAATCGGTCCTCTGCCTTGCCGTCCCAAATCATATCCCATTCGCCGTCAAGGGAAAATGTTGGTAAGCTTTCTACATCAATACTTTTAAATTCTTTTTCTATATTAATAATTTCGGGCTCCCTCTCCATAGGAGAAATTGCGGGATTCCAAAATAGTTTTTCTTTTTGGTCAAGCGATAAATTCATATTGCTTCATCTCCGTTTTGATTATATAAATACTATTTTATATGATTATCAATAACTGGGGACATATAGCCGAAGCGATATTCCCCATCATGTGGGCGTCCGTTAGTATATACGGTAAACTAACCAATTCACAACTGATACGATAAAGCACCAACATAATAATAAGTCAATTGATAGGTTTTATCGGCATCAACAGGTCAAGCTGCATTTCATAGCCGTTTTTGCCCCAACACCAATAATTTAGATGCTCTTCCAACCAGCCACAAACACCTTCAACTGTATTCCATCTGAAATCATATTTCTCACTATCAGATACCCATTTATGTAGCAATAACCAGCCATCATCCCAAGCACCCATTGAAATCATATGCGCTGCATAAATACCGCCGCTCAAATGCTTTTTTACAAATGGATCCGGCACATCCATATCGTCCGGAATTGAAATCCATCGTTCATAACCGTGGGATGGATCATTGTCGGCAACTCCATCGGGATTGTTGAAGCCAAAACATCGTGCAGACGGATAAATATTCTTTAGATTCGTATCTTTTATAAACTTATCCAGTATTTCGGAAGACTTTTGCTCCGAACCTTCTCCGTTTGCTATATGGATACTCGCCACTGTCATAGAAGGAAGATGAATAATGCGTACATCGCGATCTGTCAAATTTTTTATCATAATGTTTTCACCGTCACATTTTCCTTAATATACAATTGCAAATTTAATAATACATGGATTTTTGCCGTCACTCTCCAAAGGCGAAGATATAATTTCAAGTGTTTTTAATTCAACACCCAACATTATCTCATAATGGTGTTTAAAATGCCCCGCACAACAAAAGCAATAATTTTTTGATATCTTATAGTCCACATTAAGACCATTGTAATTAGAACAAGCACACGAAAATTGCCCATCTCGCCAATAACTAACCGCATTTACTGTTATCGTTCCGTCTTCATTCCGAATAGGGCATCCCATATTAGGAACATATTTGATTTTCTCAAGTCTTTCATCAATGGATAAATGCGCATTTTCCTTTGCAAACGCCTTCGAGGTCTTTTCTCTCATACCTCCTTTACAACAAGCATTCCACTCAAAAACCTCTATAAGTTTTTCTGTGCTGACCTGTGCTGTCATAATATCAACAGCCCGCTTAAAATATTCTCCTCTCACTTTTTTTGATGCTTTATTATCAACATCGATATAACCATCGTTAATTTGCTCGATGATATTTTCGTCTATCTTAAAAAGCGAAAGTGATTCTTTAAATTTTTCAATACTCGGCATACCCGTCATTCCTTTATCAAATTATAATGTTCAATTTAACGCTTCTATTTTGTAGCACTATCTATAAGCGGGAACATATAACCAAAACGATATTCTCCATCATGTGGGCGTCCGTTAGTATATACCTCTGCATGCCAATAGCCCTGAGGGTATGGAACTAAATATCCATCCGTAAGAATACGGTCTCTTGTCGAGGCATAAGCATTTTCCATATCAACGCCTATATTATCGGTAACATAAACTGCATATCCTACACGTTCTGTTTCAATATCATAAAAATCATATCCATCGGGAATCGGCGTATCTGCTTTAAAAAAGTAACCGGCTAGAAAATGTTCCTCAATACCAACATCCTTACCGCCAGAATGAAGTAATGAACAAGGCTCTGATATCCCCACAGAATAATTTTGCAGCAAAGAATCAAGCACTGGCATAAAATCAGCCGTGCGCTCCCAAAGAGCACCCCAATCATCACCTGTGCGCCACGCATCAATCCCAATAAAACGCATTTTACCTTTATTAATATAATTAAAAAGTTCTGTTTTCATAGCGTTTTTCCTTTTCTTAATAAATCGTTTGCATTCGACACATTTTTTTGCGAATAAATCAGATAAAATTTTCTTCCAGCACAGGATACAGAACCTTCGACATCTCTATATAACCCTTATAATGAGGATGTAATCCATCATCGGAAAGGCCGTCTTTCAATGTTAATCCATCCGAACAAACAATTGCAGAATGATAATCAACATACGGAACATCATATTGCTCACACAATTCTTTAATAATAGCATTTATTTGCAAAACCACTTTATTGCGCATATCAGCATAGGCAATTTGATGTGTTACCGGCATTACCGAACATAGTATCATTTTTTGACCTTGCTCCTTAGCTCTTTCCAGTATATCAATGTAAGCGTTTTTAACAACATCAAGCTCAGTATTTAATCTTTTCTCAGAAGGATTTCCATTTTCATCCACGGTTTCATCAAGACACCATGTGTTATTAATTCCACCCATCATAACACAAACACGAGGTTTAAGCTGTAAAACATCTGCTTCAAATCTTTTGTTCATTATATGAACACTGTCACCGCATATTCCGCGATTAATACAATTTCCGAATTTTTTATAATAAACACTAGGTTCCATTAAATATGTAATAGAATCACCAAAGAAGCAAATATCAACTTCTGCTTCATTACAAAAAATCTGCATATTCTTAAGGTCATATTCTCCCCTAAGAGTATCAGCAGCAGTGGCATCTCCACCCATTATTCCCGGACTTTTTAATAATTCTCTTTCTTTCATTATAAACACCTTAAATCAAAAATATTATAATAGACAATCATTATAACAACTCATCAGGCACAACAAGTGCTGTGCATACCTGAGCCATAAATCTGTAAAAGAAATCATTAGGATGATTAATATTGTTACAGTTGATATCCCAAAAACGCTTACGTTCCTGAAAATTAATATGAAGTTGCATAATTTCCAATGCTGCAACACCCTCAAGCTCATTCTCAAGCTTAAGCTGTGCTAATGCGTATTCATCCTGAGTAGCATACCACCTGTAATTATCTGTTGTACGCGAAATAAATCTGTTAGGGGTCATTGGGTCAACTAAAATAAACTCAGTTTCAGGACTCTCCTCACGAACTAAGGATATAATTTTTTTAATTTTTTCCTTGTATTCAGCAGTAGGACATCGGTCATTATTACCAAACCCCAGGATTACAAAATCAGGTTTTAGAGCAGCTACCTTTGCTTTAGCGTTTTCAAGACCCCATTGGGTATCTGTACCACCAAGTGCAGTATCAATTTCGTGAGTCACACATCCGTATTTTCTTTGCAGACATTTGCAAAATAATGATGTCCAGATTGGCTGATACGGCTCAATATTTAAAAATCCGCTCACCTCGTCACCGCTCGTAACACTGTCGCCGAAAAATACTGCTGTCAGAACCTGACAAGACCGTAATTTACTCATTAAACGCGGAAGACAACGTTCCCCCTTAAATTCAGGAATCTTCCAAGGCCACTTGTCAGAATGGGTATAAGTTACATGTATGTTCTTTGGATAAAAGAAATGTCCACCGTCAACCTTCAAATGACCTCCAAAATCGTAGTTCATTATTAAGTCGCCTATTTCATTCGGGCAAAAAAACTCATCATAAGTAAAGTGAGGAATAGAAGAATTTTCTGTTCTCCAAAGTCTTCCATCCTTTAAAATATAATCCTTACCCTCTTCATAAACAATTCTAAGTGTGCTGTCGCGAACGGATAAAATTTCGTCAGCCTTATAAAACAACGGTGCACTCATATTTCCTTCTTCATCAGGAACAAAAACCACGCTTTCATTATATACAGTGTCACCCTTCCAAAACGGATGCATCACCCAATTAGGATCTATGCGATCTAAATTTAAATTGGCCATTTCAAAACCTCCCAGAGTTAAATCTTATCCCATACCAAATGGTATGGGATAAGAAAATCACCGTGTTAATTTGTGCTTTTAATTTTCTTTATCATTACAGTAGTAACAAAACCTAATGCTACTGCAACAAAAAGAATTGAGATTATGATAACACTGTCTAATACACTATTGTTATTAGATGCATTTATTGCAACATCATTAACGGTCAAAGATGCTTGAGGGGTAGCTGCCAGACGCTGTTCTAAAATATGGGAAACTTGTAAAAGTTCTGCCCCCTTAGTATTAACGTTAACAGCCGCACCGCTTTTAACCTTACTCAACAGATATATTCCTGCCTTATCGTTAGGTACATTTGCCTTGAAATCATATAAGGTTTCGTGGTTTCCGGTTGCAATTACCTTACCAGTCATCAAATCGGTTATCTGATATTCTCCATCCTCGTAACCTATTTCCTTAAATGGAGTTCTTACTATAAACGGAGGAGCGGTATGTATGTTATTGTTAGCAACAACTATAACTGCATATTTGTCATTATAGCGCACATAACCCTGAATAGTTTCTAAACCTACAACCTCTACCCTTTCCATTTTAGTATCTCTAAGCTTTGTGAAATCAGTAAAGATATCGCCGTAAAGTCTGCGCAGTCTAATCATTTTTTTGAATTCTTCAAAAAATTCTCTGTTCTTTTCCTTGTTTAAAAGGTCAAGATTTAAAGGATTACTGTAAAGACTTGTATCAACAACATAGTCATTGTTAAATTCCTCACCCATAAAGAATATTGGAATAAATGGTGAGAAAAGAGCCTGATAAGCAGTTGAAGCCATACTCCCCTTCATACCATAGCCGCCTGCAGAATCGTGACAGCTCATAAGGTATGTATAAAATCTTGCGTATCCTGCTTCATCAGTTAGCTGATAGTACTCTGTGCTGATACCCATACCTGTTTTTATAGTATCTACTATATCATATCTTTCTGTGAATAGCTCGTAAATTGCCCACCAATCGTTAGCGGCAGTGCTATGCTCATCAAAATCATAACAGCCATTAAAACGCTCGTTTGTGCTTTCAGAGAATATAACGATCTTCTCTCCCTTAGCAAGTGCCTTTTCACGAACTTCTTTAAACATAGTGTAACCTGTAATTGATGGTTCAAGGTCGCATCTGAAACCGTCAACACCCATATCAGTTGTAAGCCAAACTAATTGGTCGACAAAGAAATTATAAAATTCCTCATTCTTCCAATTATAAGTCCAACCACCCCAGTAACTTTCACCTGAAAACCAGTCGGGATTTTCGTTATATAGCGGAGCTTCCCAATCGACACCCCAAGTAACAATATCAAGTATGACCCTTATATTGCGCTTGTGAGCTTCATCTACAAAGTTTTTAAAAACAGCCCAGCCTTCTTCATAATTATCCTTGCCGGTTAATTCTTTATTAATTGTGTGAATAGAAAAGTTGCCGTAGTTTGAATTATCATTATCACCAAATATAGGGTTAAGCCAAATAGCGCTTACACCTGTTTCTTGATAATGGTCAAGCAGAGGAATAGCAGATTCAAAAGTACCTTCTTCTGTGGCATTTTGGATTCTAACCTGAGCAATAATAAGGTCTTTAACCCAATCAGGACTCATTAAGCCGTCGCCGGAATCTTCTAGTTTTACATATTCGTCGTCCACATATATAGGAGTTACATCAGAATTGTCAATATATACCGGTTGTTCTGCCACAGCAGCAATGTTAATAGATAAGGCAGAGCATAATATTGTTAACGCTACTATTATACTGATTAGTTTTTTCATTGTTTTAAACTCCTTTCTTTATGCTTCGACGCTTTTTGAAGACTAGTATAATTGCAACAACAATGGCAGCTATAAGTGCAGCGGCAGCAATCATAGAAGCAAGTAATATACCTGTATTGATACCTTCTTTGGTATCCTTACTCGGTTTATTGCTTGGTTTCGTGTCGCTCACATTATCGTCTTCTGTATCTGAAATGTTTTCATTGTCGTCTTCTATTTCTGTGTTATCATCGGTATCAAAATCCTCTTCTACACCGTATAACGCATAAGCCTTTTCTAGCAGATAAAACTCTAAAATTGCCTTGTTTAATGTAGCATAGTTACCTACAATATATCTTTGTGAGGGCAAAAGAGCTTTATACATATCACGTACTGACTGTATTATATCTCCGCTATCTAATGTTACCTCTCCGATATCATCGATTTCTAAAACCACATCCATAACCGTTTGGGCGGTATCAAGGTCATTCAAATTTGCAACCAAAGCTCTCATTTCAAGCGGCAAATCTTCATAAAGTTCAACTGCTTTAGCATACTTTGCTTCTGCCTGTGGTACTATTTGCCATTTTGCGTTATAGATATCATTAATTGCAACAATAACCTTTTGAAGTGTATTAAGCTGTTTTTCTGTTAAATCTTCAGCACAAACAACATCGCCGCCGTGGATTGAATCGATATTAATAGCTATATCATAAGCTGCTCCCCAAGGAGAAAGTGTAATATAAACATTTTTCGGATTTGTAATTCTTTCCGCCTTTTCAACAAGTGAAGCAGGTAATGTGCCGCTTATATCTCCAACGCTTACTGTATAATCGCCGTTTTTATCTTGCTTAATATTAAGCTCCCACTGAGTATCCTTTAAGAACTCATAGGTAAGGCGCGAATCACGAAGCACAACCACATCGGGATTGTTTTCTACATGAGCAGTTAATGTTCCTGCATCAAAATCAAATACTAAAGCCAAAATTGTGCTCTTTCCTGCGACAAATTCAGAATACATAGATGTCCAATCAGCCGCTGTATCGTAAAGTCCTGCAACAAATAAAGCAAGTTTTTTATTCGAATCTTCTGCTTCAAGACCTGAGAATGCCATATGCAATCCGTCTAACGATACCTGTCTGCTAATACCCTGACGGTAGTTAGTTCCGGAAGCAACCCACTTAATACTTGCACCTCCGCCGCTAATACTTTCGACTGTAAGGTTAGATGTCCAGTGGTTCATACCCATAAAATCTTCTGCGGTTATGTAATAATATTTATTACATAAGATTTCTTCACTGTTTGTTAAGGAATCATAACGATATCTTGCCGCAGATAAAGAGTTAAAGTTTGTAACACATTTCTTTTGAGTATCATTTAAAGCGTTATATAAAGCCTCTGCGCTTTCAATAGCAGGAAGACTGTCCTTAGTAACTGTGCCGATGTTTTTAATTTCCTCTATTACTGCAAAAACCTGTTCCATTTCTTGTGATGTAAGGGAGTTTGCACAAGCTACAGTACCGTCATGTAAGCTTAAAACGTCTAATGTTCCGTTAACACCGGCACCCCAAGGAGTAACGGTTATATAAACATCTTCGGTTTGAGTAAGCTTATTACAACGTTCTATCATAGCCTTTGTTATAGTACCCTCAACACCAGCAACTGTAACCTTATAGCTACCGTCAGGATTTTTGCTAAAATTCATATCCCACTCTTTTTCCTTGAGGTTAGCTATTTTTAAAGCATCACTAGTTGCAAGCACATCATACTTAGCATCCATTGAACTAACACTTGTTTCATCAGCATAAGCAACAGATAATTTACCTGTTGTTGTATCTAATACAAGTGCTAAAGGTAAATAATTGTTTGCAGGGTCGTAATAGAACTGAGTATATGATTCCCGAGAATCCATATCAGCAAAATAGAAAGCAATTGCTTTACTTGCTCCTGCCAAATTAAGTCCTGTGAAAGAAGCATGCAAGCCATCAAGTTGAATAGAACGGTTTATACCCTGACGCATATTTGTACCGCAGTTTTTCCATTCAAAATGCATACCGCCGCCAATTGAATTACTAATCTTTACTGAGCTTCCCCAATGGTTGTAACCCATTGCATAGGTAGCATCTAAACCATATAAGCGCATATCGTATGTAGTTGCGAGTACACGGTATTCATTTTCAGCCTCAGTTAAAGTACTGTAATTTGTTACTGCAGATTTTTCATCATCATTTAATGCATCATACGCCTCGCGTGCTGCCAGAATAGCATCCTTGCTATCAGCAGTTACTGTGCCTATACCGTTAATAAGGTCAATAGCTTGTTGAACCTTAACCATATTAATATCAGGAAGTATAGGACCCGATAAATCCTCTTTAAGCACAATATCAGTTATATTTATATCCGGCTCAGTGCTTTGTGCTATAAATCCGATTTTACCGTCAACAATTCTTGATACCTTGGTATAATCGGATGTTGAAAATCCGCCGCTGCTACCTAATGTAACCTTTATAAGATTGCCGTTTATGTACATATAAACCTTTTCGGGCTCAATTATATATTTAACTGCATAAGTTGTACCCTCTGCAAAGGTTTCAGAAGTAACAAGGGTATCGTTTGCGTTTACATCGAATCCTAAGCCGTTAATATCAGCACCTGTTCTGATTTGATTCATTGAGAACCAAAAATCTGAATAAACACCGCTAACAGCGTCTGCGCTTTCTCTTAATATAACGGCAAGATTTGTTGTAGCTATTTTGTTTACTTTCATATTAAACTCAAGCTGATATCTTGTATCTCTGTCTAAAGTTACATCAAGAAGATTTTTATTAAAATCAGTTAAAGTAAGGTCTGCCTGATTAGTAAGTATATTTTCACTCCACTGCGGTTCGGTATTACCGCCACCGTCGGTAGCATTATTATTCTTTTTTACTACAATGTTTTTTATATCAACATCAGGAGCGCTGCTTTGTGCTAAAAATCCGATTTTAGCATCGGCAATCTTTGAAACTGTAGTGAAATCAGAGGATGCTAAACCGCCACTAATTCCAAGGGACACCTTTATAAGCTCATTATTTATGTACATATAAACCTTTTCAGGCTCAATTACATACTTGACTGCATAAGTTGTACCCTCTGCAAAAGTTACGGCACCATTTACGATAGTATCGTTTGCTGCCATCGGCCAACCGTTTCCTTCGATATCGGCACCGTTTCTGATTTGGTTTGATGAAAACCAATAATCTGAATAAACACCTGTACTACCGTCAGCACTTTCCCTTAATATAACGGCAAGCTTTGTTGTAGATAATGCATTTACCTTCATATCAAATTCAAGCTGGTATGTAGTGTCCTTATCTAAGGTTATATCAAGCAACCTTTTATTAGTATCTGTTAGATGAAGGTCAGCTTGATTACTGAGAAGGTCATCACTCCACTCATTATTTGCATTTGTAAAAATATTTAAACCTGTCATTTGAACTGCTATCAAGATAACAGCTAAAAATACTGTTAAAGGCTTTTTACAATATTTTATAATCTTCATTCTGTTATGTCCTTCCAAAAAAACAATTAATATGATTGATCATTGCAGAATTTTATTGTTATAATCCGTACCTGCAATATATACATTCGAATTATATCATAATTTTTACCGACCTTCAATAGGAGGATCCGTCCAAAACACATCGGTAATAGGCCGGAACGCTCCTTTTTAAGACTGTCCCGATACGCCCGTCAAGCGTGACGAGGAAAATTCCCTCGCCACGCTCAAAAGTATTAATTTTACAAATTAAATTTTAATTTAGCTGACAAGAAGTTTTTTAAGAGCTATAAAGTCTAAAATATCTACTACACCGTCAGTCTTAACATCTGAATACTCTTCACTTTCAGTTGAAACACCTAAAATGAATTTTTTCAACGAAATAATGTCAGGAGCATTAACCTGTCCGTCCTTGTTGATATCGCCCTTCTCAAGATATACTTCCTTAAGTGTAATATCGGAGATATTAGCGTTAGGAGTATCACCACCTGCTGCAAATGCCAATTCGCCGTATTGAACAGCATTAACTGCAACACTGTTTTTGCCTTCATCAACCTTAACGATTTTGCCGTTAATAATGGTTGTAATTCTTGTAGGCTCCATCAATACTCTTACATTTGCAGTACTGCCGGCAGTAAGATCAAGTGTACCGGTTGCCACTAAATCGTTAGTCCACATATCATTGCCGATTCTTAATTCATTAGCAGAAATAGCGAGGCACTGTCCGTATTTAGAAGTTGCACCCTCTCTTAAAAGTACATATGTAGGAGAATTAGCATCTACTACCATATTGAACTCAAGCATATATGCCTTATCACCTGAAAGGTTTGCAGCCGCATAACGAAGATTATAGTCATCAACAGTTGCGCTCTGTGTTCCTATAATGCTATCGCCTAATTCTGCTCTTTTCTCTTTAAGAGAAATATTGTAAATCTGAGCATTAGGAGTACCACCGCCTGCTGCAAAGGAAAGTCTTGCAGTATCTACTGCTGAAACTGTTGTAGTATCGTTACCGCTCATCTGAACCAATTCGCCGTTTACATATACAGTAATAGCAGTAGGCGCCATTATAATTTTTACAGAAGCATAAGCATTTTCTGTGAGTCCTAAAGCACCTGAAACACTAACAGTATTTACTCCCCACATATCTGTGCTTATTTTGGCTTCGGTTGTAGTAATGCTAAAGCACTGACCATTATTTGCATTATTTACATCTTCTCTTAAAAGAACATATAAAGGATTGCTTGTAATAACAGCATCAAATTCTAACATATAAGTCTTGCTATTATCAAGTGCTGATAATACATTATGTGTATTGTAGTCAGTTATAGTAAGGTTAGGAGTTGCAATAAGATTATCACTGTATCCGCCCTTATCACTGCCTACTTTTCTTAATAGATAAATGCCTACATCATCCTTAGCAACGTTTGCTTCAAAATCATAAAGAGTAGCACGGTTACCTGTTGCAACAACCTCATCAGTCATTAAATTGATAACCTCATACTGATTGTTAGCATAATCTATCTTTTTGAAGGGAACTGTTACTGTTAGAGGTGGGTCTGTATGGATATTGTTGTTTGCAACAACCATTATAGCCTTTTCGTCATTATAACGTACATAGCCCTGTATTGTTTCAAGACCTGCAACCTCAACCTCTTCCATTTTAGTATCCTTTAAACTGGTTGTAAAGTTTTCGAAAATATCAGAATTAAGTCTTCTGATTCTAATCATTTTCTTGAACTCTTCAAAGAATGCTCTGTTTTCAGAATTATTTAAAAGGTCTAAGTTAAGATAATTTCCGTAAAGACTAGCGTCAGTAATTTGCTCGTTATTGAACTCTTCTCCCATATAGAATATCGGAATAAATGGAGAGAATAATGCCTGATATGCAACGCTTGCTACGCTTCCCTCAATGCCATAGCCGTCAGGTGAATCGTGGCAGCTCATAATATAGGAATAGAAACGTGCATTACCTGAAGTACCATTTGCCTGTTGATTAGCTGTACCGATACCTGCACCTGTCTTAACTGTATCAACAATATTGTAAGTCTCAGTGAATAAATCGGTGTTGTTCCACTGGTCATTTGCAGGACTATGCTCTTCAAAGTCATAACAACCATATGAACGGTCATTTGCCATCTCTGAGAACATACAGATTTTCTGACCCTGCTCTAAAGCCTTAGCTCTAACCTGAGGATATACCAAACTGCCTGTCTGACCGGGCTCAAGGTCGCATCTGAAACCGTCAACACCAATATCGGTTGTTAACCAAACGAGCTGATTAATATAATAATTACGAAAATCGGAACTATCCCAATTATATTCGTAGCCGTTCCATTTTGAAGTCCAACCGTCAATCCAATCGGGATTTTCGGTAACCATAGGAGCATTGTCATCTACACCCCAAGAAACAACATCGAGAATAACTCTTATATTACGCTTGTGAGCTTCGTCAACAAAGTTTTTGAAAACCTGCCAGCCCTCTGCGTAATCAGTCTTTCCTGTCAAATTAGTGTTAATGGTATGAACACCAAAGTTACCATAGTTACTGTTATCATCGTCATCAAATATAGGAGTAAGCCAAACAGCGTTTACACCTGTTTCCTGATAATGATCAAGAACGGGAATTGCTGCTTCAAATGTACCTTCTTTTGTTGCAGTTGCAATTTGAAGCTCTGCAATAATAAGTGTTTTTACCCAATCAGGACTCATTAATCCATTACCTGAATCCTCAAGTGTGACAAATTCATCCTCTACATATTTAGGTGTTACATCCGAGTTATCAATATAAACCGATTCAGCCGGTGTAACAAATCCTGCCGTAAGTGCGGAACAAACTATTGTTAATGCTAATAATATGCTGAATATTTTTTTCATAGTTCATCCTATCCTTTCAAGAAAATATCCGTTCCGGCGAGAGCGGCTTCCTTCTTTAATCTTTGCAATGTGCGAACTGCCTCGTTGAGAATTGAATAATTTCCTACTGCTTTTCTGCCGTCAATGCTAAGTGTTTTATAAGCACTGCGTGCGGCATTAATAGCACTTTCACTTGATAAGCTAATATCGGTTAAGCCCTCTATTGTATTAACAACAGCCAAAACTTGCTGTGCTAAAGTAAGCTTATCATAGTTATAAACCATTGTCTGATAATTGCTTGAAAGAGCGTTGTACTGACCGATAACGGTATCGTACTCAGCCTGTGCGTCTGCTGTGATTTGATTGTTTTCGTTGTAAATTGCATCAATTCCGTCAATAACAGCATCTATTGTGCCAAGCTCAGCTTCGCTAAGACTTTCTGCACAGGTTCTGTCATTACCGTGAACCGAGTTAATGTTGAGAGAAATGCTACAATATCCCCATGGAGAGAATGTTGCACGAACATCATTAGTATCAGAAATTAATGATGCAGAAGATACTAATGAGCTAGGTAATGTTCCTGTTATATTACGAACAGATACAGTATAATTTCCGTTGCTATAGTTGATTTTCAAATCCCACATAGCATTCTTAAGGCTATCATACTTAAGATTTGCATTAGCAATTATTAACTGGCTAGTGTCACCAACGTGAGCATATACAGTTCCTGCTTCAAAATCGAACACCAATGCCAAAACAGTATTCTGACCGTCAACCCACTCAGAATAGTAAGCATCGTAAGATGTGATTTCCTCTGCAAAGAAAATAGCCATTGTCTTCGACTGTGAATCCTCGGCAATTTCAAGACCTGAGAATATCATATGAAGTCCATCAAGTGATAACTTGCGGTTGATTGCCTGACGATAGTTTTTACCTGCATGAATCCACTTAATATTAGCACCGCCGCCTTCAACATCAGAAGTAATTAAACGGTCTGTCCAATGGTTAATACCTGCAAAATCATCAGCAGAAATACTGTGATATTTGTTGCAGAGACCCGAAACTAAGGAGCTTAGCTGATTCATTGCATTAAGTAAAACATCATAGTTTGTAACACAAGTTTTCTGTACCTCAGAAAGACCTGCGTATGCAAGCATTGCAGCATTAACTGCATCTGTATCTTCCTTAGTAACATAACCTATGGCATCAATTGCTTCTATAACACTTAATACTTCTTGGAACTCTTCTTCAGAAAGGTCATCCACGCAGGCATTA
The DNA here is from genome assembly GCA_964465535.1 of uncultured Ruminococcus sp. Taxonomy (GTDB): domain Bacteria; phylum Bacillota; class Clostridia; order Oscillospirales; family Acutalibacteraceae; genus UBA737. The sequence goes on from CAYXID010000008.1 coordinate 15,985, forward strand.
TTGCCGCCGTGTAAGCTTACGAAATCAAAGCCGCCAACCGTTGTAGCTGCCCAATCCCAAGCACAGATTGTGAAATAAACTTCTTCTGTTTGGGTAAGGCTTGCACAGTCAAGCATATCTGCTGTAATAGTACCCTCTGCTCCTGCAACATTGATAGTATAGCTACCATCTTCGTTTTTAGCCATTTTAATTGACCATTCAATGTTAGCAATGTTAGCATACTTCAAATTATCATTTGCTGCAATAATTACAGTTTCCGCGTTCGCATTTGCGGCATCTATAACCGATAATGTTCCTGCATTAGTATTTAATACTAAAACCAACGGATCGTCATTGATAGAGGAATATCCGGCATCACTCTTATCTGCAAGATAGAAAGCAATAGATTTTGCAGAGCTTGTAAAGTTAAGCCCCTTAAATACTGCGTGTAATCCGTCAAGAGCTACACCCTTATTTACACCCTGACGCATATCAACACCGTCGTTATTTAACTCAAAATGCATTCCGCCGCCAACTGTATCGGAAACGGTTATTGCAGAACCCCAATAGTTTCCGCCCATAGCATAGCTTGCATCTAATCCATAAGCATTTTTATCTTTTGAAGCTATAAGCTCAGCGTAAGCCGCCTCAGCAGCGGTTAAAACATCATAGTTTTCTACTAACGGTTTTTCCTCTGTACCGAGTGTTTCATAAGCTGAACGTGCAGTACCGATAACAGTCTTACTGTCAACCGTTACTGTACCGATAGCATCAATAAGAGCCTCAATTCTGTCTATCTCTTCCTGATCGATATTTGCTGCTAAATTGCTCTTAAGAGTAATGTTGCTGATATCAATCTGAGCAGGACCCCAAGCCCAGAAGCCTACTTTACCGTCAAGAACTCTCGGTGTAACGGTATAATCAGCCGATGCATAACCGTATGTACTGGTTTTTGTAACCTGTACAAGTGTATCATCAATGTAAATATAAAACTTGTTAGGTTCAATTATATATTTAACCCTAAATGTTGTATTTGCGCTAAACGGATAAGGATTTACGATTGTATTTTCGGGATACGCAGCGCTATCCCAATCAAAACCTCTTTCATCTGTACCGTTTCTTATTTGATTGCAGTAAAACCAGTAATTAGAACGAACTAAACTGCTGCCGTCTCTTAGCATAACCGTTAAGAAGGAGTTAGTATCTTTTACATTCATATCAAATGCAAGCTCATAAGTTTCACTTACATCTAATACAGCATCAAGATATTGTACAGTTTCAGTGGTGAAGCTGATATCTGCTTGGTTTGCAAGAATATTCTCGCTCCACTCGGTAGTATCCTCAACAGGAGGCTCTGGGTCTACAGGAGTCTCAACCTCTTCTATAATTTCTTTTCTAAGTACAACATTAGAAACATCTATACCTGTACCGCTACCATTATGAGCGAAACCTAACATAGCGTTTGCGATAGATGGAACAGAGATAGTCTCCTTGTAACCGTCGTTATTAACATGATCATATAACTTAACTAATGTGCCGTCTAAGTAAAGAGATACTGAGGTAGGATTCATTATTACCTTTACTGCTACTACATCATCAGCTGTATATGCGGGCATTGAACCTGAAGCATATAGAGTGGACCCAGCCGCACCACCTGACCATAAGTCTGATGAAAGTCTCGGCTGCTGGTTACCTAACTGCAAATACTGTCCTGCGGTATATGTTCCCTCTGCTCTTAAACCAACAAGTAAATAAGAACTTGCCTCTAAAAGTGTCATATCAAAATCCAACATATATGTTGAATTCTCTTCTAATCCTGTGTACGGTATATTAGCGCCGTTATTTCTAAGTTCAATCTTTTCCGAATGGGAGAAAATTGTTCCCATCTTCGGTAACTTCTTTTTAAGTACAACATTAGAAACATCTATACCTGCGCCGCTACCATTATGAGCGAAACCTAACATAGCGTTTGCAATAGATGGAACAGTAGCAGCATCCTTATAACCGTCATTATTAACATGATCATATAACTGAACTAATGCGCCGTCTAAGTAAAGGGCTACCGATGTTGGCTCCATCAATACCTTTACCGCTACTACGTCATCAGCTGTATATGCGGGCATTGAACCTGAGGCATATAGAGTGGACCCTTCCGCACCACCTGACCATAAGTCTGACGAAAGTCTCGGTTGCTGGTTACCTAACTGCAAATACTGTCCTGCGGTATATGTTCCCTCTGCTCTTAAACCAACAAGTAAATAAGAACTTGCCTCTAAAAGTGTCATATCAAAATCCAACATATATGTTGAATTCTCTTCTAATCCTGTGTACGGTATATTAGCGCCGTTATTTCTAAGTTCAATCTTTTCCGAACTGGAGAAAACTGTTCCCCACTCAGCTAACTGCTTTTTAAGTGAAATGTTAGAAACATCTATACCTGTACCGCCACCGTTATGTCCAAACAATAAACTGCCGTTTGCAACAGACGGAACAGCAGCAAGATCCTTGTAACCGTCATTATTAACGTGATCATATAACTGAACTAATGCGCCGTCTAAATAGAGGGCTACTGAGGTAGGATTCATCATTACCTTTACTGCTACTACATCATCAACTTCATATGTTGGCATTGAACCTGAAGCGTATAATGTGGCACCTGCTGCAGTACCTGACCAATAGTCTGACGAAACTCTCGGTTGACCGCCACCTAACTGCAAATACTGTCCTGCAGTAAATGTTGCATCTGATCTTAAACCAACAAGCAATAATGAACTTGCATCTACAACTGTCATATCAAAAGTTAACATATATGTTGAATTTTCTTCTAACCCTGTAAACAGTGTAGAATTGCCGTTACTTCTGATCTCAAGTGTATCGGCTTTAGAGTAGACCTCTTCCCACTCGTCATCAGTAACTGTACCGGTTGTTGTAGACTGAGTGTCTACTTCTGTGGTGTTTGCCTGTGTAAAACTGCTTGAACTAAACATTTGCACTGCTACCAAAGCAAAAACTAAAAAGAACGTTAAAGCCTTTTTACAAATTGTTTTTGTTTTCATTTTAATACCACCTATCAAAATAATTTTTTGTTTTATTGCTCTTTTACAAGCAATTGGGGGGTCTACATCTTATCACCGCCTTTTAAAACCAAAAATTTATATAATCAAACCATATTGACACTCAAGGGGTTTACCTTAAATCACAATTGGTCCTTACATACTCTACAAGCTCATTTGCAAGTATTTTATGAGCTTTAACGGTTGGATGACCGTCAGCTCCAAAGAAATCAGGGTCTGAATATAAGTCTAATTCGCTTACAAAAACGCTAACCTTTGCATCAGAATCAGAGATTTTAATAACCTGAACTACTCTTTCAAGAATTTCTATGTGTCTGGTTGTACCTCCGCCTACCATAAGCACAATATTGGCATTCGGATTTTTTGCTTTAAGCTTTTTAACAAATGATAAAGACTCACTGTAAAAACGGCCTGTATCAATATTCATTGCGAAATCATTTGTTCCCAAATTTATAACTATCAGCTTTGGAGAAGCTTTTGCCCTACTAATTGTGCCACCTGATACGTGGAAAATATTTTTATTATAATAATCGGGTAGCACCTTGGCACTTTCTCCGCCCAAGCTCAATGCCATACCGTATCCTGAGCAAGCAATTACTGAAGCCTCTGCATTGAGAGCATCTGCCGCCAACATTCCATAGGTTAAGGATGCGTTTTCTTCCTTTAATCTAAATCCGCTACCCTTGCCCTCATTTCCGTATCCTGCGGAAATCGAATCACCGTAAATTTCAATTAGAAAATCTTTCCTAGCGGGAGCCGGTGCGGGTTTTCCGCCTTCGAAAACAAAGCCTGCAAATTCAATTAACATTCCAAATTGAGCTTCGGTACGTTTTATAAGCTTTATTGTGTGGTGTCCTTTTTTAAGGTTGCTTGCAAGTACATATTCGCTTTTCTCGGGCGTTACAGTAAGTACAAAGGGTTTATTGTCGTCAATTATTACATTGAAATAATCCTTACCGTCTGCGTTTCGTGCTGTGGCATACAGCTTAACAGAAGCCTTCGTTCCTATAAAACCTGCCGTTATTGTGGTGCCTGACCAATCAAATTTTTTACCACGCTCAGTATCTACAAAACGACCTATGAACTCAACATTGTTTTTACTGTATTTTTTTACAGTTTCAGTAGGCTTGGAGACAACAGACGATGTATCTGTGGGCTTAGAACTACTTTCGGAAGATGAGGTTGTTGCGGTATCCTTAGAAGAAGTCTCCTCTTTAGATGAACTTTCAACTTCCTGCGAAATCCCGGTATCATCAAGAGAAGAAGTAGTATTCGGGTTTTTACATGCAGTTAACATTAATATCATGATTAAAGCCATAGATACTGCAATTAAATATTTTTTCATTTTCTTTTCCTCAAAAAATTAGTTAGCAAGACCTGATATTGCCATTGAACGAACAAACAACTTTTGACAAAATACGAATAAAGCCAAAAGGGGTATCATAACCAACATTGCTGCCGAATTTCTTAATATGCCTGTTCCAAGCATATCCGCATTTAAACCTACACGAATATACATTGTTTCAATAACATTTGCAAAAACCGGCAATTCATTAAAGTAAAGTGATGAATATACTGTATCTGTCCATTGCCAACAGAAAGAAAAGAGAAAAACCGTTGCTATAATAGTTTTTGCATTAGGTAAAATTATTCTAATGAATGTTTTTATGGGGCCTGCACCGTCAATATAAGCAGCTTCCTCTAAAACAACCGGAAGAGAACGGAAAAATTCTCTAAACATATAAATATACAATCCCTGTTTAATACCGAGTCCGGTTGAGGAAAGTATTAAAATGGGCCAAAATGTATCGGTTAAGGAAATCACCTTTCCGAAAAAGCTGAAATAATTGAATTGCAAATATCTTGCAATACTTATTACCTGAACAGGTACAAGCATTATTATAATTACTAATGCAAATGCAATATTACTGCCCTTAAACTTAAATCTTGCTAAGCCGTAGCCAATCATTAAACAGGATACAACCTGAAGTACTCCTACTGCTAAAGACAGAAGACTGGTATTAATTAAAGCATCGGGGAGTCTAAGCTGATCTAATGCCTGTTGCCAATAATATGTAGAGCCTAATCTTGGAACTAACCAAACGGTTGAATCAAGCAAATCATCAGGATGCATAAATGACATAAGTATTTTGTAAACAAAAGGCTTTAGTATAATAAAGGCAAGCCCAAATAAAATTACAAATCGCAACAGTGAAAGAGCTAGCATAGCTACCTTACGCTTATTGTTTGTTTTAATTTTTTCGCTCATAATTATTTCCTTTCAAAATGCAATTTACACAATGTAATGCTTTAAGAAACTTCACCGTTGTATTTAATAAATTTGTTAAGAACTAACAGTACTACTACAACTATGAAGAGAACTGCAACCATATAAATCATATACATTGCTGTACCGAGCGAAAACATATCCTGTCTGAACGCCAAACGGTTAATATATGTAACTAAAATACTGTCAGAACGAGCTGTTATATCTACAATCGTATATATTATTGAAACTCTTATTTGCGGACCTACCATCGGGAAGGTTATTTTCCAGAATTCCTCCCACTTATTACAGCCCTCAACCTCTGCCGCCTCATATAGCGATGCAGGAATTTCCTGTAAGCCTGCAAGCAAAATAAATATTTGCATACCGCTCGACTGAACCACATTGTAAATGCCTGTTATTGCACTTTCGATTATATCCATAATAGCCTTTGGGAACTGTATTGATGCAAGCATTGTACTTACTCCTGCGGCTAATGATGTGGTTTCGCTTTCTACCATTTGCTCGCCCGATTCAACGATATTTAAAATATCGGTGCTTGATTCAACAGTGGATATAATTCCGGTTGATAAAATTACAGGAATGAAGAAAATAAGCCTTGCAATACCTCTACCACGAAACTGTGTACTAAGTAAAACTGCAATAAACATACTGAAAATTGTAATTACAGGTACATCCACAATTAAATCTTTTAGTGTTGTAACTAAATATGGCACAAAATACGCATCGGTTTTCCAAGCATTGTAATATTCTTTAAATCCTACAAAGTGAGCCGTATATCCGGCATTGCCCAATTCAAGCTCACTTACTGAATACTGCATTGTTGTAAACAGGTTAGGTATAAATATTAGTAAAACACCTAATATCAACGGAAAAATGAAGAAATAACCGTAATATCCGCGTTTTTTAAGCAAACTGCTGCGACGGGTTTTTATGTTTTTATTACTGTTTAATGCCATAATTTATAACTCCGTCCTTCCACAGTATATCCGTTTACGCTTACCGGTTTATTTGTGTAATTAACTATTACTCCTGCGCCGTTTGCATATTTTGTACAATATACATCGGTCATTAATTCTTGGTGAGAAACCATCTCCTGACCCGAAACAGCGTTTAAGTAATCCCCTATTTTTTCATAAAGCTTTTTCATTTCTTCAAAGTTATTCTTCTGACTCATTGAATAGTAGAAGGTTTTATAATCGGTACCGTCCATAAGGTAATCTTCCTTACCGATTATGTTCCAATAAAATCCTGCACCGTATTCAAGTGACCGTAAAATCAATTCGTCCTGTGCTACGGAAAGATTTATAGGTGTTCCCGTATATGAAACGCTACCGTGTACTATAAGCTGATAAAAAGGTATTTCTTTACTTGAAATATCAAAATTTGAAGAAAATAACGGTGCATTAACAATCTGGTCTGTGTAAGCTAAGGAATATAGATATCCGTTTTCAGTCATAAGGCTATGATTTTTTGCACTTTCCTTTAAAACCTCTGTTACAGTTTCTGCTGTCATAGCACGGTCATAATCCTTAGTGCTTCCATAGTCACCGTAGAGTCTGCTTCCTGCTGAAGCATAGCTAATACCTATATTGCTTTTACTACCAAAAATCTTATTAATCGACTTAACAAATGACTGAGAAATACTTGCAAATTCGGTAGGAGAAACTAAGTAACTGCTTAATTTTCCGTTTAAATATTGCCTTGTTACTATATCGTAGGCTTTATTTTCTACCATTTCTCTGTTAAGATACTTAGCTGTATCTGCTTTAATTGAGTATCCGTCACCTACTTTGTCAGTACCTACCTTTTGGAAATCCGCCTCCAAATAAAGCCTTCCCGAATTTCCGCTTACGGTTTTTTCAATATCCTTAAGCTGATCTTTCTTTCCTACTTTAGAATATAGTGAGAAATCACTGTATACCTTATGTGCCAAGCCTTCATTTCCATATCCCGAAAGACGTACTGAAAGACCCTTTATTCCGGAATTTTCATACTGCTTCTTTATCTCCTCAAGCTCTGAAACAACTATTTTCTTAGTGTAAGGAACACCCATAAAGGTTGCTTCTTGAGTTATAACACAGTTATAATTTACAAACCAATCACTGCCTGCGGCGTTATTATTAAGCAAACCGCGTTCAGTATAATAGTCCCTTGCATATTTTGCCATTCCAACATAATCACATTTTTCTGAGTCAAGCAAAACATACTTTACTCTTGGATGTGAATACTGAAAATGCTTGGCATAAAGATTATATATAGGAATATTTCTGTCAACACCAATATCGGTTGTATCAAGCTGACGTACAATAAAGGATGCATAAAAATCATTTAAAGGCGCAGACAAAGAAATTGTGTTTGCGTGAATAACCGCATTTTCCTCTCCCTGCTCTATAATGGCTAGTACTCCCCTATCGCCTAATGACATACCGAATACCGGAAGTAACACTTCCTTAGAAAGCTGAACCTTTGAATCACTTTGAAGTGATAAATCCGTTCCGTATACCGACTGTGTATAATTACCTGCCTTATCGTTAAGATTAATCAAGGCACCTGAACCATCCGGAACCACAAAATATCCTTTAGCTGTCTTATCCTGAGCCGCGAAATACTCAAGCAAATCTATTGAATAAAGATGGAATTTGCTCGATTTTTCTGTGATTTTATCTGTGAGTATTTCGGCCGAAAACCCGTCATCACAAAGCTTATATTCAATCGGAACTGTGAAGCCTGCTTCGTCCGACGCACTTTCTCCTATATTAAGCTCATTCTTAATTTTTGAATAATCCTCTTCTGTAAAGGATACCAAATCACAGATTTCGGAAATTTCCATTTTGTTAAGTGTATCAACAGTATCCTTTAATATGTAAAGCGGCTGCTTTTTTAATGCAGGGTAAAGCTGAAGCATAGCTTTTAATTCTTCACTTGGCTCATCATCAGAAGAAAATAAGGTGTAATAACGCTTAATACGTCTAGCCTGACTGCTGTTTAGTATGCTTCTATCGCATATCTTATTTTCAAATACATCCTTTGGTAAAACCTCAGGCGCAAGCAATTCAGCCGTTTCTCCAAAATCATAGTAAACTCTGACTGTATTGTCCTTATATTTCACGGTGAACAATTCTTTTTCAACGCTATCACCGTTAGAGGTCATATTTAATGCCTTGCTATCGCTATCATAGTAGGTTAAGCTTACCTCAGACTTAATTCGCTGACTTATTTCGTCAGAATATATACTAAAATCACCTGAAGGCACAGAAGAATAGCTTTGCCCTGTGGTCTTATCAGTTACAGTAAAGTGGGTGGTAGCTGTGTCCATTACCATTTCCATATTACCGTTAGATAATGTAAGTTCTTCACCAAAGGCAGTATTCCAATCAGCATCGTCTGTCACTGTTGCAGAACTATCAGAAAAGTTCTTATGGCTTACTGTTTGGGCCGAACAGCCCGCTATTAAGGATATACTCAATACTATTGCGCAAAAGGAAACCGTTTTTTGCAATATAAACTTTTTTCTCATATTTATACCGCCTCCTTAATACGCTCTGAAAGTTATTTCGTTGTACAATGATGTTGCAAAATCTACTACATCCTGAACAATATTAATCACCAACAGAATGATAAAGAGCATTAAGCATATACCGATTAATGTGCATATCGTGGTAAGTACCGTTTTTATAAGCGAGTAGTCATGTGTCATCATCATACCGATAAAAAGTAAAAATATAATCCAAATTAATGTAAATATATCAACTATGTTGTATATTAAAATTTCGTCGAGGGTAAGAACCTGAGAGAAAATAAACATTGGAATACTCAGGACTATGTACGGTTTTAAAGAGTAGCAGGTGAAAATCACTATATCCTTCATAGTACCCTCACCGTCCATAAGGGTTGTAAAGCACCAATTTGTAACTGCAAACAGAACAAGCGGTAATAAAATTTTAAAGCATTCGTAAAAGGCGTTTATTTGGCTGCTTTGAGCTTCTACTACCAAATATCCGCTGAACTGCGAGCGTACTGCATAACAAACTACAAAAAGTGCTAAGGTTATTAAAGCACCACCAAGACTTCCCCTGTTTTCGCGCTTTATATCCCAAAATCCGTCAAACGGATGGCTCATTGTATATGTGCCATATTTGTATTCCTTATAAAGCTTAGTAGATGAAATCTTGTTATAAACTTTTGTCTTTTTAATTAATTTAACTGCCCAAACTAATAAGGCTACTACTGCAATTACGCCAATTATGAACCAAAGCATATTGTCGCGTAAAAAGGCATCACGACTTTTGGTAAAGGCTTCGTTATATTCGTCAATCGCACCTATTGCTTTAAGCTCATCTAAAGACTCACGATAGTTACCATCCATAACATCAAGCTTCGCTAAGGATATAGTTGCCATAGGATAATGTGAGCATTTTGACTGAACTTCTGTCCAATATTTGCGGGCATCTTCGTATTTACCTGCATTTTGACTTCTGACCGACTTCATTACCAAACTGCCGAAATCAGTTAATTCAAAGACATTGATAGTGTTTTTAGCGCTATCTACAACATAAACACTGTCATTTATTATTTCTAGCGCACTTGCAGAATAAAATGTTCCCTGCTGAGAACCGTTTGTACCAAATGCATATAAAATTTTTCCTTCGGGGGTATATACATATACCTTACCCTGCTGAGAGTCAAGCAGATAATAAAACTCATCATTACTAACTGCAACATCTACAAAATAAGGTGAAAGTACTGAACCGTTAGGAGTTGCGTAATTTTCATCACCGAAATAATCAGAAAATCGCAAAACATCCGTACCCTGACTGTTAAGCTTTACAAATGCAGTGTTTTCGGTGTTTTTTGCTACTGCATAAATAAATCCGTAATTATCGATAGTCAAGGCATCGTATTCTGTTGGAACATATTGGTCGAGCTTATCTCGCTGAGTTTTATTCGCAAACCTTCTCCAAATATTTTCAAAAAAGTCCGGAACTACAGAAGGAGCTCCCAAAAAGGTTGAAAATTTGCCGTTTTCATCCAACTCTATTAATCCTCTGTTTATACCGCTTGCAATTACGTATACTCTTCCCGCTGCATCGACCGTAACCTTTAAGGGATTATAGTTATAATCCGCTTCAAGTATAGATATTTCAGGTTTGCCTAAAATCTTTTTAAGCGCAAAGGTTTTTGCATCAAATTCAACTATTCTTGAGTTTAAAGTATCAGCAATAAATATGGTATTATCCGTTACAAAAACTCCTGAAGGTGAATTAAGCTTATCTAATTTACCTTTATTATCAAACTCTTCAATAATTGAAACTAACTTCATCTGAGAGTCCAAAATAACAATACGGTTATTTCCGGAATCGCATAGGTATATGCGATTTCCATCATAAAAAATATCACTCATACTGTTAAAATTACTTATTCCTAAGTCAGTTGCCTCAAATGTCTTAGTGCAATTATAAGGAGTAGGTACTAAAAGTGTGTCTGTTCCCAAACGGTATGTATAAGAATCGTACGGCAAATCATTTGTTGAAATCTCAGCCGAAGCCGTAATTCCTGTAATAAAAAGAAGAAGAAGAACACTTATAAGCAAACAACATACTTTTTTCAAAATATAGTTCTCCTTTCCTTAATCCTTAATACCTGAAGAAGCCATTGTATCGATAATATTACTCTGACTGACTACAAATACACTTATTGGCACTAACATCATAATAAATGTTACTGCCGCACCTACACCGGCACGTGATATTCCGCTTGCTAATATTTGGCTTAGAGCATACGGCAATGTTTTTAATTCTTCCTTGTAAATATAAATACTACTTCCAATTCCCCATAAACTTTGAACAGAAAGCAGAATCAAAGTAAGCCAAGCAGGTTTAACATTCGGCATTACTACATTCCAGAAAATTTTCAATTGAGAAGCGCCGTCAATGCGGGCAGCTTCTATTAAAGAATCAGGAAGCTGTTCAATAAACTGCTTCATAAGATAAAGTCCAAGGGATGCTCCCCATGCGGGAATTATTAACGACGCATGACTATCAATCCATCCGATTTTTGCCATTATAATGTAGTTTGGAATTCTTGTTACGGCCGGATTAAACATAAGGGATAAAACTATTACATTAAAAATAAATTTGCGACCAGGGAAATTTTTCTTTGCAAGTGGGAATGCACACATTGAGGAAATAATAACATGTCCGACAGTTCCCACAACGGTAACGAACACAGAGTTCACTATATAACGCAAGAACGGTACCCATGAATCCGATAGTACGTTAAACATATCCGAAAAATTGACTAATGTGGGGTTAGAAGGCCATAGCTTCGGCGGAAAAACCCATAATTCATCCAACGGCTTGAATGAATTGCCTATAATAATTATCATTGGTAACGCCATAAAGCAAGCAAATAGCAACATAAACAAAAACATTATTGCCGTGCCCCACCTAGAACGGTTAACACGGTTGCCACGTGCTATGGCCTTTAATGAATATTTCATAACAATCTCCGTTCTGCAATTAAAATAACAGATTAGTGTGAAAAATTATTCACCTACACCTTTTAAAATCCTTTGAACAAACTGGTTTGCTCCAACCATAATTAAAAATAGTATTACTGCTATCGCACAGGCATAACCCATTTCATAGCGAATATTACCGTAATCCTGCAAATGATGCACTAATGTGTGTAATGTGTAATTGGTACTTGGGAAACCGAAAACTCCGGAAATTACATCTCCCATTCCAAATGCACCTGTTATACTCATAACAGCACCAAACATTAATTGTGGTTTCATTGTAGGTAAAGTTATATACCAAAGTTCTTGCCAGCGGTTACGTAATCCGTCAACCGCTGCAGCTTCATAAAGCCTTTGATCAATGTTTTTAAAACCTGCAACAAAGGACAAAAATCCTGCACCGAAACTCATCCATATAATGAGTATCATAGCTGCCGGAATCATATATTCCTCTTCAGTCGTCCATTGTATTGGCGAGTAAATAATATTCAAACTTGTTAATATACCGTTAAGATAACCGTAAGAGTCACCGCTATAAATTATCTGCCAAATCATAAACGCACCGCCGCTTATTGTTGGAGCATAAAACAATAAGGTTAAAAAAGAACGTGTTTTAGGGCCGAATTCATTTATAAGCCATGCTAATAACAAGCTGAGAAAAAATCCGATAGGTCCTGTAATAACCGAAAACAAAAGTGTATTTTTTAACGCCTTCATAAACAGGCTATCGTCAACTATTAAATGTATGTAATTATCAATTCCGTTAAAAATCGGAGTTTCTAAAACATTAAAATATGTAAAGCTCAATACTATAGCTACCACAACAGGTAATACCGTAAATACAAAAAATATAATTAAATATGGTAGCATAAATAAATAATCTTCTGCATAACTGCGCCAATTGTGCTTACGCCTGAACTTTGAAGTTCTTTCGGAAGCATTCATGAAACACTCAAATCCTTTCTTAAGGTAATTTGTATTCTTCTCTCTTGCGGGCAATTTCGCTGTTTATATCTTCCACTGCCTCTTCAAGACTAGTTCTTACAGACTGGTTTTCATAAAGTATTTTGCGGAAAGCAAAATCAAAGTGGCGCTGTGTAAAATAACCACCCGGTACTTCAGGGTAAGCCACCAACTGATCGCGCTGCCAATTTAGCTGTTCTGCAATTTTAGCATCCCATTTTACCGAGTCTAACGCTTCTAAGTTTGCGGTGTTATATCTTGCAGCTGAGCCTACTACACTTTCAAGATCTCTTCCGTAATCACTTTGAATTTCAGATGATTGCCACCACTTAAGGAACGCCCATGCTGCATCCTGGTCTTTTGCCTTTTTCATAATAGCCGAACAGGTAGTTGTAGCGGTGGATAAATGACTTACAGTGCCATCTTCCCTTAATGTTCCTGGTGTTGGAAGCATTGACCAAGTACCCGAAATTTCGGGTGCAAAAACTGTCAACTGATTGTAGAACAAGTAATCAGCAAGCATTATCGGCATTTCACCCGAACGGAAACGGTTTGCCGCATCAAACGCTAGCGGCAATTTATACTGAGAATAAATCTTTTCAAAAAGATTCATAGCTTCAATTCCTGCAGTACTTGCTAAACCTGAGGATCTACCGCCGTCCAAATAAGTTTCTCCGCCAAGCTGACTGAACATACATATAAATGTACCGATATTAGCAGGTATTCCTACAGATAATCCACTTTTTTGAACAACAGGAAGTACCTTTTGCAATAAATCGTCCCAAGTAGTTAAATCGTCTACGGAAATACCAAGTTCTTCAATTACGTCCTTTCGATAGAAAAGCATCATATAAGAAAGAGTGTCCGGTAAAGCGTAAACCTTCTCATTTAAAGTAAACGGAATTATTGTCTGTTCGTGGAAACGGCTTGATACCTGTTTGTAATCATCAAAGGTGGTCAAATCTGTTAAGGCATTACGTAAAGCTAAATTTATGGGTTCCGCCTGTGCAAGACCTATTGAAACATCTGGACCTGTTTCTGCTAAAAGTGCAGGCAACAAAGAATCAGGCGTTACAATTTCTAAATTTACGGTAGTTTTGTAAGTTGGTGTAAATTTCTGAGTTATAAGAGATTTTAAAATTTGCGCTTGATCTCGTCCGGTATTCATCCAAACCTTAATTTCACGGTTTGACTCTTTTTCCATTTCACCGATAGAAGCGTAATCACTTATGTAAGAGTTCAAAAACTGACGTATTTGGTGAATGATATTAGCCCAAAATGAAACCTTTCCTTCAGGAATATCACTCTCATCGCCTGCTATATAAATTTTATCAAGGGTCAAGGGCTGCTCTGTTAAGCTATTTCTCCAAGTACCTAGAGCAGATATATTATCACGGTAGGTTGTAAGTCTTTTAGCAATTGTATCGCTATCCTCAAGCATCCAATCAATTTGATTGTATAAACGCTTTATAGTATCCGTACCCTGATTGCCTGAAAATCCAAGCTCACGAATTTCTTTTTCTAAATTCTTTAGCTCTTTGCTCATTTTAGACATATCGTCTAATACATCCGGTATTACCTTTTCAAATTGGTAATTGCGATAGGTATCAGGGGTTGTTCCTGTAACTACAACTATGCGTCTGTAAATCTGGTTAAGCTCAAGTATAAGGTCGTCTGTTGTATTTAAAATAGTATCGTACGAGCCTAAGCCTACCTGTAAGCGCAAAGTATGTTTACCTTTTGTAAAATAAAATTTATAAGGTACAAGTTTACCATTTTCGGTGTATCCTAATTCTTTTGTCTGCCAATTACCGCCATAAGTAAACTGCAAATCGGCGGCTTCTGCAAATGGAAGTTCGCCGTCTATATAAAGCTCACGAATACTTACAGCATCAGTTTTTAGGCTTTGTTTAAAATTAAGAGCTATAACATATAATCCATCCTGCTCAAAATCAACAGTCCATTCAATCCATTGTCCAACCATTTTCCATTGAGTTCCGCCAACGGTATTATATTTGATTTTTTCTGCACTGTAAGGTGTAACATTTGGCGATGAACGGTCGGTAAGAGGATATAAGCTCTGCGAAGATTTAACTGCATTTGACTCCGCCTCTAAAACCTTCATTTCGGATTTAGAATCCTTATATCCCCTTTTCTTGTATTCATTCAAAACATCTGCATATTCAGGAGCCTCTGTAACAGGCTTAAGGCTTAAGCTTTCAATTAAACAAGCCTCACCTGTTATATTTAAGCTGACTGTATGTCTACCTGCAGAAAAATAAAATTTTAAATCTTCAGTTGAAGCTTCGGCAGCGTATAACTTTTTATTCTGCCAAACCTGTGTTTCAACCTGAGATGCTCTGATTTGGTTACCGTGAATGTCGAAAATTTCCTCATCTTCGTTAATCCAACTGCGTTCCAGCAAAAAAGAATCTGCTTCTTCAAAGGGTAATTCGCCGTCAATCAAAAGACTAACGCTTATTGAATCACCGGAAGCGGGCAAGGCCATATAATGAACATTAATAAAATACCAACCGCTCTCAAAAACATCTACGTTCCATTCAGCTTTTTCGCCTTCTGAAAGTTTTAAAACCTTTCCGTAATTCTTATCATTGGTAAAATTATTACTGTTAATAGCAGATTTAGACTCAAGTATATATTCTCTGCCTGTGCTTTCACTGTAATTTGATATGTAGTTTTCATAATTTTTGTTGCTTTCAGCCACACAAATCAAAGCACTTGAAAACATTAATACAGAAACTAAAAATAGAATAAATACCCTCTTGAAATATCTTAATCTCATATCTTGCTTTCCCTTTCTTACTGTTTGCACAGCAACCTGACCACCGAGTCTGATTTTAAAGTTACTGAATTTCCATAAACTGTTTCAGTAACAGCTTTATTAATTATTTTGTTTCAATAAGTACAACTGCCATATCCTTTGGATTAACCTTTACAGTTATCTTACTGCCTTCAATCTTACAATCAAAGCCGTATAAAATTTCTTTGATTTCTGTAACATTATCTTCTGTGAGCTTCATATCATCAAAAGGAATAACTGCTGTTATTTCTTTTGCCTCTTCACTGTTGTTAGGAAGCACCAAAACGCCGTGATTATCCATAAATCTTGCATATGCCTGTAAATCGCAGTTAGACTCTACTTTACAGATATTTGTTTCTCTGTGATTTTCAGGTGCGTAATCAAAGATATCGGGATAAGCTCTTTTAACTCTCATCATGTTCTTCATTGCGTCATAAAACGCTCTGTGTTCGGGTTGTTCAAGTAGATCCCAACGAATAACATTGTTAAACAATACACAGCCCGGCTCTAACGGATTCATCCAATCCTCACCGACAAACCATAATGGAATATACGGCGCAAAAATTGCCTGATAGCCAACACGTAAACGGTCTCCCAATATGCAGGGACGAGGATTATCGTGACAAGAAAGGCACAGACAGTAAAATCTGCTCATACCGCCAAGACCTCTGTCCTGAGTATAAATTGTTCCGTGACCGTCACCGCTTCTTATTGAATCTACAATGTTAAGGCGTTCTGTAAACATTGTGTGCATATTCCAGCGTTCCGGGTCCTCATTTGTTATCTGCTCATCAAAATCATATGCCATATCGCGTTCGCTAGTACATTCAGCAATTATTGCAATTTTTCTTCCCATATCAAGCAATCTCTTACGAATTCCGGCAATATACTGATGTCCTGTTACAAACGGTTCAAGGTCAACACGGTAACCGTCAATTCCGGTTTCAACCGCAATTTTTACCATCCAATCAGCAAACCATTCACGAAGACCTTCGCTGTGCCAATTCCACTTATAACCGCCCCAAACTTCTAATTCGCCGCTATACCAATCAGGATGTTCCTTGAAAATCGGGCTTTCTTTTACGGTTCCCCAAACAATAGCATCTAGGAAAATACGAATGTTACGTTTGTGAGCTTCATCAACAAACCACTTAACAACCTTCCAGCTTTCTTCGTAGGAATCCTTGCCGGTAAGGGCAGGGTTTACTGAATGTATACCAATATTTCCGTATCCGTTGCCGGAGGTACCTTTATCATAAATAGGTGTAAGCCACATTGCACTTACACCCATCTCTGCATAGTGGTCAAGCACACGTATAGCAGATTCGAAAGTACCCTCCGGTGTAGCACTTTCAACGCGCATTTCAACCAACACTATGTTTTTCACCCAATCAGGATGCCAACCTTCCATTTTTACTTCTTCATCCGGTACCCATTTAGGTGCTTTTACGAATAATTCATTGTTCATATTAAATATCTCCTGACTTTTTATTGTAATATTCAATTTTTACCGCATCAATTCCAAACTCAACAAAGGAATATCTGTCCTTCCAAGTGTCAGAATTTTTAATATGCGCAGATACAAAATCTTCAAAACCAATTTTTCCGTTAAAGGTGCTTGGTCCTACAAAAATATTTTCACCGTTTATGTGATGATGAGGACCTAAACAATTTCTGTTTGTACCGATTAAGGTAACCTCAACGGTATTTTCTCCCTCAGATAAAGCACTGGTTATATCTGCTTTTTCTTCCCTTGAGATCAAATGTCCGCTTTTGGAATTTATCTTTAACTCTGCCATAAATCCACGCATATTATCAAGTGAAATAAGTACCTTTGAATTATCCTGTATTTTGGAAAGTTTAAAGGTATATTTAATATCACCTACATAAAACCAGTTGTTTTGCTTTGCTATATCTCCGATTTTATTCGGAGTTTGGGGTTTAATAACAAAATCATCCGATTCTATTTCATAATAATCAAAGCAATGTGTGTATTTTTCGGTGCAAACATCAAAATTACCTCTGATATAAACACTTTCAGGCTCTATATTGTAGAAAAATCTGTTGCGCTCAGTTTCAAAAATCTCATCAACATTTATAATATCGCCTGTTTCTTCAATAACGTACCGAATAACAAGCTCGTTTTTGCCCTGAGTTATAAATCCCTTTGCGCTATATTCGTTAATTGCTTTATCCAACCACCAACCGATACATCTATTTGATATAGACACTCCGTTTAGAATAATGTCTTCGGCGTTCTTTGTTTCGGCAGCTATTGTTATATCATCAGTATTAAGCAATTCCTCGCTGCAATTAAAGCAATATTTAATTTCTACTGTTTTTGAAGAATTGTTTTTGTAAATTCTATCTGCAACATGTACAATCGGCAGCTTTTCTGACCAATCACCTATACCTAAACGGTATGATGCAAAATCAACAGTTAAACAGTTTTTATCAGAAAGCTCACAATCAATATTGGTGATTTTTTCACAACTCACCAAATCATATTCCGCAGATTTTTCCGCTTCATTTTGGTTTAATTCAATAAATAAATTAGCACCTGCGGGAATATCAAGATTGACTTTTGTGTTTCCGTTTATATCGTACTCAGAATGTAAATTAGTAGTTTTTAAATCAGGGAAATTTACTACACTTGCATTAAATTTACCTTCAACACAAAGTACTGCTTTTTTACGGTCATACCAAGATGAATTCCAAATTTGAAGTCTTAAATTACCGTCATTATCCCTAATATGTAAAACCAAACCGTCACAAATATTTCTACCGCTAGGGTCAGTAATTACAATTTTTCTTTCAAAATGCTCATAAGCTAAGTACTTTTCTAAAACTCTTCTTGAATTTTGAATTACGCTATACTTTAAAATATTCTTTGGAGTAGAAGACGGAAGTGAATCAATAAAAATAATTCTACCTCCGTTGTTTTGAAATTCATTCAGCAATTCCCAAGTTGAAGGAAGCAAATTATCTATTCTTGGGATTACTACCGTACCATAACTACATCTGCCAAGTGTTACCTTGCCTTTTTCTACAGATGCATATTTTTTAATAAGTTTTTCGTCGCCAAGCTCGAAATCCCACTGAAGACTCAGCATATTTTCAAGTAACTGTCTGTATTCGTTAGAAAGGTTGCCAAGATTTGTTCTGTCACCTGAATTATGAGTATACAGTCTTCGGGCTTCGGTTATGGGATTTATAACTAAGGTATCGCAAAGACGCTTTCCCTCGCTCATAAAATCATTCATAGAATTTATACGTTCTGTGAATTTTCCAAAAACCTTCCACCAATTAGACTGATACGAAAACATTGGCGGATAATCACGTTTTCTGCGTCCCTCTAAACTATAAGCAGATAAATGTAAGCAGGGTTTATTTATACCGAACACTAATTGACTGCCCCAAATCCATTCAAGACGCTCTTGTGAAATATTCCATCCCGAACAGCCAAAGGTTTCACTTAATACCATTCCGTTACCCAATTGGTTGGATACACTTGCCACCTGTTTTTTCAAAACAGGACTTGTTACCCTGTTTCCAAGATGGTCAATTCCGGGCAACTGCATATATTCATAATGCGACATTACACCGCCGCAGCTTGCAATTTGGTTACTAATGCCATCCTCCATTGCAAAGTGTCCGGTAAGTGCAATTCCGTTTTCTTCACACCAAGCGGAAAGCTTTTTTACAAAAGCGGTTTCATATCTTTCGGATATTAATTGCCACCATTTTTGTTTAAAATCTCTCGCAGCCTCGTCATCTTCTGAAAGACGCCATAAATTTTCAAATACATCTTCGGAATATTTTTGCTCAAACCACTTTGGAATACTATTATTCCAAGAATATCCTTCGCAGTTTAACTGTGGCTCATCTGTAAAAATTCCCTTAATTACTTTGCCGAAATACTTGCCTGTATATTTTTTATATGTATCGTGGGTGAATTGCAAAAATAAATCCATTGCATTTTCATCCAGCAAATCAACATAATGCGAGTCCTCTTCATACCAAAAGCATAATGAATCCTCATTCAAATCTGCTAAATCGGATATTTTCCATTCGCTGTCATACACCTTATTATATATAGCTATATATTCACGGTTTTTTTCACCGTATCCAAAACACAATTTTTTAAAGCTGCAACTAGGATCTGCATTTGCCACTTTTCCACCGGCAAATCCGCTCGGCCAACCGTCCTCATCATAAAGATAAACTTCTACATTAAGTTTTTCGGCTTCAGCTAATACAGCCTGCATCAGTTCAAACCAACGAGCTTCCATATACGGAACACGCAAACCGGCTCTTGCGTGAATTATAACTCCTATGTTTTTTTCAGCAAAGCCTCTGAGCTGTTCAATCAATTCTTCCTCTTTTAAATCGTTATTCCAGCTCCAAAAACAAACCATTTTATTATTGATGTTGTTAACCGTTTTCATATGAAACACCCTCTTTCTTTTTTGCGTACACCTTAAATTGTAACTTTTTACCAAAAAAGCTTTTAAAAAATGATGTCTTTTTCGCAAAAACCTTATCTTTTATTATTATATCATTTTGATTGCCATTGTCAAGCATTTTTATTTGTTGTTTTTTGTTTTCATTTTTTTAGAAAAATCGTTGACTTTAACAAAAATATATGCTACAATATGAACAAAACATACTTTACAATGAATTTTTGCACTCAAAAACGCTTTTATATAATGTTTTATTTACCTTTATATTATTTGTTTTGTTTGTATTAATTCCGTAAATGTATTAATTAAATTGGAAAGGATTGTTATTAATGAAAAAATCAACCTTAATCAAATTCCTGTGTCTGTCTCTTTCATTATCATTATGTTTTGGTAACATGGTGGCATGTAAAAAGAGTCCGACAAAAGATCCAAACAACAGTGACCCCACTTTCTCATCAGAGATAAGCTCTGATACTACAACTGAGTCTCAGGTTACAGACAGCAGCAGTACTCCAAGCAGTTCAGAATCAAAACCTTCTTCAAGCGTAACCTCCTCCGGTGGAGTTCTTTCTTCAACACCTGGTTGGACCGGAAGCGGAAAGCTTGCTAACGATAAAGTAGTAGATATGAAGGGTTATACCTTTACTATTCTTTCTCCCCTTCTCCCTACAAAACTAAATAAAAATGCAACCCTTTTTGAAGAACTTCTCTTCGAAAGAATTGCACAGGTTGAAAAACAGTATAATTGTAAAATTAGAATACTTAACTCTCCATATCCGGATATGGAAACCATTAAAACATACATATTAGCTGGTAAAAAGGTTGCAGATTTACTTGAACTTTATCCCAGCCAAATGATTGCAGCTAAAGAACTTGGCTACATTGTTCCTTGGGACACCTGCGAACTTATAAACCCTAAAGATGCCCGTTGGGCAGAAAGCTATACAAAGCTTGGTAAGTATGACGGCAAACAATACGGATTACAGTTCTACCGTCCTGAAGAAGTTCGTTACTGTGTAGTATTCAATAAAAACCTTGTGAAGAAAAACGGAACAGATCCAAACGCCATTTATAATATGGTAAACAAGGGTACTTGGACATTTGACGAATTCCAAAAAATATGTGTTGCAAACACTAAGGACACTAATGGCGACGGTAAAATGGATACCTATGGCTTTACCGGTATTCCTAACTATATTAGCTGGGGATTAATCAGTGCTAACGGCGGTAGCGTACTTTCAACCGATTCTAAAGGTAAGGTTTACTCAACCTTTACAGACAAAAAGGTTGTTACTGCTCTTAACTACTACAATAACTGGGTAAACAAACAAAAGATAATGTATACAAATAATGCTACTGTTTCTTCAAGTCCGTGGGATACAGTAAGCGCTATCAATCCAATTGACTACTTCTTAGAGGGCAACTGCGCATTCTTATTATATGAATCTTGGGTTCTTAACCAGCAAATTAAGCCACGTGCTAAGTTTGATTACGGTATGCTTCCCTATCCAAAGGGTCCAAACGCAACCGATTACTCCTGTTATGCAAATAACGCAAGACTTATGTGCTTAACTTCAACAAACAAATCTGCTGATAAAACCGCTATCATTTTCAACGCTTTAGCAAGACCTGTTGACGATGTACTTGATTATTCATCAGATGTTCAGGCAGATTACTTCCAGAAGAACGATAAGGACAGTATAAATGTATATAAGCTCTTACTTGAGAAGGGTACTTATGATAAAGGAATGGCTGTCGATTCATTAGCAAATGAAATGAATTCTGTATTTGCCAGCACAATATTCGGTCGCGATACAACCCCGAGTGCAAAACTCAATAGTATAGGTAATAAATTTGACGATGCAATTAACAGTATTTTCAATAAGTAATTGAGATAAGAAATGAGATGTCGCCGAATGCGGTATCTCATTTCTGTGTTACCTAACACAACAAGCAAACCATAGCAGGCAATCTCCTGTTACACTACTATCAAAAGGAAAGTTTATATTATGACTGATAAGAAAATTAACATCGCCCTAATCGGTGCAGGTCGCGCAGGTATGATTCATGCACGCAATTTCAGAACCTCTGTGCCATTTGCACAAATAACAGCAGTATGTGACCCTATTGGTGATGCTGCTGAAATTGCCGCAAAGGAATTAGAAATAGACAAATTTTACACCGACTATCACGATGTAATGAATGATAAAACAATTAACGCGGTAATAATCGCAACCCCTACTAAATATCACTGTGAAATTGCAGTTGCCGCAGCAGAAGCAAAAAAGGATATTTTGTGTGAAAAGCCAATGGCTATGACCGTTGAAGAATGTAATATTATGGATGATGCCGCACGCAAAAACGGTGTTAAGCTGCAAATTGCATTTATGCGTCGTTTTGACATATCGTTTATGGAGGCTAAAAGACGAATTTTAGCTGGCGATATAGGCGATGTTGTAATGGTAAGGTCGAATACCAGAGGCCCGAGCATACCAAAGCCTTGGATGTACGATATTTCTAAGAGTAACGGACCTCTCGCAGAGGTTAACAGTCATGATATTGATACTCTGCGTTGGTTTGCAGAAAGCGATTTTGAAACCGTTTTCGCAATTGGTGGTAATTTCCGTTGCCCCGATGCAAAAAAAGATTTCCCTGATTTTTATGACAATGTTACACTTAATGCTTCCTTTAAAAACGGATGCCAAGGTTTAATTGACGGTGCACAAGGTGTGCTTTACGGTTACGATGCCCGCTGCGAAATTTTAGGTACTAAGGGTTGTATTTATTTAGGCAATACCAGAGAAAACTCGGTAACAGTTTGCCGTAGTGATATGCATCGCGATGAAGAATATATAAACAGCTGGAAAAATCTATTCAGAGATGCTTATCTTGAAGAAGATTGCGACTTTGCAAGAGCAATTATAGAGGATCGCGAACCCAAAGTAACCGGATACGACGGTAAAATGGCTGTTTTAACAGTAAATGCAGGAAATCTGTCGATTAAAGAAAAACGAATTGTAAAAATTTGCGGCGATAAATTGATATGATTTTAGGAGAGTGAATAAATGTTAGTAGCAAAAATGTACGGCAAGGGTGATATGCGTTTAGAAGAAATGCCTATTCCCGAGCCTAAACAAGGCGAATTACTTATTAAAGTAAAGGCTGTTGCTATTTGCGGAACAGATATACGTATGTTTTATAACGGTGTTAAAGAAATTGATGCAGAACACCCTCGAATATTAGGTCACGAAATTTCAGGCGTAATTGCAAAGCTTGGAAAAGATGTTAAAGGTTATTCTGTAGGTGACCGTGTTGCAATTGCACCCAATTTTGGTTGCGGCACCTGTAACCAATGTATAAAGGGTGACAGTCATCTTTGCCCCGAATATAAAGCCTTAGGAATTAGTCTCGACGGTGGATTTGCCGAATATTGCATAGTTCCTGAAATAGGTGTACGCTCTGGAAATGTTTCTATTCTTGATGATAACATTTCCTTTGCAGAAGGTGCAATAAACGAGCCCCTCTCCTGTGTGTGCAACGGTTTTGAGCACGCAAATATACAACCGGGTGACAATGTGCTTGTTGTTGGTGCAGGACCTATTGGAATAATGCACTGTGCACTTGCAATAATGGCAGGTGGCAAGGTATTTCTTAACGATATATCCAAGGACCGCCTAGCAAAAGCTAAAGAACTTTATCCGCAAATTACAACCATAAACGATAATTTAAAAGAGAATATTATGAATTATACGAATAACACAGGTGCAGATGTAATAATTACTGCTTGTCCTGTGCCGGAAATTCAGTCGCTCGCAATTGAGCTTGCTGCAATAGGTGGCAGAGTAATATTCTTTGGCGGTGTTGCACAGTCTGTTGAAAATGTTCCGATTTGTACAAACCAAATTCATTACAAACAGCTTATAGTTTCAGGCACTACTAGAGCCAGCCTTTCACAGTATCGCAAGACTTTACGCTTTATTTCAAGCGGAGTACTTAACGTTAAACCTATAATTTCAAATGAATTACCCCTTTGCGATATAGCTAAAGGCTTTGAAATGGCAAGAAAAGGCGATTGCATAAAATCTGTAATTGTAATGGATTAACGAGGTGAACTTATGAGTCAACCGCTATTTATAGGTATTGACATTGGAACACAAGGTACAAAAACTGTGCTTTCCACAGTAGACGGAAATGTCATTTCGGAAGCATTTATGGCATCTGTACTTATAAGACCTGACGATAATACTGTTTATGAAGATGCTAACCGCATTTTTACTTCGGTATTAGATACCATAAAAGAAACTATCGAAAAATCCGGAGTTTGCGGAAAAGACATACGAGCAATAGGAATAGACAGTCAAATGGCAGGCATTATGGGTATTGATTCAAACTTTGATGCAGCCACCTATTTTGACTCTTGGCTTGACAACCGTTGCAGTGAATACACCGAACTTATAAAAAAGGAAGTCGGAAATGATTGTATTAAACTTAGCGGCGGTCAAATAATCAATGCTCATTCTTCTAAAATACTTTGGTGGAAAAACGAACAACCCGATGCATACAAAAAAATCGAAAAATTTGTTATGCCTAATGGTTACGTCGCAGGAAAATTATGCGGATTAAAATCAAATGATGCATTTATTGATTATACTTTTTTGCACTTTAATAATTTTTCTGATAACCTAAACCTCAGGTTTAATAATGAAATGCTTTCCCTCTTTGGAGTCGAAAGCAGTAAAATGCCTAAAATCGTATCTCCTGATACAATAATCGGTAAGGTTACTCACGAATATGCCGAATATTGCGGTTTATCTGAGGATACTCTTGTTATTGCAGGCTGCGGTGATACTGCGGCTTCAAGCTTAGGTGCGGGAATAACTGCTCCTGGACTTGCTTATGATGTTGCAGGTACAGCATCGGTTTTTGCCTGTTGCACAGATGAATTCACACCTGATATTGAAAATAAGACCATTCTTTTCTCGCGAAATGTTGTAGACGGTTTGTTTATGCCGCTTGCTTATGTAAGTGGCGGAGGCTTAACTTTAAAATGGTTTTCCTCTCTTGTGAGCAAAGATTTGAAATATCTTGACAGCGTTGCCGCCGAAGTTCCGATAGGAAGCAACGGAATTACTTTTATTCCGCATTTTTCAGGCAGAACCTGTCCCCTTGATAATTCAGTAAGCGGTGCATTTTTAGGTCTTTCTCAGCAATCTGACGAAAAATCAATGTATAGGGCTATTTTGGAATCTTTGGCTTGCGAATATAGCTACTATTTTGGTATAATAAGGAAATGCGGATGTATAAAAGAGCTTTCTGCTATATACGGCGTAGGTGGAGGAGCTAAAAGTAAAGTGTTCTCCAAAATTAAAGCAGATGTTTTAGGCACTAAATATCTTATTGCAGAAAATGTTTGTTCAGCCCCAACAGCAATGGCAAAATTGGCAGCTTTTGCTGCAATTAATTCCGGTACCTCTATATGTGATATATTTAAGCCTGATAACAAAAATGTTATTTGTGTTGATTATGACATTAAAAGAACCGATAAATACCATGCTGTTACAGAACGTTATATCAATGCCTTAGATCACATTGGATTTTAACGCCCTACAAGTCCCCCCTGCTCTTTTACTCCCATAAGTTAAAAATTTTAAAATGTGAGGTACCAAAATGTCAAACGAATTGATTTTTGCAGAAGAAAGACAGGATAAGATTATATCTATGCTTAAGTTACAAAACAAATTGCTCGTTAATGACCTTTGCGAACAATTTTCAGTATCTTCAGCTACAATAAGAAATGACCTTAATCACTTAGAACAACGTGGATTGCTCAAAAGAACTCACGGAGGAGCTATTTCTGTAACAAAAACAGGCTTTGAACTCACTGAAAGTCAAAAAGAAAAAATCAATTACGATGAAAAAAGCAATATCGCTCGCTTTGCATCAACTCTCGTTGAAAACGGCGATACCATTGCTCTTGATACAGGATCAACTATCGCATTATTAGCAAAAGAATTAAAGAACAAAGAGAATGTTACGGTTATAACTCCTGATATTAAAATAGCTTCCATACTTGAAAACTTCCCTGGAATTACAATTGTCATTGCGGGAGGGATTTTAAGAAAGGGCTATTTCTGCACTACCGGAACTATTACAAATGATTTTCTTTCCGGATACAATGTTGATAAAACTTTTATCGCAACAAATGCCGTTACACCTTTGGGTGAGCTTTGCACTGCCGATATTGAACAAGCGAATGTTAAGAAAAAGCTCATTCAAATAGGTGCGCAAATAATACTTATGTGTGACAGCAGTAAATTCAGCACACATAGCTTTGCCAAGTTTGGTGATTTATCTAATGTGGATAAAATCGTTACCGACGAAGGTATCGATGCATCTATACTTAAACAATTCGAAGAAAACAATATTGATATTGAGGTGGTCTAATGAATAACGTAGGCATCTATTACGCTTTTTGGGAAAGAGAATGGAATGCAGACTATATTAACTACATATCGAAAGTTAAAAGCTTAGGCTTTGATACCCTTGAAATTGCCGCCGGTGCTTTAACCGATATGACGTCAGCAGAACGCATTAAAATAGCTGATGCGGCAAAACAGGCAGATGTTAAGCTAACATACTGTATTGGACTTCCAGCTTGTTACGATGTTTCATCTCCGGATGAAAGCATCCGCAAGAATGGCGTAAAATACGTATCAAAAATTCTTGACTGTATGCACGAAATGGGTGGCGATACCCTTGGTGGAATTATTTATTCCTGCTGGCCTATGCAGGTTCGCCCCGATTACGATTATAAATGCAAGCTTCGCTCTCAGGCAATTACATCATTAAAAGAACTTCTTAAAAAAGCAGAGGAATATGATATTAATTACTGCCTTGAGATTGTAAACCGTTTTGAGCAGTGTGTTTTGAACACCGCCGAAGAAGGTGTTGCTTTTGCAAAGGAATTGGAAAGTCCTAAGGTTAAACTTCTTCTTGATACTTTCCATATGAATATTGAGGAAGATAGTTTTACAGAAGCTATTCACACCGCAGGAGATTTGCTCGGTCACTTCCATATAGGCGAAGCCAATCGCAAAACTCCAGGTGTTGGCAGACTTCCTTGGAATGAAATTTTTACTGCTCTTAAGGATATTAACTATAAGGGCAATATTGTTATGGAGCCTTTCATTAAAATGGGCGGTCAGGTAGGAAAGGATATTCTCGTTATGCGAGATTTAAGCAATAATGCTGACGAAAGCCGTATGGATTCATTGGCAGCTGATGCCGCCGCATTTGTAAAGAAAGGATTGAAATCAGTATATGAAAAAAATTAAAGTAGGTATTCTTACTATGTCTGACGGCAGACCCTATCTGCACGAACAGTACAAAGAGCTTAACACTACTAAACAGCATAATATTGCCAAAGCCTTGAATGCAACAGGCGAATTTGAGGTAATTGAGGCAACAAGAATAATAAACACAAACACTGTGGCTAAGGAAGAGGCTATGCGTCTTAGAGAAATGGGTGTTGAAGTAACTATTTTCAACTATTCTATTTGGTGCTATCCTCAATACACAATGGTTGCACAAAACTTTGCCCCAGGCCCATATCTCCTCTTTTCAAACCTACATCCGTCGCAATGCGGAATGGTTGGAATGCTTGCAGCAGCAGGCTCTCTTGACCAGATAGGTGTTTCTTATGCAAGACTATGGGGAGATATTTCCGACGAAACAGTAAAGGGCAAAATGATTGCCTACTTAAAGGCTGCCGCTGCAGTTACACGACTTAAGGGTCTTACCTTCGGCAACTTTGGCGGAAGACCGTTAGGAATGTATACTGCAACTGCAAATCTTACCGATTGGCAAAAGCTTTTCGGAATAGATGTTGAAAATATTGAGCAAGAGGATATTGTAAGAGCAGGCGCTAAGGCTGATAACGTAGAGGTTGAAAAAGCATTCAAATGGCTTACAGAAAACACCTTGGAAATCAGATACGACAATGACATTCTCACTCCTGAGAAGCTCAAAGATCAAATCCGTTCTTATATCGGTCTTCGTGATATTATTAAAGACCGTCAGCTAGACTTCGTAGGAATCAAAGCTCATGGCGACCTAACCGATACATACTGCACAATGGACGTTGCTGAAGCTCTGCTTAATGACCCTTATGATTGGAACGGTCCTAAGGAAACCACCGTTGCTGCTACCGAAAGCGATATGGACGGTGCACTTACGATGCAGATTTTCAAGCTATTAACTGAAAAGCCTGTGCTTTTTGCTGATGTTCGCCATTACGACAGTGAAAATGATGTGTGGTTCTTCTCAAACTCAGGCACGCACGCAACATATTTTGCAGGCGCTTCAGAGGACTACAGAGAAAACCTTAAAAATGTAAGTCTCTTGCCTGAAACAGACGATTATCCTGCAGGCGGTGCTGCTGTACATCATTTTGCGAAGGCTGGAAAGGTAACTCTTGCAAGATTGGCACGAAAGAACGGTCAGTACGAACTTACAATCGTACCGGCAGAAATTGTCGAATTTGAAAGAGAAAAAATGCTTGAACTTGGCAGTCAAACAACACCACAGTGGCCGATTGCTTTTACCAAGCTAAAAGTCTCCCCTGAATACTTTATCAGCAATTTCCCCTGCAATCATATTCACGGTGTTTACGGTGACTGTGTTGAAGGACTTGTAAATGTTGCAAAAATACTTAATATACCTGTAAAAATTTTCGAATAAAGGAAGATACATTATGAAAACAAATTTAACTCCCGAATCACTTGCTAAATACTTTGACCAAACTCTTTTAAAGCCTTATGCTTCTGAAGAGCAGTTTAAGGCTTTCTGCGAAGAAAGTGACCGCTACGGCTTTGCTATGGTTGCTATTAACTCTGCACCTGTTAAGTTCTGCCGTGAAATCCTTAAAGATAGTGATGTTCATGTTGGCGCAGCTATTGGTTTTCCTTTAGGTCAAACAACAATTGCTGTTAAGGTTTACGAAACCGAACAGGCTATTGCCGAAGGCGCAGATGAAATAGATTATGTTGTAAACCTTGTTAAGCTTAAGAGTGGTGACCTTGCATACATTGAAGACGAAATGCGTCAAATTGTTGATGTTTGCAATAAATACGGTAAAATTTCAAAGGTTATTTTTGAAAACTGCTATCTTACAAACGATGAGAAAAAAGCATTATGCGAAATCGCATTAAAGGTTAAACCTACATTTATTAAGACAAGCACAGGCTTTGGTACACCTGCAGCCGGTGTTGCAGTTGGTGCTACTGTTGAAGATGTTAAGCTTATGAAATCCATCGTAGGCGATGCTGTTAAGGTTAAAGCTGCCGGTGGTGTTCGTACATTGGCAGATGCTATTGCTATGATTCAAGCAGGCGCTGAGCGTATTGGCACAAGTGCCGGTGTTACAATCATTGAAGAATTAAAAGCATCTCTTAAATAAAGTTTAATAGCATAATAGCCTCGACACGCATTTCGCGTAGTCGAGGCTATTCTTTCCATTATACAAAAAGGTCGCCCAAAAGGGAGACCTTTAGTTTTTTAGCGACTGCGCCTGCAAAATGCCACAAAAACAGAAATCAAAGCAATGATCAATAAAACTATTGCAAGTACGATAATTGCGGCAAGAGCAGCAAGTATACTTTCAGCAAAAACTGCGCCTAAAATTAGTCCTAAAGTTGCAAGGAACAAAGCACCTATAATTGCAAACACGAACAAAAGGCATCTTGAAGTACGACATGAGCAGCAGCTTGTAGAAACATTGTTATTATAGTTACACATAAATTTACACTTCCCAAATAACTATTAGGAAAATTTTCCATTAGGCGTTTTAATCGCCTAAGACATTATATGCAAGCTATAAATTTTGGGTTAATTATTTCATAAATACATACATAGTGCGATAGCACATATAAATATCAAGCTTAGCAGTTGTTTCAAAGGGCGCGTGCATAGAAAGTACGGGAACTCCTAAATCAACAACATCAATTCCAAGGTTAGCAATATACATAGCAACCGTACCGCCGCCACCGTTATCAACCTTACCAAGCTCTCCTGTCTGCCAAACGATACCTGCATTATCGAGCATAGCTCTGATACTTGCAACATATTCGGCAGAGGCATCTGATGTAGAAGATTTACCTCTAGCACCTGTATACTTTGTAACTACAACACCGTAATTTAGCATTGCAGCGTTTCTGCGTTCAAAGGCATCTTGGAATGTTGGGTCAATACCTGCATTAACATCGGCAGAAAGGCACCTTGAGTTGCGAAGAGCTACTGTACCGTCGCCATTTTGCATCTTTGCTAAATCGTAAATCATAAATCTAAGGAAATCAGAATTAAGACCTGTATTACCCTCAGAGCCTGTTTCTTCCTTGTCGGCAAGGATAACAATTGCCGTTTTCTGCGGTGATACAATATCAAGTAATGCAGTAAATGCAGGGTATGCACAAACCCTGTCGTCCTGACCGTATGCACCAATCATAGAACGGTCAAAACCTATATCAACTGATTTGTATGCAGGTACCATTTCAAGCTCTGCAGAAAGGAAATCTTCTTCAACGATACCGTATTTCTCGTTTAAAAGCTTTAAAATATTAAGCTTTACAAGCTCACTTGCGTCGTCTGCCTTAAAGGGATAGCTTCCGATTAGAACATTAAGCTCTTCACCCTTTATTCCCTCACCTAAAGTGCGTTTATTCTGTTCTGTTGCTAAATGCGGTAACAAATCATTTACAACAAATTTGGGCTCATCGTCTTTTTCACCTAGAGAAATTTCTAAAACAGAGCCGTCCTTTTTAGCAAAAACGCCGTGTAATGCTAAGGGTACTGCAGTCCACTGATATTTACGGATACCGCCATAATAATGGGTTTTGAAAAGAGCCAAATCAAGCTCCTCATACAAGGGATTGGGCTTTAAATCAAGGCGCGGAGAATCGATATGAGCTGCAGTAATATTAACTCCGCTTTCTACACTTTCTTCGCCCACAACAACAAAAGCGACTGCCTTTCCCCTATTATTGATATAGAATTTATCGCCCGAAGAGTATTTAGCATCAGCTTCAAATTCTTTAAAGCCTTTTTCTTCAGCCATCTTGATAGCGGATTTCACAGCTTCTCTTTCGGTTTTGGCATTATCTAGAAACTTTTTATACCCCTCTGCATATTCTTCAGCCTTTTTTACGGTTTCATCATCAACCTTTAAAACGCCGTTTTTCTTAGAATAAAAAAGTTTCTTTTTTAAATCCTTTACGGTCTCATTATTTGCGCTCATAATCTATACCTCTTTTTAATATATTTAAAAATTCTGCTTTAAACTGTTCTGTATCACCATTATTGTAAATTACATAATCCGATTTTTCGATATAATAACTATCCTTCTTCCCTGCTGACATACGAAGCTCTGCTTCTTTTTCTGTCAAACCATCTCTAGTCATTATTCTTTTTCGTCTGATTTCGTAATCTGCAAGAACAGATATTGTATAATCACACTTGCTATCAATACCGCTTTCAAACAAAGTTGGTGCATCTAAAACAACAATATCGCCTTTAATATCCGCAACAACTAGCTCTACAATAAACGGTAGCAAAGTTTCATTTAAAAGATTAGTATTTTCTTTTGTAGAAAATGCAATACTTGCCAATTTTTTTCGATTAAGAGTTTCGTCTTCATTTAATATTTCCGCTCCAAAGACTTTTATTAGAGCAGAAAGTCCCAAAGAACCTTTTTCTACCGCCCGTCTTGCATACAAATCGCAATCAATCACCTGAATGTTCAGTTCTTCAGCCGTTTTTGCCGCAAGACTTTTACCTGCCCCCGTAGGACCTGTAAGACCGATAATTACACTCATAGCAAAATCTCCTTAAAAGACGCGGCTCTGATAAGTCGGTTATAAACCGCAAGACCAACGCCCTGCTTCGAGGGTGAATGTACATATACTGTTTTTACATTATAATCATCTGCTTTTCTGAGAACGGAAAACAGATTTTTTGCAAAGGTTTCCTCGTTGTTTTTATCTCCATACGCTATTTTTTGTGTTTTAATACTTTCATATTCATCATCAAAACAAATAGCAAGACAATCACTTTTAGTATTAATAAAACTGATATAAGCTTCACTATTCCCCGAAACTAAAACGGTTTCGGTTTTAGGAGCATAGTGCTTATATTTCATACCGGGTGACGCTACCTTCTCGTCGGATTTAGGTTGCGCTAAAACGGCGGGGTCAATAACTAAATCGGGAATTACTTCTTTTAACTGTTCCACTGTAACACCACCGGGTCTTAAAAGCCGTGGCGGATTTGTACAAAGAGAAACAACTGTAGATTCTACTCCGACTCCGCAGTCATTTCCCATAATAACAGCGTCAATTTTGCCGTCTAAATCGTTTAGAACGTGGGCAGCAGAAGTTGGACTCGGTGCGCCAGAAATGTTCGCTGAAGGGGCAGCAAGAGGCAATCCTGATGCTTCTATAACCCGCCTTGCAATATCGTCAGACGGCATTCTTACAGCTACAGTATCAAGACCTGCACTAACAGATTTTGGTATCTTTTTGCCGCGCTTTAAAACCATTGTAAAGGGGCCCGGCCAAAAAGCATCTGCGCACCTTTTAGCAATATCCGAAAAGTCAGAGGTTATATCCTTTAGCATATCAAGACGACTTATATGGACAATCAAAGGATTATCCTGAGGTCTGCCCTTAGCAAAAAAAATCTTTTCAACTGCACTAGTCGAATATGCAGACGCCGCCAACCCGTAGACCGTTTCGGTAGGAATAGCAACAATGCCGTCATTATTTAAAATCTCTGCCGAGCGCTTAATACTGCTTTCGAAAAAACCCTGACTTAAAGATAGTCTTTCGGTTTTCATAGCATTGATTCCTCTTCCTGATTCTTAAGAGCTTCTGTTCTGTAATAGGTAATAAGAGAATCTACTACTTCATCCAAATCACCGTTCATAACTGCTTCAAGTCTATAAAGGGTTAAACCTATTCTATGGTCGGTAACTCTGCCTTGCGGGAAATTATAGGTTCTTATACGCTCACTTCTATCCCCTGTACCAACTTGCGAACGACGGTCAGATGCGATTGCTTCATCGTGTTCCCGCTGAGCCACATCCAA
>CAYXID010000009.1:0-45691 GCA_964465535.1 uncultured Ruminococcus sp.
AAGCATATGCTCAGCCATCCAGCCTTCCTTCCAACCCTGATAGGAAGCAATACGAAGAGCAAAGCACTTTTTACCTAAAAGCACGTTTCCGCCGTAACCTGAGTTTACAGAAATAATGGTGTTATCCTCAGGGAAGTGGCAGATGTAACGGTTTTCGGGGTCTATATCGCAGCGAGAATGTAAGCCGCGTACCCAGTCGTTGCTGTCGCCAAGTACTTCGAGTACCTTAAGGCTTACTCTTGTCATAATAACCATATTGAGTACAACATATACAGAATCGGTAACTTCAATACCTACCTTAGCGAGAGGAGAACCGATGGGTCCCATAGAATAGGGGATTACATACATAGTTTTGCCTTTGTAGCTGCCTCTTGCAATATTATAAAGCTTTTTGTACATTTCATCAGGGTCACACCAATTGTTTGTAGGACCAGCATTCTCCTTTGTCTTAGAGCAGATAAAGGTACGGTCTTCAACACGTGCTACGTCATTGGGGTTTGTGCGATGGAGGTAGCAGCCCGGAAGTTTTTCCTGATTAAGCTTGAACATTTCACCTGTTCTTACAGCTTCAGCTCGTAATTCTTCAATTTGTTCTTCACTGCCGTCAATCCACACAACGCGGTCGGGAGTGAGTAACTCTTGCATTTCATTAAGCCATTTATTGACGGTTTGATTGTTAGTCATGATAGCTCTCCTTTTATTAAAATCAAATTTTTGCCTTATACATTATACGCTATTTTAAAAATAAAATCAAGCATTATTAAGAAAAAATGATAAAAATTTAACATCTTTCATACTTTTTTATTATATGTACAGAAATAAGAAAAAATCTTGTTGACAAATTGAAGTTTTATGGTATAATAATCTTTGCGTTATGGTGGATGTAGCTTAGTTGGTTAAAGCGCCAGTTTGTGGCACTGGAGACCGTGGGTTCGAGTCCCATCTTCCACCCCAGTCGAGAGCCTCGACACGCAAACGCGTAATAGAGGCTCTCTATTTTTTTACATTTTTGCTCCTCGCGTTTTAATACTGTAAAAACAGTTTTTTGCTTTAAAATTAATATTGGGGTGTCGTCAAGCGGTAAGACACAGCACTTATGCCGGCTGCATTCGTAGGTTCGTCGAAGTAGGTGTAATGCCGCGTCAGGCATTACAGTCTATGAAGTCTCGAGCAGTGAGATTTTTTCGGTAACACGCGCAGTGTTCGAAAAAAGCCACAGCGCAGAGTACCCTGCCACCTGGTAGGATTCTAAATAAAATTAAATATTGGGGTGTCGTCAAGCGGTAAGACACAGCACTTTGACTGCTGCATTCGTAGGTTCGAATCCTGCCACCCCAGCCAAAAATAAGACAGCCCTTGACTGTCTTATTTTTTATCCATTGCGAAAGCAATGGTATATCATCACGCATCAGCGTGTATATCATCAAAGGCGGTTGCCGCCTTTGTATTTCATCACACCGCAGGTGTGCATAAAAACTTTTCGCAATGATGAGATACAACGGTTTCACCGTTGATGATATACAATGCTTCGCATTGATTTTACTTTTGGTCTGTTTTGTTGTTTTTTATTAGATGTGCGGTTTTTTCACTTTTCACTATTGGAAGATCATCATATCTTCCTCAATGTCTGCTGTTTTCTATAAAACGACGGAGAAACTCCCGAGAGCTCTTTAAAACGGCGGGAAAAGTGAAATTGGTCGCGAAAACCGAGCTTTTCGCTTATATCCTTTAAACTTAAATCGGTTTTTGAGAGCATTAGCTGTGCGTTGAAGAAAATTAAAGTGTCGATATATTGCCCAAGGGGTGTTCCTGTTTCAGCTTTAAAAAGCTTATGGAGATTGCTTTCCGAGATAAACAGGTGTTTTGCTACCGTCTTGGCGGTGAGAGTATTCGAAAGGTTTGCCTTTATGTATGCAACAGCGCTGTCAATTAAGGGAGAATGTGTTTTATAAAGATAGTCAGGAGAAGTAATTTCACTAAAAAGTTTTTCGAGGGTTGCGAAAATAATTCTTCTTAAACGGAAGGCGTCTTCAAGGGTAGGAGGATTTAAAAAGCGTGTAACCTCGGCTATTTCTTCGGGAGAAACCTCCACCGATTTTATTTCTTTGATATTTTTAAAAATATCAAAGCCGGCATCATCTATTAAATTCAGATGAAAGTAGGATTTAACAAGGTAGTCATCGCAACTGTAATCGAATTTTAAATTTGTAGGTACGAGATAGGCAAAATTCGGTTTCAGTTCAATTTTTTTGTTGCCCACCGTTAAAATACCGGCACCTTTTTCTACAAAGTAGAGCCTTGTAAAAGGTGAAGTGACATTTTTATATTGCCAGGTTTTATCAAAATGCATATATCCGCTGTCAATACACTGAAGATGTGGAGAATCAAAGCACTGATTTACAAAGGCAGAAAAATTGTTATTCATATAAAAATCTCCATATTAGGAATAAAAATATACATAGACTTTTTACCGCATAAATACTATACTAACCATATAATATAGGTATTTTAAAAATAATAAAATCTATATTTTTGATTTTAGCATACATAAAGCGTTAAATCAAGTTTTGTGTATATTAAGGAGAGTTTTTATGAGCAGTTATAAAATCAGAAAAACGCAAGGCAATACCGAATGGTTTTTAAAAGACAGATTTGGTATGTTTATTCATTTCGGTCTTTATTCACTTAGTGCGCGACACGAATGGGTTAAAACACTAGAAGAGATACCTGATGAAAAGTACGATAAGTATTTTGAAAACTTTAATCCTGATATGTTTGATGCACGCGAGTGGGCAAAAAAAGCCAAAGCTGCAGGTATGAAGTATGCCGTTCTTACAACAAAACACCACGAAGGCTTCTGCCTTTTCGATTCAAAGTATACCGATTATAAAATCACCAACACTCCTTTTGGCAGAGATTTAGTAAAGGAATATGTTGAGGCTTTTCGTGCTGAAGGTATAAAGGTCGGTTTTTACTATTCGCTTCTTGATTGGCATCATCCCGATTATCAAATAGACCTTTTCCATCCATTACGCAACGCTCCTGATGCCGAGGAGCAGAACAAAAGACGCGATATGTCAAAATACCGCGAGTATATGTTTAATCAGGTAAGGGAGCTTCTCACCAATTACGGAAAGATTGACCTTTTATGGTTTGACTTTACATACAGCGACCTTGAAAGTATGGATAACGACTTTAATAAGTTTGCTATAAAGGATTATAAAGAATGGATGCCTTGGACCAATGCTGAGACTTGGGACAGCGAAAACCTTGTTAAGATGATAAGGGAAATTAACCCCGATATTATCATTGATAACCGCCTCGGCATTGAACAGGATACGATAACACCTGAGCAGACACACACACCTACATGGCCTGAATACTCTGATACAGGTGAAAAAAGGGTTTGGGAGTCTTGGCAGACCTTCTCGGGCGCTTGGGGCTACAGCCGTGACGAAATGAGTTGGAAAACACCTGAAATGCTTATTCGTTTGCTTATATCCTGTGTAAGTACAGGCGGTAATCTTATTATGAATGTAGGTCCTACTTCAAGAGGCTTTTTTGATAAGCGAGCCGACAAAGCACTCGAAGCATACGGAGAGTGGCTTAGAGTCAACGGTCGTTCAATTTATGACTGTACAATGGCAGAGCATGAATTTATAGCACCGATAGGCTCTATGCTTACACAGTCTAACGACGAAAAGAGACTTTATATCCACCTTGTAGATTATCCCTATTCGGATCTTTTGATGCAGAACATGGCAGGAAAAATCAGTTACTGTCAGCTTTTACAGGATGGCAGTGAGGTTGTATTCCATGACAATGCTGACGGCATCGTAAGATTTGTTGTTCCGAAAATCAAGCCCGACGGAATAATCCCTGTAATTGAAGTTATTTTAAAGTGATAATTTGATAGAGTTAAAGGTTAAAAGCTGCAAGAATTTTCTCGCGGCTTTTTTACTTATTTGTGATAATCTTCTTGAAATATAATTTATATAATGATATAATAAAAACATATTATGAGATATTATGCCTTCGAAATATATTAAAAAAGAGTTAGGAGTATAAAAATGAAAGAAATATCGATAATGTATATTCTAAACTTGGCTTTAAGGAGACTATGGGCACTTATTTTAGCTGCCGTTGTTTTCGCTTGTGCAGCCTTTGGATACTGTAAGTTTTTGGCAACACCGAGATACAGTGCTACAGCTTCAATACTTGTAACAAACGGTGCGATTCTTGTTCAAAATCCAACAATAGAAGGAGAAGAAACCGTAAACTCTACTGATATCAGTGCTTCTATTAATCTTATGGAAACGGTTAGTGATATTTTAAAAACACCTGATATTTTCAGAACTCTTTCAGATGAAATAGGAAACAGATATTCATATGGCACTTTAAAGGGTATGATGTCTATTGCTTCAAGGTCAAATAAGTCTTTGTTTATTGATATTACATTTACCGCAACCTCTCGCGAGGAGGCCATTGACCTTGTTAATAAATTTGTCGCTTTGGCACCCGATTATATTTCGGACTTTATACCTTACTCTTATGTGGCAGTAACCTCTACTGCCGATGGGGCCGCTCTTGTTTATCCAAGAACAACCTTTCTTATTATGGTGGCGGCAGTAGCTGGTGCTATTTTAGCATTTGCAGTAGCCTTTATAGTCGATTCTTTTGACCACGCTATTTTAGGTGAGGCCGATCTAGCCGCAAACTTTGATATACCTATTATCGGAACGGTACCTGACTTTGAGAGTGTGGGAGTACTAAGTACTTCGAACCAGACTGCAGGAGGTAAATACAATGCCTATTAAGAATGTTATGAAAAAGCTTAAATCAAATACAAGCTATAGTGACTATGCCGTTTCGGAAAGCAACTATGAGAATGCTAGTAACTCATCTGATAAAAAGGTGCCTTTTGCGGTTGTTGAATCTTATAAAACAATGCGTACAAATCTAATGTTCCTTCTAGCTCAGGAAAACGGAAAGGTTATGTCCTTTACAAGTTCTAATGCGAGTGAAGGTAAGTCTACAACTTCTGTAAACATTGCTATTGCATTTTCTCAGCTTAACGGCAAGGTGCTTGTTATAGACGCTGACCTTAGACGTTCTTCGATACACAAAAAGCTTCGCATGGAAAACGATGTAGGTCTTTCCAGTGTGCTAGCCGGCTTTGAAAAGTTTGAGGATGTTAAAAAGAGCGCTAATCCGCATCTTGATGTTTTAACGGCAGGTCCTATTCCGCCAAATCCCTCTGAGCTTTTGGGCTCTGTAGCATTTAAAAATTTGGTAGAGGAGCTTCGCGAAAAATACGATTATATTATAATTGATACTCCGCCTTTAAACATCGTTACCGATGCATTACTTATAGGTCCTCATACAGACGGTATGGTTTTAGTAGTAAGAGATGCGTATACTCCTCGTGAATCTATAAAGGCGGCTATAAATGCAGCCAAATTTGCAAATATTAAGATTTTGGGCGCAATGCTAAACGGCGCAAATCCGAAAAACTCACGCCGTTATACATACCGTAGATATGCATATAGATACGGTTACAAGTACTCTAGCAGTGGTAGCTACGGTTATGGTGGATACGGTTACGGCGATTATAGCAGTCGCAGCAGATCTAGAAGAAAATAAGATTACTGAGGTATAAATATGGGATTAGTTGATATTCATTCTCATATTCTTCATGGTGTTGATGACGGTTCTAAAAGTCTTCAGATGTCTTTAGATATTTTGGAGATGATGAAAAAGCAGGGAATTACGGATGTTATAGCAACTCCGCATTTCGATGCTTTTAGTGAGAGTATAGAGGATTTTAACGAAAAGGTAAATACCGCATTAACTGAACTTAACAGTGCTACATCAGGGCTTGACCTTCCTAATGTTCACATCGGCTGTGAGGTTTATTATTTCGGCGGTATAGGTAAGAGCTACGGAATAAGAAACCTTACCCTTGCGGGTTCTGAGTATTTACTTTTGGAATTGCCCTTTACAACTATAGATGACAATATTATTAAAGATATAAATAATCTTTGCAGTACGGTAGGGGTTATTCCGATAATTGCTCATATAGAGAGATATCATCGCTTTAAGGGATTCAAAAAGATTTTAAAACTCATTGAATCGGGTGAGATTTTAGCTCAGGTTAATGCGCCCTCTATTTTGGATTCGCACTTTAGAAGAATTACAATCAAGCTTATAAAAAAAGGATATGTTTCTTATATTGCAACCGATTCACATTCTACCGATAGGCGTCCTCCTATGTTAGAACAGGCATTAAATGAAATAGAGCGTCTTTTTGGTAAATCTCAAAGGAATATTATTGTTAAAAACTTAAATAATTTATATAACAATATTTTTTCTAAATAAGGAAATTGCCCTTTATGAAGAGTAATACGTTAACAATCAATACAGTTGGAGATTTAGTTTATATTACATTCCCAAAGCTGACAGCAAGCGGTGCGGTGCGCCACGCTTTTTCTACCCGCATGGGAGGAGTAAGCAAGGATAAGTTTGCATCTATGAATCTAAGCTTTAATAGGGGAGATGAGCGCTCCTCTGTTCTTAAAAACTATGAGATTTTATGCGGTGCTGTAGGCATTGATACAAAAGATTTAGTGCTTAGTCACCAAACTCATACCAATAATGTCAAGGTGGTAGGAAAAAGTGATTGCGGTAGGGGTATTACAAAGCAGTCTTTTGAGGATGTAGACGGGCTTATTACCAATGAGCGCGGTGTTGCCCTTGTAACTCAGTATGCAGACTGTACTCCTTTGCTTTTTTGTGACCCTGTAAAGCGTGTTGTTGCAACCTCGCATGCGGGTTGGCGAGGTACTGTAAAAGAAATCGGTAAGGTTACCGTTTTGAAGATGCGAGAAGAATTCGGGTGTGATCCAAAGGATATAATAGCGGCTATAGGACCTGCGATTAGTCCTTGCTGTTATGAGGTAGATGAGCCGGTTTTCGAAGAATTTAAAAAGATTGACCTTTGTGATAGCGGTATCTTTGAATCTAAGGGCAACGGTCATTATATGCTCGATTTAAAGAAAGCTAATTTCGAAATTCTTGTAAAAAGCGGGATTTTACCCCAAAATATTGATGTTGCAGATATATGCACCTGCTGTAATGCGGCAGAAATGCATTCTCATAGGGCAACAAAGGGAGAGAGAGGAAATTTAGCTGCCATAATAGAACTGTTGTAATGAGCGGCTTTTTACCTTAATAAAGGTATATTTAAACTAATAAACTCTCGGAGGTTTTTATGAAATTTCTTAAAAAGGCACTTTGTCTGCTTTTTTGTGTGGTGCTGCTTGTAGGGTCTGCAGTAAATGTTTCTGCAAATAAAAACATAGTACTTCGACCTGTAGTAACGATTGATACCGTTACTGCAGCGGCAGGAGATACTGTTTATATAAAGGTTAGAATTACCGAAAACACCTATATGCAGGCAATGGCGTTTGCCATTACATATGATAATACTGCCCTTTCGTTTGTTGAATACATCAGGGGTGATTTGACCGATTATATGACGGCAGACCACAAAACTCATGTAAACTTTGTGGATTGCGAGTCTAAAAATTTTAAGATTGATGTTACGGTAGGCACCTTTGTGTTTAAGGTTAAAGAAGAGGCTAACGGCGGCTTTTATGAGCTTAGACTTGCTAACAGACAACCCAACAGATACGGCGAAGATTTAACGGGTGCGTTTGCAAACGGTAGAGGAAACACTATTATCCCGACTGTTGTAAACGGCGGAGTTAATATACCGCTTACACAGGGCAATTGTAAGCATAGCTTCGGTGCGTGGAAAACGGTACTAGACGCAACCTGTGATAAAGAGGGTATCTCGGTCAGAAACTGTTCAAGATGCGGAAAGAACGATAATAAAACTGTTGCTACCATACCTCACGATTTCGAGGAAAATTGGACGGTCGATAGAGAGGCGACCTCTGATATACTCGGAGTAATGTCTAGGCATTGTAAAAACTGTGATGAAAAAACAGATATTAAAACCTTTGAATTTACTGCAACCGAAGAGGAAGATATAAAAAATGAAATTGGTTCTTCGGTTGATAAGGAAATAGTAAATAAGAATGAGAATATAATAGAAGATTCGGATATCATTATAGAGCAAAAGCCAAATGAGGATATAAAGAAGGAAGAGCTTAGTCCTGAGGAGTTAATTGAACTCAAAAAGGAAGATGCGAAGTATGGCTTTTTTGCAAGAATTTTCGTGTATTTCTTCGGCGACGAAAACTATGATGGCATAATTAATATCATATTTAAATCACTGAAAAACTACTGCAAAAAAATATTTTGGTAGGGGATATTTATGAGAAAATTCATAGCAATAGTTTTAGCGCTTTGCCTTGTTTTTTGTGCTACACTTTTAATTTCTGCGGAAGCGGAGACGGCGTCAACCGACTCTGTTATGGAGAGAATAATATCCGAAATTTCTTCTTGTAAAGAAAAAATAGATATCAGAGAACTTGGGCTTACAAGCACATCACAGATAAAAGATCTTTTATATGAGATTCGTTTTACTCATCCTGAGTTTTTTCATATTACTAATGCGTATGGATATTCAAAAGTAACAAGTGGAGAAGATGTTAAAATCGTAAGTGTTTCTCCAAGATATTCTATGTCTGTAGCAGAATATGAAATCGCCCTTGAAAAATACAACAGGTGGGTAAATCGTATAACTTCTGAGGTATCTCCCGATGCTACCGACCTTGAAAAACTTTTGTATGTACATGAGTATTTAGTTGCAAACTATGAGTATGATAAATCATATCAGATTTATGATGCATATAATTTTTTCGAGAATAAAAAAGGTGTGTGTCAGGCGTATACTCTAGCCTTTACCGCAATAATGCAAAAGCTTGGCGTTTTTGTCACAACCGCCTTAAATCTTGATACGGCAGAAAATCACTGTTGGAATATAGTCAGGCTTGACGGAAAATATTATCATGTGGATGTAACAGGTGATGACGCAACCTATGCAATCAAAGATTCACATTATAATGTTTTGGGTGAACTTATTGATGGCGGCTCGCGAGAGATGTTTTTAGTATCGGATGATGCCATTAAAACCTTTAGCAATCACAGTCAGTGGACCGTAGTGGGCGGTGCAGTTGTTTGTGACAGTAAAATTTACGAAGAAAAGTTTTGGAATGATTATCATCATGCGTCAGCCACCGTTAACGGAGAGGTTTATCAGATCATTTCGGAATATTCCACAACTTATGATGATGAAGAACAGATTCAGATTTATAGAATTGATGCAAGCGGTGAAAGAACTGTAATAGCAAATTTGTCTTTCCCTGCATTTATAAGTGCGGGATACTATTATTTCGATGTTTTTAATATTTTTGCCGTAGGTGATGAGCTTTACGGGGTTACCAATAACAGAATTTGGCGTTACAATTTTGAAAAGGGAGAAGCCGAAATTATTGACAGCTCCTATTCAAATATAATTGGTGCCTCCTATATGGGTAACGGTAAAATAAAACTTATGTTTGTTGAAGATATTGACCATTTCTATTGCGACCATTCGGTTTATTCTTATGGATATTATCAGCTCCCTCTTGGAGACACAGATGGTGACGGTGAGTTTGCCCCTTACGACCTTATTGTCTTTAAAAAATATATCCTAACAGGCAATGGTGCCTTCAATGCAGAGCTTTTGGATTTAAATGGAGACCTTATTCTTGATATTCTTGATTTTATAAGAATGAAAAAGAATATGGTATTAGATTAAAGTGTTTATAAAAAAATAAAACCGAGGGCGTCGGCTCTCGGTTTTATGGTGTATAATACAATATATAAGGTGATATTATAAATGGAAAGTTTATTAAAAATAGATAGCAAACAAATTTTTAAATATTTTGAAGAGATATGCAGTATTCCGCACGGCTCGGGTAATATGGAAAAAATCAGTGAATATGTGCTGCTCTTTGCCGAAAAGAACGGGCTTCGTGCAATAAGAGATGATGCCTTTAATGTTATAGTTTATAAGGATGCATCAAAGGGATATGAAAGTGCAGAGCCTGTGATTTTACAGGGACATCTTGATATGGTATGCCAAAAGGCAGACGGTGTGGATATAAATTTCGAAGAGCAAGGAATTACCCCTTTTATTGATGGTGATTATATAAAAGCTAAAGGGACAACCCTAGGTGCCGATAACGGAATTGCGGTTTCTATGATTATGGCAATTCTAGCTGATAAAAACATTTCTCATCCGCATATAGAGGCAGTTTTCACTACCGATGAGGAGATAGGAATGTTAGGCGCTGAAGAGCTTGATGTAAGGCTTTTAAGTGCAAAAAGAATGATAAATTTAGACTCTGAAGAAGCCGATACCATGACCGTTTCCTGTGCGGGTGGCAGTGACTTCAGAATGGAGCTTACCATAACAAAAAAACAGGTAAGCGGCACTAGACTTACAGTTGAGGTTTGCGGCCTTAAGGGCGGTCATTCGGGTGTTGAAATAGATAAGTGCAGACAAAATGCAAATACTTTAATGGGAAGAATATTAAATTTCGCTAAAGAAAAAGCTGAATTTAGCATTATGGATATAAACGGCGGCACTAAATCGAATGCTATACCGAGAAATTCCAAGGTAGAGCTTGCAACAGAAAACGCGGAAGAATTAATATCAATTCTCCGATTATATGAGGAAAAAGTTAAGACCGAAATCAAAAACCCTGAAGAAGACTTTACATTAAAAATTGAAGTTCTAGAAAAGGG
Source organism: uncultured Ruminococcus sp. (assembly GCA_964465535.1). GTDB lineage: Bacteria > Bacillota > Clostridia > Oscillospirales > Acutalibacteraceae > UBA737. The sequence goes on from CAYXID010000009.1 coordinate 10,762, forward strand.
CAATTTTGAAGTGTTTGCTGACGATATTAAGGAAAAGCTTGTTAATATATTACTGCTTACCCCAAACGGCGTTCTTCAAATGAGTGCCGAAATAGAAAATCTTGTAGAAACATCTCTTAATCTCGGAATTTTGGCAAATGAAAACGGCAAAATTGTTATGCAGTATGCTTTAAGAAGTAATAAGCAGTCCGCTCTCGATTATCTCGAAGAAAAAATGATTGCTTTTTCAAAGCTATTCACAGCAGATTTTAAAATCTCAGGCAGATATTCACCTTGGGAGTTTAAAGAGAATTCCAAGCTTCGAGAAGTTTATAAAGAGGCATATCGCCACGAGTTTTCTAAGGATGTAAAGGTATCAGCAATTCATGCGGGGCTCGAATGTGCTGTATTTGCAAAGAAAATTTCTGACCTTGACTGTATTTCGATAGGCCCTGATATGTGGGGTGTTCATACAGTTGAGGAAACACTGAGTATATCTTCTGTTGAGCGAATTTTCAGAACCCTTTGTAACTCTTTGGCGACACTAAAATAGTAATTGCCTTTTTGACGGTTTTATGGTATAAATAATCTGTATTTAATAAATGGTCACATAGTGGCGGAAAAGGAGAATTTATGGAAAACAAAGAATTCAAGCCGTATATTCCCGCCGAAAAAATTACACCTGAAATTACTGTAACTTCAATAATTATGGGCGTTCTTTTATCGGTTATATTCGGCGCAGCAAACGCTTATTTGGGTCTTCGTGTAGGTATGACAGTTTCGGCATCTATCCCTGCAGCAGTTATCTCTATGGGCGTAATTCGTGTGCTTATGCGCAAAAACTCTATCTTAGAGAGCAATATTGTTCAGACTATCGGCTCTGCAGGTGAGTCCTTGGCTGCAGGTGCTATCTTCACACTTCCTGCTCTCTTCTTGTGGGCAGCAGAAGGTAAAACCTCTAAGCCATCACTAATCGAGATTACACTTATCGCACTAATCGGCGGATTGCTCGGTGTATTCTTTATGGTGCCTCTTCGTAACGCTCTTATTGTTAAAGAGCACGGCGTATTGCCTTATCCCGAGGGTACAGCTTGTGCAGAAGTTCTTTTGGCAGGCGAAAAGGGCGGCTCTAATGCTTCTACCGTATTTGCAGGTATGGGATTTGCCGCTGTGTTCAAGTTTATAATTGACGGACTAAAACTCGTTGCAGGTGAGATTACCCTTACATTTAAGGGCTTTGCAGGGGCTATAGGAACCCAGATTTACCCCGCTGTAATGAGCGTAGGTTATATTTGCGGGGCTAGAATTTCTTCCTATATGTTTGCAGGCGGCGTTTTAAGTTGGCTTGTTATAATCCCCCTTATAGTTCTTTTCGGTAAGGATATAATTCTTTATCCCGGAACCTCTGCTATCGGTGAAATGTTCGCTGAGGGCGGCGCTTCTGCTATATGGAGTTCTTATATAAGATATATCGGTGCGGGTGCTTTGGCTGCAGGCGGTATTATTAGTCTTATTAAATCGTTACCCCTTATAGTAAAGACCTTTGGCGGTGCTATGAAGAGTGTGTCGGGCGCTGCTAATACTTCTGATGACAGAACTGCACGCGATATCAACATAAAGGTTGTAATTGCGTCAATTATTGTTTTAACAATCGTTGTATGGCTTGTTCCTGCAATTCCCGTAAGCCTTATTGGGGCTGCAATAATAGTTGTATTCGGTTTTTTCTTTGCAACCGTATCTTCCCGTATGGTAGGATTAGTTGGAAGCAGTAACAACCCCGTTTCAGGTATGGCAATCGCAACCCTTTTAATCGCAACACTTATCCTCAAATTTACAGGTGCTACAGGTATTGAGGGTATGTGCAGTGCTATTGCAATCGGCTCTGTAATCTGTATTGTTGCAGCTATTGCGGGCGATACTTCACAGGACCTGAAAACCGGTTATCTCTTAGGTGCTACACCTAAAAAACAGCAGATAGGCGAAATCGTGGGTGTTGTAGCGGCGGCTTTAGCAATCGGTGCTACACTTTATCTCTTAGATTCCGCTTGGGGCTTTGGTACAGACCAGCTCGCTGCTCCTCAGGCAACCCTTATGAAGCTTATTATTGAGGGTGTTATGGAGGGCAATCTTCCTTGGACTCTCGTATTCATCGGTGCGGCAATTGCAGTTGTAGTTGAGATTGTCGGTATCCCCGTATTACCTTTTGCAATCGGCGTATATCTTCCTGTTCAGCTTAACGCTTGCATTATGGTTGGTGGACTTGTTCGCCTTGCCCTTGATAAGTTAAGACGAGGAAAAGAAGAAAAGGAAAAGATTGTAAACAACGGTATACTTTTCTGCTCAGGTATGATTGCAGGTGAAGGCCTTGTAGGTATTTTACTTGCCCTTCTTGCAGTATTCGGTATTGATAAGGTTGTTGACCTTTCTTCAAAACTTAACATTTCGCCCCTCTTTGCAAATGTAGGCGGAATAGTTGTATTTGCTCTTGTTATTCTTTCGGTGTTAAAGTTCTCACTTTTCAAAAAGGTAAAGGCAAATAATGATGAAAAATAGTTCTAAAAAACAAAATTATTTAGACCGAAAACCTCTTCGACGAAAAGATTTAAATTGGACGGTTAAGGACGGTATAGTAACCCTAGAGATTGTGAACAAGGGTGTTATGAACCGCATATTCCAAAAACTTCTTAAAAAGCCTAAAATCAGTTATATCCATCTTGACGAAATGGGAAGTTTTATATGGCCCATTTTAGACGGTGAGAAAACAGTCTTTGATTTAGGCATTTCGGTTAAGGATAATTTCGGCGAAAAGGCAGAGCCGCTATATGATAGGCTTTGTCAATATATAAAAATTTTAGAAGGTTATAATTTTATTGAATTTAACAACTAATAAAAAGAGAATACCAAGTTTTACTTGGTATTCTCTTTAATTTTTATTCCTCTATAATAGCCTCAGGTTTAACCTTTACTAAAATTTCCTGCGTCATAAAGTCATCTGCAGCAGTAACAGTAATGGTGAGGTTTTGATAATCTACCGTGTAGCCAACTTCGGGAATGGTTTCACTGATTTCAGTGAGCCATCCGTTTACGGTGGTAGCCTCGGTTTCCTCATCGTCTTCAATATTAAAGAATTCGCGGAAATCCTCAATAGAGGCTGTGGAAATTACTTTGTAAGTATCATCATCGATTTTTAAGAACTCTTCGATTTCTTCGTCGCGCTCGTCCCAGATTTCGCCAACAATTTCTTCTAGGATATCTTCCATTGTAACGATACCTGCAGTCTCGCCATATTCATTGATTACAACTACAAGGTGGTTGTGGTCTGTTTGCATATCCTTGAAAAGATTATCAAGTCTAACCGTTTCAGGAACATATACAGGCTGATGAAGGAGCTTTGTAATCTCAAAGTCAGGTGAGTTGTGACTTAAAAGAAAATCTCTTGTATGAAGAATACCGATTACGTGCTCTTCTTCCTCGTCAAAAACAGGCATTCTCGAATAGCCTTCGGTTTCAATAATCTCTAGGATTTCTTCCCTTGTTGTGTCAGCAGAGACAGAGATTAAAGATTTTTTAGGTGTCATAACATCTTCGGCAGACAGTTTATCAAGCTTGAAAACATTTTTGATGTATTCAATGTCGTCTTCACTAAGGGACCCTTCGTCTGCACCTGCATCAAGCATTAGTACGATGTCTTCTTCAGAAACGGGGTCATCCTTTTCGTTAGGGTCAATACCGCAGATGCGTAAAACAGCATTTGTTGAAATGGTTAAAAACCAAATAATCGGCTTTAATACGGCGGTTAAAAATGAAATTATTCCGCAAAAGGCACGGGCTAATTCTTCCTTGTATTTCATAGCAATACGCTTTGGTACCAATTCACCTAAAATGAGGGTGAAGTAGGATAAAATCAAGGTAATTAAAATAACCGATACGGTATTGATTGTTGATGCAAAGGTTTGCGGTATGTTAAAGGTTGATATGATGTATGCTGAGAATTTTTCTGCAAAATTGTCAGCCGCAAACGCCGAACCTAAGAAGCCTGCTAGAGTTATACCTATCTGTATAGTTGATAGAAAGCTTGTAGGCGCTTCGATTATTTTGAGCATTCGAGCAGCCTTTTTATCGCCTTCTTCTGCGAGAGCGCGCATTTTCTTTTCGTTAAGTGATATAACCGCAATTTCGGTTGCGGCAAAAAACGCGTTGATTAATATAAGAATAAGCTGTAATAGTAAATGTTTAAACATTTTAAAGTTTTGACCTCCAAATAAATTATGTTTTTAAAATCCCAAATAAAAAATCAAGAAATAATTTTCTTTAAGAAACGCAAAGCGAAAAAGGGATTAACATAATAATATTTTGAAGCCTGATAAAATAAAACTATGCTCCTACTACTTCGAGGAAGCGGATCCACAAGACCATCTCCATTCATTAGAAATAATGATACATACTAATTCTACTACATTATCATAAAAATTTCAAGTATAATCGAAAAAAGACCGTCGGTTTATGCGACGGTCAAATTATATCAAAAGACACTGTAAATTTTTTTGTAACATTCTTCGGGTGAATACTGCCACCGCGAGATGCTGTCTTTGTTATAAAAGTATTTGATTTTTGGTGTGTAGTTAGAGTCAAAATTATCTATTATAATAAGCTTTATCTTCATTTTTTCGGGGATAATGCTTTTTATGTAAACGCTCGCTTGCTGACCTATAAAGATATCGGGCTTCGGCTCGGCAAGACCTGCAAGATTTGGCGTTAGCTCTACAAAAGCGCCGTATTCTTCAACGCTTCTGATAACACCTGTAACGGTTTGACCCTGACTGAAAAGTCCTGAATTTTCTTCCCAAGTGCCTAGTAGTTCTTTGTGGGATAGGGTAATTTTTCCGTCGGGGGATATATCTTTTATAATAACCCTTATGTTGTCTCCCGTTTTAAAGCGGTCTTTCGGGTGAGAAATTCTTGAAACCGATACAGAGTCAATAGGTAATAGGGCTATGTTTCCGCAACCTATATCACAAAAAGCACCAAAGCTTTCAAGATGGGTGATTTTTGCGTTTATTATGTCACCGGGCTTTCGGTTATTTATTAAATGCTCTCTGCAGTAGAGCTGTGCTTTTTTTCTCGATAAAAGGGCATAAAGAGCCCCCTTGTTATCGGTTTTAATATCGTCAACAATAAAGCTTACGGGTCTGCCTACACGAGAAATCAGGGCGATGTCGCGGGTTGTGCCCTCGAGTATGCCTATAGCTCCCTCCTCGCGCGGAATTATACCCTTCATACAGCCTAAATTTAAGATAAGATTATGGTCTGAGTCGCACATAAGCACATCAGCTTCAAGCACGCTTCCGCTTTGTAGTGCCTGACTTAACAATGTGGGGGTAAAAGTGTTTTTGTCTTCAGAAAACCAACCTTCAGGATAATATTCTTTCATTATTTTATCACCTTTCTTATTTAACCTCAAAAAAATATATGCAAAAAAAACTTCAAAAATGAAAGAAAGGGATAAATTTGTCTTCTGAAAAAAGGACTTGATATTTTATTTAGTTAGTGGTATTATGATTTTGTTGTAAATGGGGAGAGGTATACTTCTTCACTCTTCGCTATTACTTCTTACCTCTAGCTTGGGGGTGTAGCTCAGCTGGGAGAGCGCTTGAATGGCATTCAAGAGGTCATGGGTTCGATCCCCACCATCTCCACCAAAAAGAAAGTACAGTCTTACCGATTGTACTTTCTTTATTTTTTTGCCTAATCTTTAGCGGGGATCGAACAAGGCGTAAAAAAACAGTCCGGTGGACTGTTTTTTAGCCGCGGCAACGAGCGAAAGCGAGGCGATAGGTGCGGGAGCACCGAGACAAATCCCCACCATCTCCACCAAAAAACGACTTGTTTTGACAAGTCGTTTTTTTATCCATTGCGAAAGCAATGGCATATCATCACGCGTTGGCGTGTATTTCATCACCGAAGGTGTATCTCATCAGCCGTAGGCTGTATGTTCTTTCGCAATGATGATATACAAAACTTTGTTTTGATGATATGCAATTTCTTTGAAATTGATGATGTACACGGCTTTGCCGTGATTAAGAAAAACGCAAACAGTATAATAAAAAAATAATTCGCGAAAAAGCCAAACTCTTTTCTGAACAGATGCTTTCTGTTCGGAAAGGAGTTTTTTAATGCGGAAAATTAAAAAAGAAAAATCAAATTATCGAAAGGATACTGCCAAACGCAAAGACGATGTCATTTGTTATGTCAGCACGGAGGTGGTATTATGTCGATAAATGAAAGTTTAACAGAAAAGTGGGATGTGGCTTTTTTGAGAAATGACCTTAGCGGACTTAATGATATATACCGTGAAATCGCCGATGAAATTGGCATTGAAAACACTATTGCTATATATAGGTTGTTTCGCGGAACACAGATTTCGTTTCCGAGTAGGCTTTTCTCAAAGGAACATATACATAACGCAATCATCAATGAATATAACGGTGATAATGTATTACAGTTAGCACAAAAATACAATTATTCCGAAAGGTCAATATGGAGGATATTAAAATCAAACAAATAGAATTGCCTCCCTGCATTTGATGTAAGGAGGTTTTACTTAATTTTGGTTGTGTTGTTTGGTAGAACATGTTATAATTTCAATATAAGTTTTATTGTAAGCAAGGAGGCACATTATGAAAAAATTTGATTTTTCAAAAAGTGCTGAGGTTTTAAAATCAGCGGCAAATAAAGTTGGAGAAGCAGGAAAATCTGTTGTTAAAGTTGCAAAAGACAATGCTCAACTATTGGCTGAACGAGCACAGGTTATGGCAGAAGTTCAACAAGCCAAAAATAAAGAGGCATTAATCAAAAAATTAAATCCCTTGTTTCCTGATGATTATCGTGCTGTGGAATTTAAGCTTCCAAATCTTATTCGAATAGTTGATGATGCGGTAAGAAGAGGTATAGAGGTTTGTGAGGGTGCTATTGGTTGGCTAACTACCGAAAAAGGTGTCGAAGTGCTACATTTATATGATGAAGCAGTTGAATTTAGCGGACTAAAATTTTTACCTGCTGCAACTTGTGATTCGATTTATTACGTCGACCCACACAATCGAAATAATTTTATAAGTGTGGATTGTTATTTTTCAAGTATGCAAGAATCACGACTCGCAGAATTGCAACATATCGCTTATTCTTTAGGTGCTAAACACTATTGGGTAGAAATGGTAGAAAGCACCTACGATAAACAGAATACTTTTAAGTCGGCAATAGTAAATGCTAAGGTTGCAAATGCTTCGGGTAATGAAGAACAACACAAAGCTACAACTGCCAAAAGCATGTCTGTTGCAGAAGCGGTGTTCTCCTCTGGCAGAAAACCTGTAAAACCTGATTTATGTTGGTTTGCAAATGATAATAATGTTCTTAATTTAATAAAAATGCGTTGCTCAGAAAATAGTCAAGATGATATTTCAACCTATACTATAGAGCTCAGCAGTTCTAACGCCGCCACAATGTCTGTAAGTGCGGCCGCAAAAGTTGATAGTGCGCTAAGTAGCTTAAAAATCGGTGCGAACACATCTTTTAGTAGTGATAGTGAAAAAGAACATAATAGGAAAATGTATTTTAAACTTGAGTTTTAAAGAAGTGGAATTATGATAAATAAAAACGATAAATTTTTCCTGATTTATAAAGACAGTTTGACTTTGCGGCAAAAATTAGCAATCAAAAAAATCACTAAAAATGGTTATGATACATTTTCCGCACCATTTAAAATAGATTTTACTCCCGTTATATTTAGTTCTAATGTCAAAAACAGAATTTATTTATATGCTTTTGAAACAGAAATGGATATACCATTGCGTTTCCACAAAAAATATTCCGTTTCTAAACGCAATATAAAGTTAATTATAACTGAGATGAACGCAATAAAAATGGTTTTAAAAAAAGAAGTTGAATTAATTATAAACCCCTTTAGTGAGAATCCTATAAAATTAACTGAAGAGGATTTGAAAGGGATTAAAAATGGATAGAAAGGTTTTTTACAAAAATTGAGGTAATTACTATGGCAAAGAGTAAATGGGTGTCATTTTTTCTGTGCTTGTTTTTAGGTGTGTTCGGTGCTCATAAATTTTATGAGGGTAGAATTTTGCTCGGTGTATTGTATATCTGCACAGGCGGATTATTTGGTATCGGTATTATCGTTGATTTAGTAATATTATTTTTTAAACCAAATCCGTATTATCCGTAAAAAATTCTTCAAAATATTTAATATAAATAAAAAAACAAAATCATAAAAAATGTCTTCCTCCGACTACTGCTTTTTCTCAGTAACCGGAGGAAAGTTTTTGTGTGAAGTTTTATAAAGTTCTCTAATTTATCTCTTCATAATCCTTGAATTTTTCTTTGTTTGGGCGTATAATATTTAATATGAACAGTGTTGTTCTACAGTTTTTATTTTGTATGGTTTTTGAGATTAGAAAGGATGTTTATATGCAAAATAAAAAGTGTGGGAAAACTTTTTCTCGGCTTTGTTTTATAGTTATAAGAGCGCTTATTAAGTTTTTTTATCCCACCCCAACCCTTTACAAAACAGAAAATATTCCATCAGAGCCTTGCATTATTGTAGGAAATCACACCCAAATGAACGGACCTATCTGTGCCGAGATTTTTTTGGACTTTAAACGCAAAATTTGGTGCGCTTCACAGATGATGTATTTAAGGGAAGTGCCGTCTTATGCCTATAAGGATTTTTGGAGCGGTAAGCCCAAATCTGTCAGATGGTTTTATAAAATACTTTCTTTTATAATTGCACCCTTGTCGGTCTGCATTTTTAACAATGCAAATACGATACCCGTTTTCAGAGATAACAGGGTTATAAAAACCTTTAGGCAAACTGTTGAAGCGTTAAAGGCAGGGGATAATGTTGTTATTTTCCCTGAGTGTTATGAGGCGCATAACCACATAATAAATAATTTTCAGGATAGGTTTATAGATGTTGCAAAGCTTTATTATAAGCGTACGGGAAAGACAGTAAAATTTGTTCCTATGTACATAGCTCCGACTATTAAATCTATATATTTTGGAAAACCCGTTGAATTTGATTATGAAAATTCTTCTGAGGAAGAGCGCCGCAGAATAGCTAATTATTTGATGGATGAAATTACTGATATTGCGGTAAATCTTCCGCTTCATAAGGTAGTGCCTTACGAAAACACACCCTCTAGAAAATATCGATATAATAGAACTGAAAGGTAAAAGATAATGAGAAAACCGGTAGTAGATTATACAAAGCTTAGACCTTCAAATATTACTTCTCCTCAGTACAGGCATCTGCTTTTGCTTTTGGGGTGGGTAGTGTATTTTCTTTTGTATATTTTAACAGAAAATCTTATACCTGCAGAAAAGTGCTATCCCGTCGAAAGCGCGCTTGACCACATAATTCCTTTTTGCGAATGGTTTGTTATTCCTTATGTTGGGTGGTATTTGCTTATAGTAATATCACTTATATATTTTGCACTTTACAATGTAGAAAACTTTAAAAGTCTTCAAAAATATATTATTGTAACTCAGCTTGTTGCTATGGCAATCTATATAATTTTCCCAACCCGTCAAGATTTAAGACCAACAGAGTTTCCAAGAGACAACTTTTTAACCGATATAGTAGCGGCACTTTATACCGCCGATACAAACACGGGGGTTTGTCCATCCTTGCACGTTGCCTATTCGTTAGGAATTGCATCCACTTGGCTAAAAGAAAAATCGGCGTCGGTGGTTTCTAAAACGGCGGTTACGGTATTTGTAATTTTGGTTTGTATGTCGGTAAGCTTTATAAAGCAGCATTCGGTAGTTGATATTTATGCAGCTATTCCCGTTTGCCTTTTAGCAGAAGCGATAGCCTTTTACGGATTTTATAAGAAGAAATTCAAAAGAAAGAATTTGTAAAATTTAAAACCCTTTAAGCCATTTGACTTAAAGGGTTTATCTTTTTTGTGTAGGGTTGATTTGTGACTCAACCGTATTTTCGGGCAATTCGTGAATTGCCCCTACGATATGACAATTTTTTTATTCGCTGTTTTCAGATATTATTTTAATTTTAATAGGTTTTCCATTTTTTCGAGCTTCCTCAATCATTGATTTTGTGCCTTTGCTCGTCTTATCCCAAAAACAGATAACATAGTCGCTGATTTCTGCCATTTGTTTGTTTCGTTTTGGACCCGCACTTTTTCCGTATTTATCCCAATTTGGAAGATACTGCTCTATTTTAAAACCGTTTTCTTTAGCGTAGCGTTCACCTAGAGCATCAGCACCCTTAGCCCCGCCCGAAACAATAATAATCTGATTTTCTTTTCTGATATTTGATATGCAGAAATCAATATATTTTTCTGCTTCCTTGTAATTTTCGTAATACCTACACCCTGCGATAACAACTCTTTTAATGCTTTGCTTTTTGTTTTTAAACATTTGATATACCTCAATAAAAAAGCACACCCCGAAGAGTGTGCCGAAAAAGTGTTCACCCTCAGTTTGTTGCGACGCAAACTAACACCAACGAGGGATAAGGGAAACACCTTTTACCAAGGTATTTTCCCGTCGTTAGTGTTATATATTCAGTTTGCGTCGCAAGTAAATTTTACCACAACTGAAAATCAAAATCAATAATAAAATAAAAACCCTTTAAGTCTTTTGACTTAAAGGGGTTAATTTTTTTTTAACCTAAGAATTTATCGTGTACTACGCGTACGGCCTTGTCAGCTTCTGCGGCATCGATAAGAACAGAAATCTTGATTTCGCTTGTAGCGATCATCTGAATGTTAATGTCTGCATCGTAAAGAGCCTCAAACATCTTAGCAGCGATACCGGGGTTACTTTCCATACCTGCGCCTACGATTGATACCTTAGCACACTCATTTGAAGAACTGATGTGGTGATACTGAAGAATATCCTGCATATTTTCAATAGCAGCAACAGCGTCATCGCCGCGGTCCTTAGGGGTTGTAAATGTGATATCCTTTGTGTTGTTGCGGCCAACAGACTGTAAAATAATATCAACATTGATTTTCTGCTGAGCTAGCTTATTGAAAATCTTGAAAGCGATACCGGGAGTATCCTCAAGACCAACTATTGAAATACGGCTTACATTTGTATCCTTTGCTACGCCTCTAATAAGGGTTTTTTCCATTTTAACCTTCTCCTTTACTACTGTGCCGGGTTTTCTTTCAAGACTTGAAAGAACCTCAAGTTCAACATTATATTTTTTAGCCATTTCTACAGAACGGTTGTTAAGAACCTGTGCGCCGAGGGTTGCAAGCTCAAGCATCTCGTCGTAGGTGATTTCGTCCATCTTAACGGCGGTGGGAACTTTACGGGGGTCTGCGGTGTATACACCGTCAACATCGGTGTAAATCTGACAACGGTCTGCGCTCATACTAGCGGCAATTGCAACGGCGCTTGTATCCGAGCCACCACGACCTAATGTTGTTAAATCGTCATACTTATTAAGGCCTTGGAAACCTGCAACAATTATTATGTTCTTTTTAGCAAGTTCGGCTCTCATACGCTCAGGATTTACATTCTTTATACGGGCAAAGCCGTGATGGGAGTCGGTATTAAATCCTGCCTGCCAACCGAGCAAGGAAATTACGGGGAAGCCGAGTGTTTCAATTGCCATAGCAAGTAAAGAAATTGAAATCTGTTCGCCTGATGCGAGCAACATATCCATTTCACGCTTTGAGGGGTTATTTGGGTTTATTTCCTTTGCTTTTGCGATAAGGTCATCTGTAGTATCGCCCTGAGCGGAAACTACAACGATAACATCGTTACCGCTTTTGTACTCATCGGTAATGATACGCGCAACATTCATTACACGCTCGGCGTTTGCAACCGAAGAACCGCCGAATTTTTTAACTATTAGTGCCATTTATATATACCTCCGTTAAAACAAAGTGTGCATTACCTTAAGATTATCTGCACCGAGCTTATTTGCCTTTTCTAAAAGCTCACTCTCAAGTTCAGTATCTGTAAGAAATGCAACTTCGCCTTTAAACTTATTTTTGATATAGGAAGCCTTGTCGCCAAAGAGGGCTAAGGCATTCTCTAAAAGGTTTTCATAATTTTCGGATTTTGCGTAGATGTAAAGACGGGTGGGCTCGTTTGCCTCTACTACATAGTCATTATCTCCGTCTTCCCAGAAAAGATACTTTCGAGCATTAAGGTGCTTTGCACAGTCAATCATATCTGCAACTACTGCACTAGCTGTTGCCTCTTTACCTGCGCCCTTACCGTAGAATAAAACATCGCCTGTCTGATCGCCGTTTACCATCACAGTATTAAATACACCGTTTACAGCCGAAATTATATTATCGCGGCTAACTAAGGTGGGGCGGACAGTAGCGGTGATTTTACCGCTTTCGAGCATTTCGGTTCTGCCGATAAGCTTAATTACACAATTAAAGCCGTCCGCAAATTCAACATCGGTTGCGGTAATAGAGGTTATACCCTCGGTTTTAACCTGATTTGGATAAACATGGCGGCCGAATGCTAAAGATGCCAAAATACAAACCTTACGGCAAGCATCGTGACCTTCAATATCGGCAGTAGGGTCCTTTTCGGCAAAGCCCTTTTCCTGAGCTAACTTCAAGGCATCCTCAAAAGCCATATTATCTACAATCATTTTATTTAAAATGTAGTTAGTTGTTCCATTTAAAATGCCTGTAACCGAGTTTATTTTGTTTGCGGCAAGGCACTGACTCATTGGTCTTAAAATCGGAATACCGCCGCCAACACTTGCTTCAAAAAGGAAGTTTACATTTTTATCCTTTGCAATCTTTAAAAGCTCAGCACCCTTTGCGGCTACAAGCTCTTTATTAGAGGTTACAACACTTTTGCCTGCAAGTAAGCAGGATTTTACAAAGTCGTATGCGGGGTTAACTCCGCCCATAACCTCGGCAACAATTTTTACACTGTCGTCATTAAGTATAAGGTTAAAATCTTTTATAAACTTATCGCTATAGGCAAGGTTATCGAAATCTCGCAAATCTAAAATGTATTTAATATTAATTTCGTCCTTTACCTTATCTGCTATACGGTCGCTGTGATTTATAAGTATCTCGGCAACGCCTGAACCTACAACACCGTGACCCATAATTGCTGCGTTAATCATTTAATCAATCCTCTCTATAAAGCTTTTACAGACAAAACTCCGTCAACCTCTTTCAAAGCCTCAATAAGCTTGTCTGTTGTAAGCTCGGATTTGTCATTTCTTATTGTTAGTGAAACCGCAGCCGTACCGTCCATAGGGATACCCTGATGAATGGTCATAATATTAGCACCGATTTTATAAAGCGCCGAAGTCACAGAAGAAAAGACCCCCGCTTTATCGGTTAATACTACGTTCAAGCTAAGATAACTGGAGTTACCCTCTGATTCCTTAAACACATAGTCGCGGTATTTGTAAAAAGCACTTCTCGAAATTCCCGCCATTTTTGCAGCCTGTGAGGCATTTGGGGCGGTTTTGTTTGCAAGAAACTCTTTGGCGCGTACAACCCCCTCGAAAACGGGAGGCAACACCTTAGGACTGACAAGTAAATAGTTGTTCTTTTCCATAATTGTCCTCCTACCGAAAACGCTTGTTCTTAATTATAATACACTTTTTTCTAAAAATCAACAACAAATTACCAAAAAAACAGGCAATATTAATAATATGGTAACTTTCAATAAAAATTATCGAATGGGGACAAAAAAATTGGATTATGAGTCAAAGAAAACCTTTATCGTAAACACCCTTTTCATAGCATTAGTAGGCTTACTCATATTTTTAACCTTTAAGTTTTTACTCGGATTTTTACTGCCATTTATAATTGCGGCGGCATTAAGCTTCATACTTGAAAAGCCCGCCCGTTATTTAAAGAAGAAAACATTTTTAAATGAAGATATAATGCGGTGTGTTTTTTTAGTAGTGGTATACCTTTTAATTGCGGTAACCCTTACTATTGCTGTTTTATCGGTTGTAAGTAACTCTGATAAAATACTCGGCGGAATAAGTGACTATTTTGAAAGGGAAGACAACATTTTCTCAAAGATTTCGGATATCTTTGCAAATGTAATAGGCTCTTTGCCTGAATCCATCAGAAGTTCGGCACAGGATATTTTCAGTGCTATGTCAAAAAGGATTATAACCTTTATAACAGGGTTAATATCTGATTTTTTTGGCGGGCTTACAAGGTTTTTGCCGTCATTTTTGATAAGCTCGCTTGTTACTGTAGTTGCAAGCTTTTATATAGCGAAAGACTATAAAAAACTCCTAAAATTCCTAAAAGGTATTTTAGGAGAGAAAAAATATGCCGTTTTAACCGAAATTAAGGATATATTTACAAGCAGTGTCTCGCGTGTTATGAGCGGTTATCTTATTATGGCGGCAATAACCTTTGTTGAATTGCTCATAGGCTTTAAGGTGCTAGGGTTTGAAAACGCGGTAATTTTATCTGTTCTTACGGCTTTTCTCGATTTGCTGCCTGTTATCGGAGTGGGCTCGGTTTTAATTCCGCTTTCGATATTTGAGTTTATAAAAAATGATATTTTTAAAGGTGTGGGGCTTTTAGTTTTATATATCTTTATTACCTTATTAAGAAATTTTACAGAGCCGAAAATAATTGGCAAGAGGGTAGATATCAACCCTCTTTTTATGCTTGCGGCGATTTTTATAGGCCTAAAAATCGGCGGAATATACGGTATGTTTTTATTGCCCGTATCTCTTATTGTCACCGTAAATTATTATAAAAGACAACTCGAAAAAGAAAAAGGAACTATATCATAAATATTTTTTTAGCATAGAATGAACTGTATAATAAAGAATATACGGTAACGGAGGGGCGGTTTATGTCGGCTAAAAAATATTTAATAGTAACAGGAACGGTAACCTATGCGATAAAGGGGAGAGATATTCTCAGAAAACAAGGGATAAAGGCTAATGTAGAACGCATACTCTCTGACGGCGCCAATACAGGTTGTGGATACTCGGTTGCGGTGTATTCCAATCCGAATAAAGCGGTGGAGCTGCTAAAGCTTGGCGGTGTTAAAATTTTAGAGGTACGCGAAAAGCTTAATAACATTTCTTAAAAGGGGGCTTTTTGGTTTCAAAAAACCTCCTTTTTTATATAAAGGGGTAACAATTATGATATATTTAGATAATTCTGCTACCACAGGCAGAAAACCTGCCGAGGTGATTTTGGCCGTCCAAAAAGCACTTAATAAGCTTTCGGCAAATCCCGGCAGAAGCGGACATAAAAAGGGAATGCAGGCTACAACGGCGATTTACAGAGTAAGAGAAAAAGTAGCAGGATTTTTCGGGGCTGACGGGGCAGAACAGGTGATTTTCACTAGCGGTTGCACCGCTGCTGTAAACTTCGTTTTAAAGGGCGTTTTAAAAAGACCTGACCATATAATTGTATCGTCCCTTGAGCATAACGCCGTTATGCGACCGCTTGTTAAAACGGGGATAAATTACGATATAGCGGAGGTTTCTGACAGTGACGAAGAGACACTTGAAAATTTAAAAAGACTTATAAAGCCTAATACTAAAATGATTTTTTGCACCGCCGCGTCAAATGTTACGGGCAGAATACTGCCAATAGAAAAAATCGGAGAAATTGCAAAAAATCACGAGCTTTTATTCGGCGTTGATGCAGCTCAGGGGTCAGGAGTAATCGAAATCGATATGAAGAAAATGAATATCGATTATCTTTGTGTTGCAGGGCATAAGGGACTTTATGCACCGATGGGAATAGGTGTGCTGATTGCAAGACGGGAGATAGAAAATACTCTTTTAGAGGGCGGTACAGGCAGTAATTCAGAAAGCTTTGATAGCGGAAACACTATCCCCGAAGATTTTGAAAGCGGAACGGTAAATTTGCCCGGAATTTTGGGGCTTGGCGGCGGAATAGATTTTGTAAAGCGTATGGGTATTAAAAACATTTACAATCACGAATTTTCACTAGCTAAAAGACTTTATAACGGAATTTTAAAAATTCCTCTTGCAAAGCTATACACCGACGGTTTTGAAAGGGGGAAATTTGTGCCTGTTGTGTCTTTTAATTTAGGGGAGATGAACAGCACCGAGGTTGCCGATTTGCTAAACCGATACAATATAGCCGCAAGGGGCGGTCTTCACTGCGCGCCATTGGCGCACACCTCGATTTCCACCCTTAAAAGCGGTACAGTAAGGCTGTCGCCGTCGGTTTTTAATACTGCGGGGGAAATTGATTTTACACTGAAAGTAATAGATAAGATAAGCCGTACAAGAAAAGATTAAAAAAGTGTAAATTTTTAAAAGAAAACTATTGAATGATTTTTGCCGATATGATAATATAAATATATATAACTATATTTAAGTATAGACGCAATTAAAATAAAGGAAAAGGGGACTTGATATGACGGCTGTGTTCGATGGCATATATGCTTTTTGGAATCAATTGGTTTATGCTATATCCCATATCCGAATTCTTGATATTTTGGATATTTTAATAATGGCTTGGATAATTTTTAAGGCTATCCAATTTTTAATAGACACAAGAGCCGGTCAGTTAGTTAAAGGTCTTGTTATTCTGCTTGGCGCCTATATTATAGCAAAATGGTGGGAGCTTGCAGTTTTGCGTTGGCTTCTTTCGATAGTTGTGGATTCTGCAGTTATAGCTCTCGCCGTAATATTCCAGCCTGAGCTTCGAAGAATTCTCGAAAAGGTAGGACACACCCGTTTTGCTGCAGGGCAGCTGCCCCAAAATGAAAAACTTTTATCAACCTGTATTGATGAGGTTTGCAAAGCGGTGGCAACTATGCAGGAAAAGAAAATCGGTGCGCTTATAGTTTTTGAGGGTGTGACTCAGCTTGGTGAGATTATAAATACGGGAACACTTATAAATGCAGAGCCTTCGGCGTCTATGGTGGGTAATGTATTTTTCCCGAAATCCCCTCTTCACGACGGTGCGCTAATTATAAGAGACGGCAGACTTTATGCGGCAGGTTGTATTTTGCCTCTTACTCAAGGTCATCACTTCTCTGCAAGGCTTGGTACCCGTCACAGAGCAGCTATCGGTATGACAGAAAATTCCGATGCGGTAGTACTTGTGGTTTCCGAGGAAACAGGTATTATTTCGATAGTGCAAAACGGTGAAATCAAGCGTAATTACAACCCTGTGTCTGCTAATGCCGAGCTTCGCAGACTTCTTCTGACTTCCGATAATACAAAGAAGAATACAGTAGTAACCGCCCTTAAGTATATAAACCCGCTTAAGAGTATAAAAAATTCTAAGAATGGGGAGGGCAAGGCAGATGAATAAATTTTTATCTAATATAGTGCATAAAATAAAACTGCGTGACCTTCTTAACAATAAAAAATTCACCATTCCTTTTTCTATAGGTTTATCTTTTATTCTTTGGCTTGTTATAATGATAAACCAAAACCCCATAAGAGAGCAGACCTTTAATAATATTTCGGTTAATGTATCTCTTGATAACAGTGTTGCGGGGGGACTTGGTCTTGGCATAGTTAACAACATTACCGAGCAAAAGTTTTCTGTAAAATTAAGCGGACCTAACTATATAGTAAGTGCTCTTAAACCCGAAGATTTTATCTTAAACGCTGATGTCAGTGAGGTTAACGGTGCGGGAAAATACAAGTTAAAGGTAGTGGGAGCTAGAAACAGCGGAAAATCGGGCTACACCTTTGCTAGTGTTTACCCATCGGAAATTGAGGTTGAGTTTGACTTTTTCGATACAAAGGAATATCCCATTACAGCAAAGGTTGTCGGTGCTGTTGCGAAGGAAGGTCTTGTAGCAGAGGCGCCCGTTGTAAACGGCTTTGAAAACGGTATGATAACCGTTAAGGGACCAAGAAGCGTAATGGAAAAGATTTCGAGTGTTGTAGCTTTTGCTGAGGTTAATAAAACTCTCGATACTACCCAGACATACAATGCCGATATCGTAATTTACGATAAAGACGGCAAAAAAATCGATATGACCAATATTGTGTTGGCAAACACTTCTGTAAAGGTTTCTGTACCGATTTCAAAACAGGTAACCTTGCCTGTTAAGGTTGCTTTCAGCAATAATCCGTCAGGTCTTAAAAATGTTAAATATAAAATTAACCATAGTAAAGTTACTGTTTTAGGACCGCCCGATGTTATCGATAAAATGACTGCGATTACACTTTCGCCGATAGACTTTACGGCAGTTTCTAAAAATTCGAATAAGTTTGAGGTTTCGGCAGTACTTCCCGACGGCGTAAAGCTACTTGATAACATTGAATATTTTGTGGTTGAGATTGATACCTCGAATTATTCTGAAAAGACATTTACTGTAACAAAGGTTGAATACAAAGGTCTTAAGGCATCTGCTACTGCAACCTCTAGTAAAACTATCAGAAATGTCAAAATCTGCGGACCGAAGGACGATATAAAGAAAATAAAAGCGTCCGATTTATATGCGGTGGTTGACCTTTCTAACTGTATAGAAGGACAGTACACCGTACAGGTACAGATAAAGTCGAAAAACTATAAAAACATTTGGCAGGTAGGAGCCTATAATCTTGCCGTTACAATTAAGTAAACGGGGATTTTAAAAAAAACACCTTGTTAGCAACGCACTCCATCTCGGCATAGTATATACCGAGGTGGAGTGCTATGATAATAGAAGCAACATTTATAATTTTGGGCTTTCTGCTTTTAATTTTGGGACTTTGTGAGCTTATACATATAATTACCCTTGCGGTAATTTCAAAGGCGGGGCACCCTGAATTTGTAACCCTTATATTTTTAAAGCCCGAAAAATACCTTTCTCAGCTGATGCAGGCAAACGAGCAACGCAGATGGCAGGGAGAAGATTTTACAAGCAAAATAATTGCGGTATCTGATGCTCTGTCTTTAGAGGAAATATCAGAGGCCCAAAATTATTGTAAAAGGTCGGGCATATTTTTGTGTTCTAAAGAAAATCTACAAGATTTCTACTAAAATCAGTAAAGGGGGCGGTTATATGGAGGAAAACGAAGTTTTATCTTTAAAGGGAACGGTTGAAAGCATAACCTTTCAAAATGATGTTAACGGATATACAGTTTGCAATGTAAAAACCGAAAATGAAAATATAACCGTAGTAGGTATACTGCCCTTTTTACATACAGGCGAATCGGCGGAGTTTTTCGGCAAGTATATTTTCCATCAGGTTTACGGAAAGCAGTTTTCCGCCACTTCCTTTAACAGAATTGCCCCCGAAAATACGGCAGCAATTTTAAGATATTTATCTTCGGGAGTTATAAAGGGGATAGGCCCGAGCACCGCTAACAAAATCGTTAGCAGATTTGGTGAGCAGTCGCTTGATATCATACAAAATAAACCTGCAGAACTAGCATCTATTAAAGGAATAAGCATTGATAAAGCCTATGCGATAAGCGAAGAATATGCTAAGCAATATAGCGTCAGAGATATTATGCTAATGCTTGCTCCCTTTAATGTATCGCCTGAGCTTTCGGTTAAAATTTTCCGCAGCTTAAAGGAAGACGCTACAGAAATTATAAAGAAAAATCCTTATGTGCTTTGCAGTGATGATATAGGTGTCTCTTTTGAAAAGGCGGAGGAAATTGCTGAAAATTTTGGTATTGCCGAGGATAATGGGGACAGGCTATCAGCAGGTATTATGTATGTTTTAAGGAAAAACCTTTTAAACGGTCATACCTGTTTGCCGAGAGTAAAGCTTGCAGAGGTGTCAGCCCGTCTTTTAGGGACGAGTGTGGAAATAATTGACGATATAATATCAA
The DNA here is from genome assembly GCA_964465535.1 of uncultured Ruminococcus sp. Classification (GTDB taxonomy): domain Bacteria; phylum Bacillota; class Clostridia; order Oscillospirales; family Acutalibacteraceae; genus UBA737. The sequence continues at coordinate 30,524 of CAYXID010000009.1, forward strand.
CCCTTGTAAGTTTGATGCAGTTAAGCCGTGTAACATTAGAGGGTGAAGAATTTTTGGCACTCAGCGAATATTATTGTGCCGAAGAATACATATCGGCAAGGCTTTCTTCGATTAAGAAAACCGCCCCAAATATGATAAAAATTGCCGACCTTGAGATTGACAGGGTTGAAAATAAACTCGGTATCAAATTTGAAGAGCTTCAAAGAAATGCCATAAAAGAGGCGTTTGATAACGGAATACTTATTTTAACGGGCGGCCCCGGAACGGGAAAAACCACAACCCTTAATGCAATAATAGAGCTTTTTGAGAATAGGGGAAGCGTTATTGAACTTGCCGCCCCAACAGGCAGAGCCGCAAAGCGAATGAGTGAGCTAACAGGCAGACCTGCTAAAACCATTCACCGTATGCTTGAGGTCGAATGGGGCGAAAACGAAAAGCAGAAATTCGGCAGAAACGAGCGAAATCCGTTAGACTGCGAAGTGCTTGTAGTAGACGAGGTCTCTATGGTGGATGCGCTGCTTTTTGAAAGTCTTTTAAGGGCTATTAAGCCATCTTGCAGACTTATCCTTGTAGGCGATACAGACCAATTGCCGAGTATATCCGCAGGTAATATTTTAAGCGATATACTTGCGAGTGGGGTTTTCCCTGCAATAAGACTTAAAAAGGTTTTTCGTCAGGCAGGCAAGAGCCTTATAATTACAAACGCCCATGCTATTATAGACGGCGATAAACCTAACCTTGATGCAAAGGATTCGGACTTTTTCTTTATAAATAAATTCAGTGCAGACGATATATGCGATACTGTAAGAGAGCTTTGTAGAGAGCGACTTCCAAAGGCATACGGATTTAATCCCTTGACAGATATTCAGGTGCTTTGCCCATCCCGTAAGTTTGAAACAGGGACCGCTACCTTTAACACCTTACTTCAATCCGCCCTTAATCCCAACATAGAAACCTCTCAAAGAATTAATTATAAGGGATATTCTATGTATAACGGCGATAAGGTTATGCAGACCAAAAACAATTATGATTTGCCGTGGGTTGACGATAACGGACAAAGCGGTACGGGTGTTTTTAACGGAGATATTGGCTTTATTGAGAAAATTGACCTTAGGGCAGGTATTGTTAATATCAGGTATGATGATAAGGTGGCTACATATTACACCGAGAATTTAAGTGAGATTGAGCTTGCTTATGCTGTTACTGTTCATAAAAGTCAGGGAAGCGAGTATGACTGTGTAATTCTTCCGCTTTTTGAGGTAGTGCATCAGTTAAAATATCGAAATCTGCTTTATACCGCTGTAACGCGCGCGAAAAAACTGCTTATAATTGTGGGAAGTCGGTCTGACTTTTTTGAAATGCAGACAAACAACAAAAAGACTTTAAGATATACGATGCTGAAAACCTTTTTGGAAGAAAAGAATTATGAGCGAGAAATATAAACGAAGTGCAGACTTTCTTTTAGACGCTATCTTTCCCCGTAAATGCGTTTGCTGTAATGAAATTATAGACGGTGAAGAAGAGCTTTGCGATAACTGTATAAGATTTATCGAGAGGGTAGACCCACTAAAGCGGTGCCTTTTTTGCGGTCTTGAAAAGCCTGACTGTGACTGCAAATATCACCTTTATCATTTTAAGGGCGCGGTAGCACCCTTCTTCAATAGCGGACTTGCAAAGAAGGGAATTTATGATTTCAAACTGAATGCAAAGGCGCATTATTCGGTTTTCTTTGCAAGGGAAATGGCAAGAACGGTTACGAATGAATTAAGAGATGCCCGTTTTGATGCGGCAGTTTATGTTCCGTCTTCAAAGCTAAGCTACCTAAAGCGCGGTATTAATCATAGCTTTGTTTTGGCAAAACGCGTAGCTGAGATTTTAGATATTCCGCTTATAAAAAATAGTCTTTTAGCAAAATTTCATTTTGGCGCTCAGCATAAAAGTGATAAACTAAACCGCTTTAAAAGGGCTAGAAAAGTATTCAGATATAATACTAAGTGTTCGGCTGATTTATCAGGCAAAACGCTTTTGCTTATTGACGATATTAAAACAACGGGTGCTACCTTGGACGAATGCTCAAGGCAACTTCTTCTTGCAGGAGCTAAAGAGGTTTACTGTGTGACGGCGGTTATTTCAAATCGAAATAAAGGCCAAAAAAAGATAAAGTATGTTATGACAGATAAAAAGGCTGAAAAAATCCTTTCGGATTTTGGAAATAATATTTATTGAAAAGGAAACCTTGTTATTATATAATGTATAAGTGTGGTGATATTAAATGGCAACTGAAATAGGAATAGACTTAGGTACATCAAAAACCGTAATCTTTTCGAGCTCTAAGGTGGTTTTAGAATTACCGAGCGTTGTAACGGTCGACAGTGAAACCTGGCTACCCGTTTATTACGGCGAAAAAGCAAAGCAGACTATGGGCAGAACGCCCGATAGTCTTGAATGTGTTATGCCTATAGAGCACGGCGTAATTGCCGATTACGACATCGCGGAATCTATGCTTAAAACCTATATGCAAGAGGCATTTGGCAGTAAGATAGTAAGACCTCGTATTATGGCAACACTTCCTGCAGGTCTTACCGAACTTCAGCACCACTCTCTCGCTAATGTTGTGGAATCGGGAGGCGGACGAAATATCACCGTTATAGAAGGTCCCTTAGCGGTAGCTTTCGGGCTCGGTCTCGATTTTTCAAAGCCCAAGGGCAGTCTTATTGTAGATATAGGAGCAGGCACTACCGATATAGCGGTCATTTCAATGGGCGGTATTGCGGTATGCGATTCACATAAAACCGCATCGGCAGACTTTGATGCAGCCATAACCCGATATATAAGAAAAGAGTACAATATAGAAATAGGGCCGCTAATGGCAGAGAGCATTAAAAAGGAAATCGGAAGTGCCGTAGAGCGTCCTGTAGAAATTGCTATGGTGGCAAAGGGCAGAAATGTATTTACGGGACTTCCCGAAAGCTTTGAGATAACTGCAGAAGAAGTATATGAAGCAATGCGAGAGCCGATAGCCGCCGTTTGTAATGCAATTCGTGCGGTGCTTTCAAAAACCGACCCTGATATGATAAATGATATAACCGCAGAGGGAATTTATCTTACGGGCGGCGGCTCACTTCTTTACGGTATGGATAGAAAGATAAGCGAGTTTACAGGTCTTAGGATTAATTTACTTGAGGACCCGATCCACAGCGTTGTAAAGGGTGCGGCGGTAGCTCTTAGGAAGTCAGAGCTGCTTAAAAATGTTGATTATCAGATGCGTTCTGTAAAGGAACTTATAATAGAATAAAGCCTTTAAAAGACTATAAATAAAATAAATGGCTATTTGCCAAAAAAATGCTTGCAATTTAATTTGCACTGTGATATTATATATAATGCATTTGAGTAAAAGAAGAGGAGGTGGCAATATGCCGAATATTAAATCTGCAAAGAAACGTGTACTTGTTAGCAAGGCTAATTATGAGCGTAATAAGGCTTACCGCTCCGCTTTAAGAACTGCTATTAAAAAGGCTGATGCTGCTATTGAAGCTAAAGCTCCCGAAGCAGCCGAAGCAGTAAAGGTTGCCGTTAAAAAGATAGACCAAGCTGCTGTTAAGGGTATCATCCATACCAATAACGCTGCAAGAAAGAAATCTAACTTAATGAATCGTTTAAATGCAAACGCATAAACGAAAACTAAAAATTAAAAAGTAATACTTGCATAACCGAGGAAAAATCCTCGGTTATTTTTTGCAAAAAAGTGAGGAGACTTTTCGCCTCCTCGCTTTTTTATTTTCAATATAATCAGAAATTCTGCTCGTTGCGTCTGTTCTGGTCGTTTTTGTTCTGATTATTCTGTTTGTTCTGGTTATTCTGATTGTTTTTGTTCTGATTGTTGTTCTGGTTGTTCTGATTATTCTGTTTGTTCTGATTGTTCACGAAAAATCACCCACCTTTCAAGATTATTATCTGTAACGGTGGGTGATTTATTCTAAACGCCAAATAAATTTTTTGTGTTTTTTCGGGTTTCGTTTAATAGCTTTAAGGTGTCGATTTCCTTTAGTTCTGCTATCTTTTCAGCAGTAAAGCCAATCATCGCCGAATGGCAAAGTTTTCCTCTAAAGGGCTCGGGAGCTAAATAAGGACAATCGGTTTCGAGTAAAATTTTATCAAGCGGAATGCTTTTTATCACATCAGGCATTTTTTTGGCATTTTTAAAGGTTGCAACACCGCCAATGCCAATATACATACCGAGCTTTAAAATTTCCTCTGCCATTTCTACGCTACCTGAAAAACAGTGAACAACACCTTTTGGCTTGTGCTTTTTAAGTATTTCGAGAGTGTCGGCGTGAGCGTCTCTGTCGTGAACTATTATGGGTAAATCCAATTTTTTTGAAAGAAAAATCATTTTTTCAAAAATTTCGATTTGGTCTTCTCGGTTTTCCTTTTCCCAATAATAGTCAAGCCCCACTTCACCTATTGCAACACATTTTTCGTCGCGGGCTAGCTGCTCGATTTCACTGAGGGTAAAGGGCTTTGATACTTCGCTTGGGTGAATACCCACAGCAGCATAAATATAATCGAAGCGGTGAGCAAGGGCAAGCGCCTTTTTGGAGGACTGCAAATCGCAACCGCAGGTAATTATTCCGCAAACGCCGTAGTCCTTAAGAGAGCCTAAAAGCTCATCCCTGATACCGTCAAACTTTGAATCGTCATAATGAGAATGTGTATCAAAGATAAGAGGCTCTCTGAATTTGCAAAGTTCAAGGTTTTCCATTAACGAATTTTACTTCCCTTCGGAATGTCGTCTGCAAAAATCACCTTAACAGTATCTTCGTCACAGTCAGCCGCCAATATCATTCCGTTTGACTCGACTCCGCACAAAACTGCGGGTTTAAGGTTTGAAACAACTATAACTGTATGACCTATAAGGTCTTCAGGAGTATACCATTTAGCAATTCCCGAGGCTACGATTCTTTCTTTGCCGCTACCGTCATCAAGGGTTAGCTTTAACAGCTTTTTAGCCTTTGGAATAGGCTCACATTTAACAATAGTAGCAGTTTTGAGTTCAACCTTTAAAAAGTCGTCAATAGAAATTTCTGCAAGGCTTGTAACATTTTCGGGAGCACTCTTTTTATCTTTTTCCTGTTTAGCTTTTTCTTCAGCGGCGATTTCTTCTAATACCTTGTTTGCATCAAGTCTTGCAAATAGGGCAACCGCCTCATTTACAGAGTATTCACGAACTGCAGAAAATTCAAGCTCGGTGTTATCGGTGCCAAGCTGAGCAAAAATGTCATCTGCACTCTGAGGTATAATGGGGGATAGCATAACCCCTAACATTCTGATACATTCGAGAAGATTGTATAAAACTGTAGAAAGACGCTCACTATTTGCCTCGTCCTTAGCGAGTGCCCAAGGAGCAGTTTCGTCAATATACTTGTTGCAGCGTCTTGCAAGGTTCATAACCGCATCGCAAGCATCGGCATTATGATACTCTTCCATTAATGAATAGTAGCTCTTAACTGTATTTTGAGCGGTTGTGATAAGGTCGTTATTAAGCTCATCATCGCTGTTTTTAAAGCTTACCTTACCGCCAAAATATTTATTTGTCATAGCAATTGTGCGGTTTACAAGGTTTCCGAGGGTGTTTGCTAAATCGGTATTAAACTTTGCGATGAAGCTTTCGTAGGTAATGGTACCGTCCTGAGTAAAGGGGATTTCTGAAAGCAGATAATAGCGCACTGCATCTACTCCGAAGCGAGCAGCGAGTTCGTCAGCATAAATTACATTACCTTTAGACTTTGACATCTTATCTTCGCCGACAAGTACCCAAGGATGACCTAGCACCTGTTTTGGAAGCGGCTCACCGAGAGCCATAAGGATAATCGGCCAATAAATAGTATGGAAGCGAACGATATCCTTGCCGATAACATGAAGGTCTGCAGGCCATAGCTTTTTATATTGGTCAGAGCTGCCGTCAGGATCGTAGCCGACACCCGTAATGTAGTTAGAAAGAGCATCTATCCATACATATATAACGTGTCCGGGGTCGGTTGTTATCGGAACGCCCCACTTAAATGTTGAACGGGAAACGCAAAGGTCAGAAAGTCCGGGCTTTAAGAAGTTATTTATCATTTCATTCTTTCTTGATTCGGGCTTTATGAAATCGGGGTGGGATTCGATGTACTCTATTAGTTTATCCTGATATTTACTGAGTTTTAGGAAATATGCTTCTTCTTTAGAATCAATTACCTCTCTGCCGCAGTCGGGGCATTTGCCGTCAACAAGCTGAGAAGCGGTAAAGAAAGACTCACAGGGAACGCAGTATTTACCCTCGTAATGACCCTTATAAATATCACCCTGCTCATATAATTTATTAAAAATCTTTTGAACGGTTTTCTCGTGGTAATCGTCGGTAGTGCGGATAAATTTATCGTAGCTTGTATTAAGGCTGTCCCAAACGCCTTTAATTTCACCCGAAACACCGTCAACATATTCTTTAGGCGATATACCTGCCTTGGTTGCATATTCTTCAATTTTCTGACCATGCTCGTCTGAACCTGTCATTAGAAAAACATCAAAGCCCATCATCTTTTTATAACGGGCAATCATATCGGCAAGAACTATATCATAGGCGTTGCCGATATGCGGCTTTCTTGAGGTATATGCAATAGCAGTTGTAATATAAAATTTCTTATTTTCGGACATTAAAATTCCTCCTAAATTTTAGCAAAAGGTATAAAATAAAAACTTAAGGTTTAAAGACCTGATAAAGCAGTAACGACAGGGCGGTAGCGCCGAGTTCATAAAGCAATAATGTTTGTGAAGAAAGGGGAGCATCTCCGCCTGAAAAAGAGGTATAGGCGAAGATTACCATTCCAAGACACATTGCAAGTAAGTATAAAACACCAAGGAACAAAATTGATTTTTTAATCCTCGCCGCGGTATTCATAACGGTTATAAAGTTAAGAGGTTTGCCTCTGAAAACGGCGGGAGCAGAACATTCAACTGTTGGAGTACAAGCATTTTTGTACATACGAACACCCGCATTTGACATTACCTTAACCGAGTCCTCATACAAATCAAGATAATCGCAAATCATTTCGTTTGTTAAATTCGGGTCGCAGTTGTTTATGATAAGTGTAACGCCCGCATCGGTAATTTTTCTTAGTTCATAAACAACTTCGGGATTAGCTGAATACTGAATAACAATTAAAGCTGTTGCTTTATTTCCGCTTGCGATATAAACGGGGAAGAAGCCACGCTCTAAAATCTGCTTATCGACCTTAACATCGGGAACTTCAATACCGTGCGCTTCCATCAAGGTTCGGTTTCCGATAAATATCGGCTCATCGTCAACCCAACCTGAAAGACCCAAACGCTCTTCATATTTAACTGTGTCTGAGTCGGGGATAGAGTAAGCCGAATTAGTTTTGGCGATTTTTTTGAAAATCGGAGAAAGCGGACTGTTAACCGCATCTGTTAGGGATGCTGCTTTCATTATTGTATCGTCAATATTATTATCGGATAACACCTTCATATTATGTAGGGTTACAGAACCCGACGGAAATAAGTCGCTTGAAGTAAGCACAACGGCGTTTGCCATTTCGAGTCGCTCTGCGGCAGTTTTACCTGCAATCATAGAGCCTTTGAGATTTAATTTTCTTGCAGAAGAATGTAAGGGTAAAGCCTCTGTTAAGAATAGTGTGGGGAGTGCTGATATACAGAGCACAGCCGCTGCCGAATAAAATGCTTTTACAGTTTCCCCGAAGATTGACATAGCGGCAAATCCCGAAATTACCGATAGAAGAATAGAAACAATCGTTATTATCGGAAGTTTACCCTTCATAAACAAACCGAATTTAGTGTACTTCATAAAATCGGTAACATTTTCGGTTTTTCTCGGTGTGGCAATAAGAACATCACCTTCAATGGCGTTCTTTGCCATAGCAAAGGTGGTAGCCTCATCTGTTATAAGGGATATAGCCTTCTTTTCGGTATGGGAAATTATTTGTTTTAAGTTTCCGAGCACCGAAGCGCGTGAGAGGAACTGTGCAATCGCTCTGAAAGATAGAATAAGTGAACATAAAAGCACAAGCTCATAACCTACATAAGAATTAACGGCGCTGACTATAGAGAATACAAGGGTTGCAATACTTGCAAGTGATGCCGTAATGTCGGGTGTGGATTTTTTACTGAATATGTTTTTAAAGGATAAAAACATATCTATGTTAGCAATAACGCTAAGCCCTAAAATAGCACTGCATACAATCATCATAGCCTTAGTATTACTAAGCATTAAATCTGACGTAGGCGGAATTTCAAAGAATAAAAGTAAAACAGATGCCAAACCGCTTGCCATCATTCTTAAAAAGGAATTACGCTTTTTAACCGAAAGGCTATATAAAAGACGCTTCGTATCAGAGGGGTTTTTATATTCTTCCTCAACTTCAAAACTGTCAAACTCTGTTTCCTCGAGTTTTGTTTCTTCTGTAGCGGCTTGGGGTAAAATAAGGTCTGCCACTTCGTTTGTAAGGTCAATAGTATTGGTGGTTGATAAAACCGTAACCATGCCTTCTTTTGAGTCTTTATCGCCGATAGGGGTAAAACGAATGGTGGCGTCACTGACTTCAGGAACATTATTATCAGGATTCTTTGTGACAAAGGTATCTATATCCGAAATATCAGGAAGACTTGTCTGTATACTGTCTAATTTTATGCCAACAGGGTCAGGTTCTTCCGCTTTGATTTCGGGCTTTTTTGAAACAAAGTCTTTAGATACAACAGGGGTACCTGTTTTTAAATCGTCTATCATTATATCGTATTTTTCGGCAAGACGGTCTAAGGTTGAACGACTGTCGTTCTCTAAGATTTCTGCTACCGATTCGAGTCTGTAGAGAGGCTCTTTAGGAGTAGTGGCGTCGTTGCCGTTTTCGTCTACGATATAAGGCTTGCATTTTTCGAGAAGAGAGGGAGTATCACTGCTTTCTTCCTTTTCCGTTTCTGTATGATGAGCATTGTTTATAACCCTGTTTTTAAGCGCCTCAAGAGGACTTAATTTCGGAGAATTATCGGTTTTCGGTGCGACTTCTGTTTCTAACAAAACCTCGTCTACCGTAATAGCGTGTGAGGGTTGTACCTTTTGGTCCTCTTCGTTTATATCAAAGGTTGAATTATTATCACTTTCTTCTATCAATTTAAAAAGTTCGTCGTTGGTCTTTTTAGAAAATATACCCATATTAATTACCCTCCTTTAAGACCTGTTACGGCGTTTTCTTACAACTTCATACATCAAAATTCCCGCCGCAACAGAGGCATTAAGGGAATTGATTTTGCCTAACATAGGAAGACTTATAATTTCGTCACATTTTTTAGCGGTTAATGTGCCGATACCCTTGCCCTCGTTTCCTATAACAAGTGCGCAGGGGCAGTCAAAATCGGTTTTGGTGTAATCAGTACCGTCCATATCAGCGCCGAAAATCCAAACGCCCTTTTCTTTTAGCTCGTCTATAGTGTTAGCGATATTTGTAACACGGGCAACCTTCATATATTCGAGAGCCCCGCTTGCCGATTTGGCAACAGTAGCGTTAAGAGAGGCAGAGCGCCTTTTTGGAATAATGATTCCGTGGACAGATGCCGCTTCTGCGGTTCTTATAATAGCACCGAGGTTATGAGGGTCCTCAATTTCGTCGCAGATAATAAGGAAAGGCTTTTCATTTCTTTCTTCGGCAACTTTAAGTATATCCTCAACGGTTGAGTATTCCTGAGAAGCAAACATAACAGCAACACCCTGATGGTTTGCGCCGCCACAGTAAAAATCGAGCTTTTGAGGGCTGATTTCCTTAATAAGAATACCCTTTTGCGAGCATTTTGCGATTATTACCGCAACCGAGCCGCCTGATACGCCGTGCGCTACAAGTAAACGGTCAATCTCTCTGCCTGAGCGAATAGCCTCCATAACAGAGTTTCTGCCGTAGATTATGTTAGAATTTGTATTGTTATCTCTATTTTCCAAAGTATTTTTGCACCCCAAAGTTAAACTTTTAATAAGCATAATTATACAATTTAGATTATAACATACATATATAAAAAATAAAAGGGAAAATTAATAAAAAATTTTGGAAAAGGTGAAGAAAATGCGAATAAAAGAAATTAAGGGCTATGAGGTTTTGGATTCAAGAGGAAATCCTACCGTTGCGGCGAGAGTAATATTAGAAAACGGGGCTGAGGGTTTTAGCATATCTCCGTCGGGCGCATCTACAGGTTTTTTTGAAGCCCACGAGCTTCGCGACGGGGACAAAACACGCTACAGAGGTATGGGAGTAAAAAGAGCGGTAGAGAATATTAACGGCGAAATAAATAAAAAATTATGCGGCTTTTGTGTAGAAAATCAGTCGCAATTAGACAGAATTTTAATAGATTTAGACGGCACAGAAAATAAGGCGCGTCTTGGCGCTAATGCTATACTCGCAGTGTCTTTATCGGCGGCAAAGGCGGCGGCAAACGGGCTTAAAATACCACTTTACAGATATTTGGGCGGCATTAATGCAAAGGTTATGCCACGCCCTATGATGAACATCTTAAACGGCGGTGCTCACGCGGCAAACAATATTGATATTCAGGAATTTATGATAATGCCATCCCTTACAGAAATCTTTGCAGAGTCGCTTAGAGTTTGCAGTGAAATTTACCATACTTTAGGAAAAATTTTAAAGGAAAAGGGAAAGAGCTGTGGCGTTGGTGACGAGGGCGGTTTTGCGCCGAATTTAGAGTCGGATACAGATGCCCTTGATTTAATCTGTGACGCTATTGATAAAAGCGGCTATACCGATAGGGTAAAGTTGTGTCTTGATGTCGCTTCAAGTGAATGGTATAAAGATGGCGTATACTGTATGCCAAAGCGAAACAGGACTTTAGATACCGCCGAACTTATAGATTATTATCAGACACTAATCGGTAAATATCCGATAATATCGATTGAGGACGGTTGTGCAGAAGAGGATTGGACGGGTTGGGGCTCACTTACAAAGGCGCTAGGCGCAAAAATTCAGCTTGTCGGTGATGACCTTTTTGTAACCAATACCAAAAGACTTATAAAGGGCATAGAGAACAATTCAGCCAATGCGGTACTTGTAAAGCCTAATCAAATAGGAACGCTGAGCGAGACATTGGATTTAATCAGAACTGCTTCTAAAAACGGCTATAAATCGGTAATTTCTCACCGTTCAGGCGAGAGCGAGGACACCACAATCGCTGATCTTGCAGTCGCTACAAATGCGGGGCAAATAAAGACGGGAGCACCATGCAGAAGTGACCGAGTTTCAAAGTACAACCGACTTCTTGTAATTGAAGATGAAATAGGATAAAATTTAGTTGACAAGCATTAAAAGATTTTGTAAAATAATATCGTAAAGCAGTAGGACCGTACTATTCAAATTTCGGAAGGGTGCGGTCCATTTCTCTGTCAAAAATTTAATTGCATTGGAGAAAAGAAAAATGTCTGTTAAAAAGTTTGATACGGTTATAATCGGTGGCGGAATAGGCGGTCTTATGGCGGCTTACCGTTTAAATCTTAATGACCCATCAATGAAAATTGCTGTAACCGAGCGCGGAAACAGTTTGGAAAAGAGAAGCTGTCCTGCAGGTAAAAATAAAACCTGTATTCACTGTAAAATTTGCAGTATAACAAGCGGTTTTGCGGGAGCAGGTGCTTTTTCAGACGGAAAATTTAATTTAGGTACAGCCTACGGCGGCACTTTAGGTGAAGAGCTTGGTGATGATGTTGCAAACTCTTACATAGATGAGGTTGACAATATTCTTAATGAATATTGTACTTCGGGCATACCTAAGGTTTATAAATCAAATGACGAATTAAAGCTTAAGTGTATTCAGAATAATCTTCGTCTGCTTGATATGAATGTAAAGCATTTAGGTACCGATAACAACTATATCACAATGCAAAATCTCATTTCTGCTATCGAAAAAACAGGTACAGAGCTTTATCCTTTTTATGACTGTGTGTCGGTTGATAAAAACGGTGATGCTTACACCTTGAACTATGCAAACGGTGAGAGCTTTGAGGCTAAAAATATTATAATTGCAACGGGCAGAAGCGGTGCTAACTTTGTTGCGGATTTCTGCCGTAATTTTGATATTAAAATGCGCTCTAACCATATTGATATCGGTGTTCGTGTAGAAATGAAGGATATTATCTGGCGCGAATTTTCTGATAGAATTTATGAGCCGAAAATTCTTTATAAGACTAAGACCTTTGAGGATAAATGCAGAATGTTCTGCTTTAATAAGGGCGGTCTTGTTTCGGCAGAAAACAATCACGGAATTATAACTGCAAACGGACATTCTTTCGCACAGGCAGATAAAAAGACCGATAACTGTAACTTTGCAATTCTTTCAAGTATCAGATTTACAGAACCTTTTAATCAGCCTACAGAATATGCAGAGAGCATTTCAAGACTTGCAAATATGATAGGCAAGGGCAGTGTTTTAGTACAGCGTTTCGGTGATTTGGTAAGGGGTAGACGAACAAACGAGCATCGCTTATCACAAAATACCGTTACCCCAACCTTAAAGGCTACTGCGGGTGATATTTCGCTTGTTTTACCCCATAGAATTCTTACTAATATTATTGAAACAATTTATGCACTTGATAAGGTAGCACCCGGCACCGCTAACGACGATACCTTGCTTTACGGCTGTGAAAGCAAATACTATTCAATAAGACCTGTATTCAAAAACCGAAAATTTGAGCTTATTGACGGCGTATATATCATTGGCGACGGCAGCGGTATCTGCAGAGGACTTTCTCAGTCAGGTGCTATGGGCATATATGTAGCAGACTGTATTACAGGAAAAATTTCAGGCGAGTAAAAGCTTGGTGTTTTATACTTTGTAAAAGTATAAAAAATGGGTCGTTTTTTGTTGACAATCGGCACTTTGTGTGATAACATTATTTTATTAAAAAAGATATTTTGGGGAGTGAATGCTGTGAAAGCCCTTGAGGAGAAAATTTTAAAGGACGGAACTGTGCTTCCCGGAAATATTTTAAAGGTAGGCTCGTTTTTAAATCATCAGCTTGATGTTGATTTTCTTATGGAGATGGGTCGCGAAATAGCAAGCCTTTTTAAAGACGATAATGTAACAAAAATTTTAACTGTTGAAACTTCGGGAATAGCAGTTGCAATGGCAGCTGCGGCAGCTATGCATGTTCCCGTTGTTTTTGCTAAAAAGCATAAGAGCAGTAACATATCGGGTAATTTATATACTACCGTTGTTCACTCTTATACCCATAATGTTGACTATAATATTGTTGTTGACAGTGAGTTTTTAAAATCAAGCGACAGAATTTTGATAGTTGACGATTTTCTTGCAAACGGCAAGGCTCTCTTAGGTCTTATAGACATTGTAAATCAGGCAGGGGCTGAGCTTGTAGGTTGCTCGTGCGCTATCGAAAAGGGATTCCAAAAAGGCGGAGATATGCTTCGTGAAAAGGGAATAAAGGTTGAGTCCTTAGCGATTGTTGAGAGTATGGACGATACTTCGGTTACCTTCCGCCGCTAAAAATTGTATGTAATTTTAATTTACATAAAAATGAAAAAAAGAGGAGATTTTTAAAATGAAAAAAGTACTCGCACTCCTTTTAGCAGCTTTAATGCTCTTTAGCTTTGCAGGCTGCGGCAAAAAGGGAAATGATGACGACGCACTCGGTATGAGTGAGTTACCCATCGCAAAGGTTGAATTAAAGGCTGACTTTGAAGTTCCGGATGATTTTAAAATCGGATTCATCTGCCTCCACGACGAAAATTCCACCTATGACCTTAACTTCTTAAACGCTGTTGACGCTGTTCAGGAAGCTTTAGGCCTTAAGGACGAGCAGGTTCTCGTTAAAACTCAGGTACCCGAAGGTGACGACTGCTACATCGCAGCTAAGGACCTCGTTGACCAGGGCTGTAGCGTAATCTTCGCTAACTCTTTCGGTCATGAAGATTTCATGATTAGAGCAGCTAAGGAATTCCCTGAGGTTGAGTTCTGCCATGCTACAGGTACAAAGGCTCACACTGAAGGTCTTAAGAATTACCACAACGCTTTCGCTTCTATCTATGAAGGCCGTTATCTTGCAGGTATTGCTGCAGGTATGAAGCTTAACGAAATGATCGAAGCTGGCAAGTTTGAAGCTAAAGATGCTAAGATCGGTTATGTTGGTGCTTTCACATACGCTGAAGTTATCTCCGGTTACACCTCTTTCTACCTTGGTGCTAAGTCTGTATGCCCCACAGTTACTATGGACGTACAGTTCACAGGCTCTTGGTATGATGCAACCGAAGAAAAGAATGCTGCAGAAGCTCTTATCGCAAAGGGCTGCAAGCTTATAAGCCAGCACGCTGACTCTATGGGTGCTCCTTCTGCTTGTGAAAATGCAGGTATCCCCAACGTTTCTTATAACGGTAGCACATATGATTCTTGCCCCGAAACATTTATCGTTTCTTCAAGAATTGACTGGGCTCCTTACTATGAGTACATCATTAAGTGCGCAGTTAAGGGCGAGGCAATCGCTGCTGACTGGTGCGGTGGTATCGCTGAAGGCTCTGTAGTTCTTACAGGTATCAACCTTGATGTTGCTGCTGACGGTACTCTTGAAGCTATCAAGAAGGCTGTTGATGATCTTAAGGCAGGTACTGTTAAGGTATTCGATACAAAGAACTTTACAGTAGAAGGTAAGGCTCTTACCACAAAGTTAGCTGACGTTGATACTGACGCTGCTTTCACACCTGATACCGAAGCTATTGCAAACGGCGCTTTCGAGGAATCCAAGCATCGTTCTGCTCCTTACTTCGATTTAAGAATTGACGGAATCACTCTCTTAAACGAGAAGTTCTAATTATAAAATTCGCAACTTTAAGGCGGAGCACTTATCTGCTCCGCCTTAGGTTCTTTTAATCCCTTAAAAAACACCTCTTATAAAGTGATGCTTTTTAAGGGATTAAGCTTAAAGGAGGAAATGAAATTGTCAAATAAAGCGGCAATTGAACTCAAGAATATTACCAAAACATTTGGTAGCGTTGTTGCTAATAAGGATGTTTCCCTTACTGTAAACAGGGGAGAAATTTTATCCATTCTCGGTGAGAACGGAAGCGGCAAAACAACGCTTATGAATATGATTTCGGG
>CAYXID010000009.1:45701-46781 GCA_964465535.1 uncultured Ruminococcus sp.
GCGGTCAAATTTATATTGACGGTGAACCGGTTCTAATCCGTTCTCCAAAGGATGCCTTTGATTACAAAATCGGTATGATACATCAGCATTTTAAGCTTGTTGATGTTTTCTCTGCTACCGAAAATATCATATTAGGTCTAAAGTCGAAAGAAAAATTCAGTATAAAGGAAGCCGCTAAAAAGGTTGCCGAAATCAGCAATAAGTACGGCTTTGAAATTGACCCTGCAAAGAAGATTTATGAAATGTAGGTTTCCGAAAAGCAGACAGTTGAAATCATCAAGGTTTTATACAGAGGTGCTGATATACTTATCCTTGATGAGCCTACTGCAGTTTTAACTCCACAGGAGACACAAAAACTTTTCAGCGTGCTTCGCAGAATGAGGGACGACGGCAAGGCAATCATAATTATTACTCATAAGCTTCATGAGGTTTTATCCCTTTCTGACCGGGTGGCAGTTCTCCGCAAGGGTGAGTACATAGGAACTGTTGAAACAGCAGCTACTAATGAATCTGAGCTTACCGAAATGATGGTGGGCAAGAAAATCTCTCTTAATATTGAACGCAGTGAACCTAAAAATGTTGCGGACAGGCTTGTTGTTAATGGCCTTGATTGCATAAACCGTGACGGTGTAAAGGTGCTCGATGATGTAAGCTTTACTGCACGCTCGGGTGAAATTTTAGGTATAGCAGGTATTGCGGGAAGCGGTCAGCGAGAGCTTTTAGAGGCTATTGCAGGTCTTCAAAAGGTAGATAGCGGCGAGATTTATTATAACAATCCGAAAACAAATGCTACCGACAATCTTCGTGATAAAACACCTATGCAGATAAGAGAACTCGGTGTTCGCTTATCCTTTGTACCTGAGGATAGACTCGGTATGGGTCTTGTAGGTGATATGGATATCGTAGATAATATGATGCTAAGAAGCTACCGCAAGGGTAAGTCGATGTTCCTTGAGCGAAAGGCTCCTAAGGACCTTGCAATGCGTATTATTGAGGATTTAGAGGTTGTAACACCTAATGAAAATACCCCTGTAAGGCGTCTTTCAGGCGGTAAGGTTCAAAAGGTATTGGTAGGAAGAG
>CAYXID010000010.1:0-44399 GCA_964465535.1 uncultured Ruminococcus sp.
CGCACCTTTAAGGTCGCAGAATTTTGTAAATAAAGGATTTTTTGATGTGCGAGGCACAAAACGCAGTGAATCCTGACGGATTCACGAGTATTTTAACAAAGTCACAGCGAAAAATACTTGTTTCAAAATCTGATTCAAGTTTAAATGCTTTGGCTAGGGAAGGAGGTAATTTTGTGTCGGTTATAGTTAAAGAGGTAGAAAAAAACAGTCCTGCAGATAAAGCAGGGATTAAATCGGGCGATACCCTTATAAGTCTTAACGGCGAGCAAATTGTAGATGTGCTCGATTACCGTTTTTATCAGAATAATTCTCAATTAACAGTAGAAATTATTGATAGCAATAATGAGAGAAAAACCCTCGAAATTAAAAAGGACGAGTATAGTGAACTAGGTCTTATTTTCGATACCTATTTAATGGACGAAAAGCACTTTTGCAAAAATAAGTGTATCTTCTGTTTTATCGACCAATTACCGAGAGGTCTTCGTAACTCCCTTTATTTTAAGGATGACGATTCCCGCCTTTCTTTCCTTTTTGGAAATTACATAACCCTTACAAATCTTACAGACCACGAAATAAACAGAATTATAAAAATGCATATAAGTCCTATAAACATTTCTGTTCACACAACAAACCCCTCTCTTCGCGTAAAAATGATGCGAAACGAGAACGCAGGAAATGTTTTAGAGATTATAGATAGATTTAATGATGCTGATATAAAAATAAACTGTCAGCTTGTTCTCTGCCCTGGATATAATGATGGTGATGAGCTTTTATCCACTTTAAAAGATTTAACATCAAAGAGAAATGTAGAGTGTATTGCCGCCGTTCCCGTAGGCCTTACAAAGTTTAGAGAAAAGCTTACCCCACTATCCCCCTTTAATGAGCAAACTGCAGGCGATGTGCTTGATATAATTGATAGCATCGGTAACGAGTGTTTAGAAAAGTGGGGAGAACGCAGAGTTTACGGCTCTGATGAATTTTATTTGTTATCTAAAAGAGAAATCCCCGATGCCGAATACTATGGAGACTTTTTACAGCTCGAAAACGGCGTAGGACTTTGGTCGCTTTTAAAGAGTGAAAGTAATGATGCCCTCTTAGATTTAAAGGATAATTTCGATGTAGACAGTAATCCCCGAAAGGTAAGTATTGCAACAGGTGTTGCCGCATATCCGCTTATAAAACAAATTGCTGATAACTGTATGGCGTTAGATAACACCCTTTCTTGCAATGTTTATCCTATAAAAAATGACTTTTTTGGAGAAAAAATTACGGTTGCAGGTCTTGTTACCGCTACCGATATTATAAATCAGTTAAAAGATAAAGATTTGGGCGAGGAACTGCTTATTCCCTCGGTAATGCTGAGAAGCGAGGGTGATATGTTCCTTGACAGTATAACCTTAGAGGAATTATCCTCTACCCTTAATGTTAAAATTACCCCCGTTGATAACGATGGCTATGCTCTTTGCGATGCTATCTTCGGAATTACTATATAAAGGAGTTGGTTTTATGGCTAAACCTGTTGTTGCAGTAGTAGGAAGACCAAATGTTGGCAAGTCTACCCTTTTTAATAAGCTTATCGGTCAGCGTCTTTCAATAGTTTACGACACCCCCGGCGTTACCCGTGACCGTATTTACGGAGATGCCGAGTGGCTTAACCGTAAAATTATGCTTATAGATACCGGCGGTATCGAGCCTGACAGTGATGATGTTATATTCTCAGGTATGAGAAATCAGGCAAACCTTGCCATAGAAACCGCCAATGTAATAATATTTGTTACCGACCTTAAAAGCGGTGTTACCGCCGCCGATATGGAGATTGCCGCAATGCTTCAAAAAAGCGGAAAACCAATTGTTTTGTGCGTAAATAAGTGCGACAGTATCGGTGATACTCCCTTAGAATTTTATGAATTTTATAATTTGGGACTTGGCGACCCCGTAGCTGTATCCTCTGTTCACGGTCACGGCACGGGCGACCTTTTAGACGCCGTTTTCAAATTCCTTCCCGAAAGCGATTTTACAGAGGACGACGGCGAAGTTATAAATGTTGCCGTAATAGGAAAGCCAAATGCGGGTAAATCCTCCCTAGTAAATAAAATCGCAGGTGAAGAGCGCTCTATCGTATCCGATATTGCAGGTACCACAAGAGACGCTATTGATACCCTTATCGAAAACAAGTACGGTAAATTTAATTTCATTGATACTGCAGGTCTTCGCAGAAAGAGCAAGGTTGAAGACACAATTGAAAAATACAGTGTTTTAAGAGCTAAAATGGCGATTGAACGCGCTGATGTTTGTGTTATAATGATAGACGGTACAGACGGCTTTACCGAACAGGACTCTAAGGTTGCAGGACTTGCCCTTGAAGCCGGAAAGGCTTGTATTATAGTTGTTAATAAATGGGATATCGTTGAAAAGGACGATAAAACAATGGCGGCATATCGCAAGAAGCTTATGAACGACTTTTCCTTTATGCCCTATGCGCCGATAATCTTTATTTCGGCAAAAACAGGTCAGAGAATTGACCGCCTTTTTGACCTTATAAAATTCGTTTATGCGCAGAACACTATGCGTATTTCTACAGGTAAGCTTAACGATATTTTAGCCGACGCTACCGCCCGTGTACAACCCCCTACAGATAAGGGTAAGCGTCTTCGTATCTACTATATGACTCAGGCTTCTACAAAGCCGCCTACATTTGTTTGCTTTTGCAATAATGCAGAGCTTTTCCATTTTTCATATCAGCGTTATCTTGAAAATCAGATTCGCTCTACCTTCGGTCTTGAGGGTACACCGGTAAGGTTTGTAATTCGCGAAAGGGGCGACAAAAACTAACTATGATATATGCAATAATTTCAGTTGTTTTAGCCTATCTTATAGGCAGTATTAACTTTGCGGTTATTTTTTCAAAACTCTTTACAAAAAAAGATGTAAGAGAAATGGGCAGCGGTAACGCGGGGGCTACAAATGTGCTTCGCACCGCAGGTCTTTTACCCGGAATATTAACTTTTGTGTTCGACGCTGTTAAGGGTTTCGTAGCCTGTTTTGTAGGCAAAATAATCTTTTTGAGCGGTTTTGATGCGGAAAGTTCTTTCCCCGCCGCAGAATATGCAATTTATCTTGCCTTCCTTTGCGGACTTTTTTGTATGCTCGGCCACGTTTTCCCCGTATTCTTCAAATTCAAGGGTGGCAAGGGCGTAGCAGTCGCAGTAGGTATCTTTTATGTATGCTGTCCTATTGCTATAACAATCGGTCTTGTATGCTTTATACTTTCTATTTTGATTTCAAAAATTGTATCCTTAAGTTCCCTTTTGGCAACCGTTACGGTTGTAGTTTGCTCAGGTTTATTTTACAATAAAGGTGCCGCTCTTTTATGGCAGATTTTATTAGCAACATTAATGGGACTTATCGTTTTCTTAAAACACTCTGATAATATTAAGCGTCTTATAAAAGGTGAAGAAAAACACATTAAAATCGGGAGGAAAAAGGATGTTTAAGGTATCTGTTTTAGGCTCTGGCGGTTGGGGTATTGCCCTAGCTATTGCGGCTTTTAATAACGAACACAAGGTTATGCTTTGGACCCCCTTTGAAGAAGAAGCCGCTATGCTTATGGAAAAGCGCACAAACGAGCGTCTTTTAAACGGAATTACAATTCCCGAAGATATAGAAATTACTACCGATATAAATAAGGCTGAGGGTTCTTATATAACTATAATCGCTTGTCCCTCAACTGCAGTGAGAAGTGTTGCCGCAAGACTTAAAGGTATTGACTGCGGCATAATAGTTAATGTTGCAAAGGGCTTTGAAAAGGATAGCTTAAAGCTTTTATCCGATGTAATATATGAAGAATTGCCCGATAGAAAAATCGCGGTGCTTTCAGGCCCCTCCCACGCCGAGGAAGTTGCAAGGAATATTCCGACCTCGGTTGTAGCGGCATCAAGCAGTTTGCCCGTTGCCGAAATCGTACAGAATGTTATGTCTAACGAATTTTTACGCATTTATACCTCTACCGACCTTATAGGTGTTGAGGTTGGCGGAGCTCTTAAAAATGTAATTGCCGTTTGCGCGGGCTTTTGCGACGGTATGGGACTTGGCGACAACACAAAAGCCGCCCTTATTACAAGGGGTCTTGCTGAAATGACAAGACTCGGCGTTTCTATGGGCGCTCGCGAATACACCTTTGCAGGTCTTACGGGAATCGGCGACCTTGTTGTTACCTGTACTTCCCGTCATAGCCGTAACAATCGTTTCGGCAACAAGGTAGGCTCAGGCACAGCCGTCGATGTTGCATTAAAGGAAGTAGGAACGGTTGAGGGCTACTATGCCGCCGAAATGGCTTATAAATTATCCCAAAAATATCATCTTGATATGCCTATAATCGAAGAGTGCTATGCGGTGCTTTACGAAAACAAATCGGTTAATGATGTAATAAAAGACCTTATGCTTCGTCCAAAAAGGCGTGAATATACACCCTTGACATAAAAAATCTCGCATTTTTCGATAAAATCTTTTTAAAGTTAAAAAAAATACTTGCATTATCGCTTGATTTCTGTTATTATTATTGTTGCTATCGTAATCGCAAATGCGATTTATTCAGAAGGAGGTGCAGACCATGGCAAAATGTGATATCTGCAATAAAGAAATTGCTTTTGGTATTAAGGTTTCTCACTCACACAGACGTTCTAACAGAACTTGGAAGCCGAACGTAAAGAAAGTTAGGGCTATCGTTAACGGTTCACCCCGTCGTATCAATGCCTGCACCCGCTGCTTGCGTTCAGGTAAAGTTACCAGAGCCATCTAAGTTAAAAAACAAAACAACCTCGACTAATCGATTATTCGGTCTGCCGAGGTTTTTGTTTTATATTTTTACAATTTTTATTTGAGGTTTTTTATGATTAAAGCAGTTTTATTTGACCTTGACGGCACCCTTGCAAATTCACTTCAGGATTTGGCAGACGGTGTAAACTATGCTCTAAAGCTTCACGGCTTCCCAACCCACGAAACCGAAGCCTTTAAAATGTTTGTGGGTGACGGTATTGCGAAAATGATTGAAAGGGCTCTTCCGAAGAACCACAGAAATGCCGATACCGTTGAACTTTTAAAAAAGGAATTCCTGGAATTTTATTCGGTACACTATGCCGACAACACCGCCTCATACGAGGGGATACACGAACTCCTTTTTGAACTCAAAAAAAGAGATATTATAATCGCCGTTGTAACCAACAAGGCTCAGGATATGGCTGATATCGTTGTATCAAAGCTTTATGGCGATACCTTTAAATTTGTATTTGGTCAGCGTGACGGTGTTCCCGCTAAGCCCGACCCCACATTAACTTTACTTGCAATGAAGGATTTAGGTGTAAACCCCTCAGAATGCCTCTTTTTAGGCGATTCGGGTGTTGATATCCTTACGGGACTTAACAGCGGTGCTCTGCCTGTCGGCGAGCTTTGGGGCTTTAGAGGGGAAGCAGAGCTTCGCGAAAACGGTGCTGCTCATATAATAACAAAACCTCTTGAGCTACTTGACATATTAGACCAAATAAACAAAGACGGAGCGAACCAAAATTGAAGTTAGGATACGGTGTTACGAAAATTTCCTGTTATATGGGACTTTTCGTTCAGGCTATTGTAAATAATTTTTTACCGATACTTTTTATTGTTTTTCAGAAAAACTACGGTCTTTCCTATGAAGAACTCGGAAGAATAATTTTTATAAATTTTGGTGTTCAAATCTTTGCAGATTTTTTAGCCCCTAAAATTGCAGACCTGATAGGCTATAAATACACAGCATTTTTATGTCAGTTTTCTGCGGCGGTGGGACTTTTTTCGCTATCCTTCTTCCCTCGCATAATAAGTAACACATATATAGCTATTATTTTATCGGTTATAATTTATGCCTTTGGCAGCGGTCTTATGGAGGTTATTCTAAGTCCGATAATTGAGCTTTTACCCTCTAAAAACAAGGGCGCACAAATGGCTCTTTTACATTCCTTTTACTGTTGGGGACAGACCTTTACCGTTTTAATAACCACCCTTCTTGTAAAAATAATAGGCTTTTCTTATTGGACGGCTATCCCTATAATATGGGGAATTATTCCGTTATTTAATTCCATTTCTTTTCTGTTTGTGCCGATAATTGACCCTGATAAAGAGCATAGCGGCACAAATCTAAAGGACCTACTTAAAAATAAAACCTTTATTTGTTTTATGGTGTTTATGCTTTGTGCGGGTGCAAGTGAGATTTCTATGGCACAATGGGCTTCTCTCTTTGCCCAAAATGCACTAGGGCTCAGCAAAGTAGTAGGCGACCTTTTAGGCCCCTGCGCTTTTGCAATATTTATGGGACTTGGCAGAATTATTTTGGGTGCCCTCTCAGGCAAAATTTCAATAAGGCGGATATTTATAATAAACGGAATACTCTGTTTTATTTGCTATGTTGCGGTAGGCGTTTTGCGTTCCCCCGTTTTTGCCCTTATCGCCTGTGCCCTCTGTGGATTTACAGTAAGCCTTTCGTGGCCCGGTACATACTCAATGGCGAGTGCTAAATTCTTGTCAGCAGGTACGCTTATGTTCAGTATATTAGCCCTCTGCGGAGATTTCGGCTGCTCCTTCGGTCCTTGGCTTTTAGGAATTACTGCCGATAATTTAGGCTTTGCTACGGGATTTGTAGTATGCGCCGTATTCCCGCTTATAATGGTGATTACCGCCCTTTTCTTTGTAAAAGAAAAAGATTGCAAATTAAATTAATAAATAGTAAAATACATATATGAGGTGATTATTTTGAAAAGAAGTGATTATTTAACTTGGGATGAATATTTTATGGGAATAGCCTTTCTTTCGGCAAGAAGAAGTAAAGACCCCTCTACTCAGGTAGGCGCTTGTATAGTAAACCCCGAAAAACGAATTCTTTCTATGGGCTATAACGGTATGCCCCATTGCTGCAGCGATGATGACTACCCTTGGGAGAGAGCCGAAGGTCTTGATTCAAAATACCTTTATGTATGCCATGCAGAGCTAAATGCAATACTTAACTGCCACAGCAGTTCGGTTAAGGGTTGCTCGGTTTATACCACCCTTTTCCCCTGTAACGAATGCGCAAAGGCAATTATTCAGTCGGGAATTACCGAAATTGTTTACGCTGAGGATAAATATGCCGATTCAGATAGCGTTAAGGCATCTAAGAGAATGTTCGATTCTGCAGGTGTTAAATACCGCGCTTATGACTTCTCAGGCAAAGATGTATTAATAAATTTATAATTACATAAAAAGACCTTACGGAAAATCCGTAAGGTCTTTTATTTTATTCTTTATCCTTTGTAGCTTCCTCGATTTTTGCTACTGCATCGTCTAACCAATCACAGTCAAACTTCTCGATTTCGCCGTTGTCCACAAGCTCTGTAAGCATTGTAGTTATCGGCATTTTTGCAAGCACAGGAAGGTCAGTGCCCGCCGCAGAATCAACGCCTAACTTTCCAAAAACGCTGATTTTCTTTTTGCAGTCGGGGCACTCAATATAGCTCATATTCTCTACTATACCGAGCACATTTATATTCATCATCTGAGCCATATTAACGGCTTTTCTGACTATCATTGAAACTAAATCCTGAGGTGTTGTTACAACAACTGCAGCGTCGAGCGGAATGGTCTGAAAAACAGTTAGCGGTACATCGCCTGTTCCGGGAGGACAGTCAATAAACAAATAATCCAAATCTTCCCAAACAACCTCTTGCCAGAACTGTTTTACGGCACCCGCTATAACGGGACCGCGCCAAACAACAGGAGAATCGGTTTCGGGAAGTAAAAGGTTTACCGACATTAGCTTAATTCCACCCTTAGTAACTGCGGGTAAAATTCCAAGCTCGTTTTGCATTGCCCTAGAATTAACACCAAATGCCTTAGGTATTGAGGGACCTGTAATATCGGCATCAAGAATACCAACTTTATATCCCTTTTTAGCCATTAATACTGCAAGTAGAGAGGTCACCATTGATTTACCAACGCCGCCCTTACCGCTTACTACGGCAATAACATTTTTTATATTGTTGTATTCACCTGTAGGCTCGATAAAGCTTTGCGGCTCCCTTGAAGAACAGTTAGCACTGCAGGATGAACAATTACCCGAACAAGATTGATTTTCTGACATTTATATCACCCAATTTTTAAAATTTACCAAGATATTATACCACTATTATTTGGAAGTTTCAATCAGTTTAGCATCTTTTTTAAAATTTACTCCCCATACTCCCAAAATTATCGGCACACAGAGTAAAACTTCAACAAAAGAAAACTTTTCTCTTAAAATAACAATTCCCGCAAAGATTGAAACTACGGTTATAATATTCGAAAAAGCCGACGCCCTTACGGCACTTATAATCGAGGTAGAATAATTATAGAGTATAAAGGCCGCAACAGAGGATACACCCGACAGATAAACTATCGCCGCTATAAATGACGGGCTTTTAAATGCCGTTATAACAGATGGCAAATATTCCCCTTTAAGCACAAACACCGATATCAAATTAAAGCCTATAAAGCCTATTAAAAACATCATATATGTGCGCTCAAAGGCAGAAAAATTTTGAGCCTGCTTATTACTTAAAATATTGAATATTGCGGCAGAAATAACCGCTAATATGAGTAAAATTATTCCTAAAAAGTAACTTTTTGCGCCGTCATTTGAGAGAATACTTATAAGCGATATCCCGATTAACGATACAAAGGTGCAAAGCCATTGCAGCTTTGTAGGTTTTTCCCTTAAAATAAGTGTTGAAATTAAAATTACCCCAATCGGCACTAAAGCTATTATAATGCCCGATAATGCTGAAGAAACAAGTGATAACCCGTAAAGCTCAAATATAAAATAACAAAGCGGCTGAGCTATACCCATAGCTATAATTCCGCCAAGCTTTTTACCCTTCAAATTTATTTTAACGATACCGAGTACCGCCATTATATTCATAATAACAAAGGCTACCGTAAAGCGTGCCGATAATATTACAAGCGGATGAGCAACAGAGAGTGCTAGCTTCGAAAAAAGAAAACTGAAGCCGAAAATAACATTGGCTAAAAGCGCCGCCGCCATACCTACTATTTGTTTTTTATCCCTCATAAAAATCCCCTTTTTTATTATTTGAGTTTAACCGATACTTCACCCGCGCCAAGCTTTACGGTGTTTCCGTTTTCAGAAAGTATAAGCCTTGCTGCGTCGTCTATACCTATAACCCTCGCCGTATGTATATCTCCGTTTTGCTCAAAGGTTACCTCTTTGTCGATAAGTATTGAGCGCTTTCTATATTCCTTTAGATATGTTTTATGCGCTAGTGCTCTGTACTCCTTAAAAAAGTTTTCCAAGATAGAACAGGTTAGTTTTTTATAAACCTCTTCACTAGCTGTACCTTCAAAAAGCGTTGTTGCTATATCGCAAATTTCGGGTGGGAAATCGGCTTTCTTTTCAACATTAACACCTATTCCAAGGATTGCATAAAAAAGCGATTTGTTCTCGGGGTTAATTGTACCCTCGCACAAAATTCCCGACACCTTTTTATTATCCATATAAATATCGTTTACCCATTTGATAAAAGCCTTTTTACCCGATACTTCTTCGCACGCCTTTGCTACCGCTACGGCTGCTGCCGCCGTTATCTGTACGGCATTTTCGGCTAAAATTTCGGGTCTTAAAATAACGCTTAAGTATAGTCCGCCCTCTTCAGAATAAAACTGACGCCCAAGTCTTCCCCTGCCTGCAGTCTGTCTCTTTGCAACCACAACTGTGCCCTCTTTAGCACCGTCAGCCGCCAAAGCCTTTGCTATATTGTTGGTAGAATCTACACTATCATAGTAAATTATGTTGAATTTAGAGTTATTTTCAGTCACACATATCACCGCTTTTTAGTATATTTCTAAAATATTACCTTGTCAACAGAAATTCGGCCGCGCCCCTTGAAAATAAGGGCTTATTGTGATATTATTAAGATAGATTTTTATGTCTAATTTGAAGTAATAGGTGATTTTTTTGTCAGAACGCACGGTTGCCGCAATAGCCACCCCTTTAGGTGAAGGCGGAATAGGTGTAATAAGAATATCGGGCGAGGATGCCATACAGATAGCAGATAAATGCTTTAAAGCTTTTTCAGGGATAAAACTTTCTGCACTTTGCGGATACGAAGCCGCCTACGGTCAGATTTTTGACGGTGATGAAATTTTAGACGACGGCGTTGCCCTTGTATTTAAGGCGCCGAAAAGCTATACGGGCGAGGATGTAGTTGAGTTATCGGTACACGGGGGCAGACTTATTTTGAAGTCTGTTTTAAGAACTGTGCTAAAATGCGGTGCAATACCGGCCCCTGCGGGTGAATTTACAAAACGCGCATTTTTAAACGGAAAGCTTGACCTTACAAAAGCTGAAAGCATTATGGGTCTTATTTCTGCAAACAATGATTCAGCCCTTAAAATTGCACGCTCAGCAAAGGACGGCAGAATTGCAAAAACCATACAAAAAATCACCGATATGCTGCTTGAGACTGCGGCATCAATTTCTGTTTTTGCCGATTATCCCGATGAGGATATCCCCTCTTTATCAGAAGAAAATTTCGGCAAAATGTTAAGACTTGCAATAAAAGAAACCGAAATGTTATCCGATACCTATGATACAGGAAAGCTCATAATGGAGGGTATTAACTGTGCCATTGTGGGCAAACCCAATGTTGGAAAATCAACCCTTATGAATTTGCTTTCGGGTAATGAGCGCTCTATTGTAACCGATGTTGCGGGAACAACCCGAGATGTTATAGAGGAAACCGTTACTTTAGGGGATATAACACTTCGTCTTTCAGATACCGCAGGTATCCACGAAACCGAAGATACGGTTGAGAGCGTTGGCGTTATAAGGGCGCGTGAAAAGCTAGACAGCGCAGACCTTATTTTCGCCGTTTTTGATGTCTCCTCTCCACTAGACCAAAACGACCTTAATCTTCTAAAAGAACTAAAGGATAAAAAGGTCCTTATTATACTTAACAAAACCGATTTGAATAGTGTTTTAACCCCTGACGATTTTAAGGGCTTTGAGGTTATTTCAATATCGGCAAAAAATGCTACGGGAACCGATGCTCTAAGAACAAAAATCGAAGAAATCACCCGTATATCAAGTCTTAATCCCGATGCAGCGGTGCTTATGAGCGAGCATCAGCACTACTGCGCCGAAAAAACACTTGAAGCACTAAAAGAGGCAGAAGCTGCCCTACTCTGCGGTGCTACATTAGATGCCGTAGGGGTTTGTATTGACGATGCTTTATCTCACCTTTTAGAGCTTACGGGCAAGCGGGTTACAAATGAAGTAGCAGACGAAATCTTCCGCAGATTTTGTGTTGGTAAATAAAATTTCTATTAAATTTAAGGGAAGTAGAAAATTTGAGTATTAAATCTTATTTTGCAGGAAATTACGATGTAGTTGTAATAGGTGCAGGTCACGCAGGTATTGAGGCCGCTTTGGCGGCGGCTCGCCTTGGCACTAAAACTATACTTTTTACAATAAGTCTTGATTGGGTTGGAAATATGCCCTGCAACCCCTCAATAGGCGGCACCGCTAAGGGGCATTTAGTCAGGGAGCTTGACGCTTTAGGCGGCGAAATGGGCAAAGCGGCCGATAAAACCACACTTCAAAGCCGTATGCTAAATAGAGGTAAAGGCCCCGCTGTGCACTCTCTTCGCGCCCAAATAGACCGCCGAGCATACAGCGGATATATGAAGCACGCCGTTGAGCTTGAAGAAAATCTTGAAGTTCGTCAGGCAGAAATTGTTGACCTTACTAAAGAGGACGACGGTTGGCACTGTGTTACAAAGCTCGGTGCTGAATATGTATCAAAGGCGGTAATTATCTGTACAGGCACATTTTTAGGCGGCAGAATTTTCGTAGGCGAGGTAAATTATGAAAGCGGACCTGACGGAAATTTTGCGGCAACTGAGCTTGCCTTAGCCCTTAAAAAGTTGGGACTTCCCCTTCGCCGCTTTAAAACAGGAACTCCTGCAAGGGTTTTAAAAAGCAGTATAGATTTCAGTAAATTAGAGCTTCAAGAGGGTGACGAAAAAACAGAACCCTTTAGTTATTCTACTAAAACTGCGCCCAAAAACACCGCAGTTTGTCATATCGGCTATACAAACGACGAAACAAAGGCGGTAATCCTCGAAAATCTTCACCGCTCCCCTCTTTATGCGGGTGTTATTGAGGGTGTAGGACCTAGGTATTGCCCTAGTATTGAGGATAAGGTTGTACGCTTTGCAGATAAAAAGCGTCATCAGATGTTTGTTGAGCCTTGCGGCGAGGACACCGAAGAAATGTATCTTCAGGGTATGTCCTCCTCCCTTCCCGAAGAGGTGCAATTAAAATTCTATCGCACTATGAAGGGTCTTGAAAATGTAAAAATTATGCGCACCGCTTACGCTATCGAATACGACTGTATCGACCCCTTAGCCCTTAATGCAACCCTTGAACTTAAAGAACATTCGGGGCTATATGGCGCAGGTCAGTTTAACGGCTCATCGGGATATGAAGAGGCCGCTGCTCAGGGTCTTGTGGCGGGTATAAATGCAGCACTCAAAATTCAGGGCAAGGAACCGCTTATACTGACCCGCGCATCATCTTATATAGGTACACTTATTGATGACCTTGTAACAAAGGGTTGCTCTGACCCGTACCGTATGATGACCTCTCGAAGTGAATACAGATTACTTCTTCGTCAGGATAACGCGGACGAGCGCATGATGCCGATAGGACATAAATTAGGTCTTATAAGCGATGAAATATATAACGAATTTTTAGAGAGAAAAGCGCAAAAGGCGGCAGAAATTGAGCGTGTAAACCATACCTTCCTAGCACCCTCTAAGGAACTGAACGACCTACTTTCTAGCGTTGATACAGCCCCTCTTTCTACGGGTGTTCGACTGTCTGACCTTATAAAGCGCCCTCAATTAAGCTATGAAATGTTAGCCCCCTTCGATAAGGACAGACCGAGCCTTTCTGACCTGGTAAAGGAAAAGGTTGAGATTGAAATCAAGTATGAGGGGTATTTAACCCGTCAGCAAGCACAGATAGACGAAATGCTCCGTTTAGAGCGCAAGGTTATACCAAGTGACATAAATTATGACGATGTTTACGGACTAAGGCTTGAGGCTAGAGAAAAGCTTAAAAAGGTATCGCCCGCAAATATCGGTCAGGCATCCCGTATTTCAGGCGTTAGCCCTGCCGATGTTTCGGTGCTTATGATTTATTTAAGCCGCGAATAATTTTTTAAGGAATTTGACTTATGATAGATTTTAAAACAGAAAAGCTTGTCCCCCTTTGTGCAGAATTCGGATTTAAACTTACCGACACTGCCGTAAAACAACTTAATATATACGGCAATCTGCTAATAGAGTGGAACGAGAAAATGAACCTCACCGCTATAACCGAGCCTGAGGCTGTACTTTATAAGCATTTTTATGACTGTCTTTTAGCCTTTAAGCATTTCAGTCCTCAAAAAAATGCTACCCTTATAGATGTAGGTACAGGGGCAGGTTTTCCGGGTATGGTATTTAAAATCGCAAGACCCGACCTTAAAATCACCCTGCTTGACAGTTTAAATAAACGCCTTAACTTTTTAAATGCGGTAGCCGAGGAATTATCGCTAGACTTAGAAACGGTACATGCAAGAGCTGAGGACGGCGGCAGAAACCCTCTTTACAGAGAAAAATTTGACTTTGCAACGGCAAGGGCGGTAGCATCACTCCCCGCCCTTTCGGAATACTGTCTGCCCTATGTTAAAAAAGGCGGCACATTTTTAGCGCTTAAAGGGCCATCTGCAGAGACGGAACTCGACTTAGCCCAAAACGCTTTAAAGCTACTCGGCGGCGGAGACGCCAAAATTATATGCGAAACTTTGCCTGAAAATGAGCAAAGAGCCTTCATTTTTATAAAAAAGATATCGCAAACTCCACCAAAATACCCGAGAATATCAACTAAAATCGCAAAACAACCCTTATAATTTAAAAAATATTGTAATTAGTTGCCGTTTTGTGCGACCGAAAAGGCTTTACTTTATCGTTCTCTTCTGCAATAATTATCTTGCAGGGGGCGATAAAATGCATACTATTGCAGATAAAAAGCTTTTGATGTTAAAACCTAGTGACATCATTTCAACAGGTAGCACACCACGGCAATTTTTTAATGTGGACGAGCTAACTCTACTATCAAGAAGCATTTCTGCCACAGGAATTATTCACCCCTTAGCAGTAAGAAAAGCCCCTCACGGAAAGTACAGACTTATAACAGGTGAGCGCAGACTTCGAGCGGCAAAAATGGCAGGTATACGCCGAATACCCTGTATTTTACATAATGTTGACGATGAGTCGGCAGAAATTTACGCCCTTGCAGAAAACATACAGCATAGCGACCTTACCGTTTTTGAAGAGGCAAGATTTTTATATTCTCTTATATTCGAGCGCGGTGTTTCAGAAAGCGAGCTTTCTTTAAGACTTGGAATTACCCAATCAGCAATATCGGCAAAGCTAAAGCTTTTAAGACTTGACTCTTTAACTCAGGAAAAGGTTATAAAATACAATTTAAGCGAAACCCATGCAAGACTACTACTGCGGCTCCCCGAAAATTTGCGCGGAAGCTTAGCCGATACTATATACTCAGAGGGTTTATCAGAAGCCAAAACCGAAACACTTATACGGGAGATTTTAAATTTTAAAAGACCCAAACCCGAAGTCGCCGAAGAAAAGAAAAAGGCACCCGAGCCGCCGCCTGTAGCCCCCAAAACCGCTATAGGTGATATCAGACTTTTTGAAAACAGTCTTGTAAAGCTCACCCAAACTCTTGCTTCCTCAGGCATAAATTCAGACTTTAAAACAACCGAAACCTCCAAATATTTAGAATACAGAATAAAAATAGAAAAAGCTTCATTTGATAATGAAAAATATAAACAGCTAAAAATCTGTTAGGGCTTTTAAGGAGTCTACTTCCTTCCCCTTTTGCCCAAAACGGATTTTATATATCTTTATTCATCCCCAAACCGAAAAGGACACGGCGAAAGCCGTGTCCTTTTCGGTTAATATATATTTTTTTACTAATCAAAAACTCCGGTAGAAAGATATCTTTCGCCCGTATCAGGTAAAAGCACTACTATTCGTTTATCCTCGTTTTCAGGTCTCTTTGAAAGCTTTACTGCAGCGGCTAAGGCTGCGCCCGAAGATATTCCCACTAAAACACCCTCAGCACTTCCCATAAGCCTCGCAAATTCGTATGCCTCTTCGCCGCTTACGGTTAAAATTTCATCACAAATATTAAGGTCTAATATTTCGGGCTTAAAGCCGGCACCTATTCCTTGAATTTTATGGGCACCGCTCTCTCCTTTAGTTAAAATTGGTGACTCTTCGGGCTCTACTCCTACAATCTTTATATCGGGATTTTTGGATTTTAGAAAGCTTCCAACCCCCGTTACAGTGCCGCCCGTTCCGATACCTGCAACAAAAATATCAATATTCCCGTTTGTAGCATCATAAATTTCGGGACCTGTTGTATCAAAGTGGGCTTTAGGGTTAGCCTTGTTTGAAAACTGACCTGCTAAAAATGAATTTTCTGTATTTTTAGCTATTTCCTCTGCCCTTTTTATAGCTCCCGCCATACCGAGCTTACCGTCGGTTAAAACAAGCTCTGCCCCGTATGCCTTCATTAAACGGCGACGCTCTTCTGACATAGTATCAGGCATAACAATTATGGTTTTATAGCCTCTTGCCGCCGCAACTAAAGAAAGACCTATACCTGTATTGCCCGAAGTCGGCTCAATAATCACCGAGTCTTTCCTTAAAATTCCATTTTCTTCGGCATCGTTAATCATTGAAAGAGCCGCCCTGTCCTTTGCAGAGCCGCCCGGGTTAAAGCACTCAAGTTTTGCTAAAATATCGGCTTTTAATTCTAATTTTTTCTTTATTGCTTTAAGTTCTAATATGGGGGTTGAACCTATAAGTTCCTCAACAGAACTGTATATCTTCGACACAGTAAAACTCCTTATTTTAAATATTTTTTAGTTTTCTTTATTATAAAATATAAAAGGCTTTTTTGTCAAGCCGAACGCCCTTTAACGATTAAAGAAAAATATGGATTTTAAAAAAAGTATTGACAAATGGAAAAATATGTTGTAATATACAACTGTACTATAACACATAGTACAGTCAACACAGAAAGGAGTTGATTATATGCTTCAAATAGATTACAAAAGCGGTATTTCTATATGCGACCAGATAATAAACGGGTTTATAAATCTTATAAGTCTCTCTGTACTTAAAACCGACGATGCAATGCCCTCTGTAAGAGCTTTGGCATCCAAGCTTACAGTAAACCCCAATACCATTCAAAAGGCTTATGCCATTTTGGAGGAACGCGGTGTTATCTATACTGTAAAGGGCAAGGGCTCGTTTGTAGCTGATGCCGAGAACACCCGCAAAACGCTTATAAGTACCGAAAAGGATAATCTAAAAGCCGTAATACTCTCAGCTTACCAAAAAGGTGTTAGCCGAGAAGATATTAACAATATAATCAATGAAATATACAAAGAAGGAGGGGACCTTAATTGATAAAGGGCACCAATCTTACCAAAAAATTCGGAGAAAATACAGCGCTTGATGGCATAAACTTCGAAATTGAAGACGGGTCTATCTATGGGCTTGTAGGCTCAAACGGCTCGGGCAAATCTACATTGCTTCGTTTGATTTCGGGCGTATACCGTGCTGACGGAGGCGCTATTGAAATTGACGGAGAAAACTGCTTTAATAATGTAAATATTAAAGATAAAATCGCATTTTTAGGGGATACTCCCTATTTTCTCCCACAGTCAAATTTAATTGATATGAAGAGATTTTATAAATCTGTTTACAGTAATTTTAGCGATGAAACCTTTGAGCATCTGCTTTCAGTATTTCCGCTTAACAGAAATGCCCGTATTTCTACAATGTCAAAGGGTATGCAGCGTCAGGCAGCGCTGATACTTGCTATGTCAACAAAGCCCTCCTATCTTCTCTTAGACGAGGCTTTTGACGGTCTTGATGTTGTTATGAGGCGCGTACTCGCCAACATAATAATAGACGGCGTTGAAAGGGACGGTCTTACCGCAATAATAGCCTCCCACAATCTTCGTGAGCTTGAGGATATCGTTGACCATATCGCTTTAATACATAACGGCAATATTCTCTTTAACGACCAATCAGAGCAGCTAAAGGATAAAATTCATAAGATACAGGTAGCATTTAACAATGTGCCTGATACTTCGGTTTTTGATGCTCTTGATGTTATGAAAATTGAGCGCACAGGCTCTCTTTTACAGCTTGTTGTACGGGGCGACAAAAAGGAAATTATGGATTTCATTAAAAATCTTATGCCCCTCTTTGCAGAATGCATACAGCCAACCATTGAAGAAATCTTTGTATATGAACTGGAGGTAATCGGTTATGATGTTAAAAACATCCTCCAATAATAAAAACTCTACATTAGGGCTTTTACTTTTCACAATAAGACAAAATATGGGTCTTATTATTTTAACCTCTATAGCCCTTTTAACCGTTTGTCCCGGATATACTCTTATCCGACTTGGCGAAATTTATGAAAATCTATCCAAGCCCACCTACTGCGGAAACAATTTTGTTTTAGTCTTTTCTGTTGTTATGACAATTGTTTCGGCAATAGGCATAATCCTTTATAACATTATGAACCTAAATTATCTTTTCAGCAAAAAGGCAAGTGATGTTTTCCACGCACTCCCATTAAACCGCACACAGCTTTTGCTCTCAAGAAGCTTAGCTTCTCTCGGCAGTATACTTATTACTATTCTGATAGGATATATTTCGGTATTGCTTGTATGCGTTCTAACCCCTTGGCTTATAGTAGAGCTTGAAATTTTAGCGATAGGCTTCCTCTATAACATACTAATAATGCTCGTTTCATGGAGCATTTCGCTTCTCTTTATCGTTTGCTCGGGTACTATAATTGATTTTGTTATCTCCTGCGGAATAATAAACGGCGGTATGCTTATATTACCTGCCATCTTTAATGTTTTGGCAGACGAATTTTTGTACGGATATAGCGGTACTTCCGAGGCTGCTATGAAGG
This sequence comes from uncultured Ruminococcus sp., assembly GCA_964465535.1. Classification (GTDB taxonomy): domain Bacteria; phylum Bacillota; class Clostridia; order Oscillospirales; family Acutalibacteraceae; genus UBA737. The sequence continues at coordinate 18,134 of CAYXID010000010.1, forward strand.
CGATGTCCCCCATTTATTTTTGCGGATTTTCCTTTTCCGATTTTGCAGAGCGCGCCTTTACACACGAGGCAGGCGTTCCAACAATAAATAAAGCTCCGCTATTTACAAGTAATGAGTGGATAATGATAGCCGTTTCTGTTATTGTTATAGCAGTTTTCTCTTTGGCATCAGTACTGCTTTATAACCGCAGAAACGCCGAAAGAGCCGAAAACGCCTATGCTTTTAAATTTATCTATATTCTCGCTAACTTCATTCTCTCCTTTATCGTAGGCTTCGGAGTAGGTATGATGTTTGCTGAGGGCGAGTTTAACCCAATATTCTATATTTTCGGAATTATGGGGGCACTTCTAGCTTCTGTTACATACGGAGCTATTACCGAGCGTGGTTTTAAAACCTTTAAAAAGTCCCTTGTTATCGGCGCAGCTTCGGCTGTTGCTCTTCTAGCATCCTCTTTCCTCTTTAGTGTAGATATCACAGGATATGAAAAGAATGTTCCAAAAGCTGATAATATACTCAGTATTGAAGCCGAACCTGCAGGCTTTACCACCATTTTTAATGACGATTTTGATACCGTTTTAAATCTTCATAAAAAGATAACTCAAAATTTGGACGATTTAAAAAATAACGACTACATCTTCGGGGAATTCACGGAAGACCAATTTGTCTCTGAAATATATATTAAATACCACCTCAAAAACGGTAGTACGGTAGAACGACAGTATTGGGGACTTCCTGTAAGTATTTACGGCGAAGAGCTTGTAGAAATCTGCAAATATGAGGATGTAAACACAATTAAAACTCAGGTTAATGCTGAGCGTCCAAAGCTTGTGTACTTTGACGGATATTCAAGAGACACAGAAGAATATATAAACCTTGCTATCCCAAGAGAAGAATTTATAGAGCTTTTAGAGATTTATGACGCCGAAAACGATAAAATGACAACTGAAATCTTTAAAGAAAATTATAACTTTACTTCAAATTGGGACGGAAACAATAGCAACTATTTCTCCTTCTGCGCCGAAAAGGGATATACTAAGTTCTTAGCAAAGGTAGAAGAATTCAGAGAAAAATACAGTATCTCCTATGAGGAAGAACAAAAACTTTATTATAAAGATTAAACAGCAAAAAACAGAGTCTCTGCAGAGACTCTGTTTTTTATTCACCCTTATACTTTCTCCTTGTTGCCATACCGCCCCTTATGTGTCTTTCCTGTTTGTTTTTAAGCAACACCGACTGAACTTCATTGTATAGCCCCTTGTTTATCCGATAAAGCCGTTCGGTAACATCTTTATGTACAGTAGATTTACTTATATTAAACACCTTGGCGGTAGCGCGTACAGTGGCTCCCGTATCTATTATGTATTCCCCTAAAACAATTGCTCTGTCACACTGCTCACTCATCATACAATCAACTCCTAAAAGGCTTAATTAATTGTATGATTAATTTTCTTATAATATGTATAAAAAGACTGCATTTAACTCTTTAAATGCAGTCCAAACTTTATATTGCCCTCCACATAGATAGTGGTAATGATTATACTTTATAAGACAAGCAACCCATTTATCTTTCTGCTCGTGATTCGCCATTAATAAAATCGTTGTAGGCTAATCGAATTCCATCAATAAGTTCGGTTTTATATCTCCAACCCAATCGTTCTAATTTAGAAACATCCAACAATTTTCTAGGCGTACCATCAGGTTTAGAGGTATCCCACTTTATTTTTCCGGTATATCCTACCACATATGCAACCATTTCAGCGAGCTCTTTTATAGTTACTTCTTTTCCACTACCAAGATTTACAGTTTCGTTTTCAAGTTGAGTAGCAGAATAATTTTCCATTAAAAACACGCAGGCATTAGCAAGATCATCAGCATACAGAAACTCTCTTTTAGGTGAACCGGTACCCCAACACTCAACTTCATCAACACCATTAGCTTTTGCTTCATGAAAACGCCGCATCAATGCCGGCAGCACATGGGAGTGCTCAGGATGATAATTATCTTTTATACCATAAAGATTAGTTGGCATAACACTTATATAATTTGTACCATACTGTCGATTAAGATACTCACAATATTTAAGGCCTGATATCTTTGATAATGCATATGCCTCATTTGTGTTTTCCAACGAACCTGTTAGCAAACAACTTTCGGGCATTGGCTGTGGTGCCATTCTTGGATAAATGCAAGATGAACCTAAAAACAATAACTTCTTTACATCATTTTCATACGCACTGTGTATAACATTCATTTGGAGTATCATATTATCATACATAAAATCTGCAGGATAACGCTGATTGGCAACTATCCCACCCACTTTGGCTGCCGCCAAAAAAACATATTCCGGTTTTTCTGTAGCAAAAAATCTTTCTACAGCATCCTGACGTCGCAAATCCAGTTCTTTAGAAGTGCGTACAATTATATTGTTATATCCACATCGCTCTAACTCTCTGACTATTGCAGAACCTACCATGCCTCTATGTCCTGCAACATATATTTTCGCATTCTTATCCATATGGTTTCTCCTATTCGAATGTTCTGTGATTTTCACCCTGTCTCTTTACAAACTCCAAATCGCTTTTTACCATAATATTTACTAATTCATCAAATGTTGTAGCTCTCGGATTCCATCCCAAAAGTTTCTTCGCCTTTGAAGGATCTCCCAATAGATAATCCACATCCGATGGACGGAAAAATTTAGGATCAACATCAATTAAAATCTTTCCTGTTTTTTTATCAATACCCTTCTCATCGATACCCGAACCTTTCCATTCAAGTTCGATCCCCACATATTTAAATGCTGCATCAACAAACTCTCTAACCGTACGTTTTTCACCAGTAGCAATTACAAAATCCTCTGGTTTATCCTGTTGCAAAATAAGCCACATGCACTCAACATAATCCTTGGCATAACCCCAATCTCTTATTGAATTAAGATTACCAAGTGACAATTTTTCCTGAAGACCCAACGAAATTCTAGCGGCTGCAAGGGTTATTTTTCTTGTAACAAAAGTTTCACCCCTACGTTCAGATTCGTGATTAAACAATATTCCGTTTGCCGCAAACATACCGTATGCCTCTCTGTAGTTACGTACTATCCAAAAGGCGTACTGCTTGGCTACCGCATATGGCGAATACGGGTGAAATGGTGTTTCTTCGTTAAGGGAAATCCCCTTTTTCTCTACCTTGCCGTAGAGCTCCGAGGTAGAAGCCTGATAAATTTTAGTTTTATCGGCAAGACCGCAAATCCTTACTGCTTCAAGTATGCGAAGCGTCCCTAAGCCGTCACAATTGGCAGTATATTCAGGCAACTCAAAGGATACTGCCACGTGAGACTGCGCCGCAAGATTATATATTTCATCAGGCTTTATTTCACTTATTATCCGAGCTAAATTCATTGAATCGGTCATATCACCGTGCAAAAGCTTTAGCTTATTGGTACACCCATGTTTTTTCATAAGCTCATCAACAAACAAGTGCTCTATACGCTCGGTATTATTTACACTGCTGCGGCGCAAAATTCCGTAAACCTCATAACCCTTATCCAACAAAAACTCTGCTAAATAAGAGCCGTCCTGTCCGTTAATTCCTGTTATCAATGCTTTTTTCATACCTGTCTCCTTATATCGTATTTTTTATTACTTCGTCCCAATCAAAGCCTATACGGTGTATATCGTTTTTATCCGGCTCGCCTATATGCACCTCAAGAAATTCAAGGTCGCTGTTTGCCTTTATTATATGATTTGCACCCTTTGGAATAGTAACCGACATTCCCGCACTAACCGACATTTTCATATTGCCGAGCACCATTTCTCCCTTGCCCTTTAAAAATACCCATACCTCATTACGCTGCTCGTGATAATGATAGCTTGAAACCATACCCGAGAACATTTTAACGTGTCTTGTAAGATTGTTACTGTCTCGGTCTATTGTTTTAAGAGTTCCCCATCGGCGTTCTTCATACATTGGAGGAAGACTCAGCTTATCTACTGATTCCTTTAAATACTCGCTTTGCTGCCTGTCAGCAACCAATATACCGTCGGCACCTGCAACTACTATGGCATCTTTAAGACCGCAGGCAATAATCGGTATATCAAGCTCGTTTATCACCTTCAGGTTTTCACAACGGTTACTAATTACATATCCAAGCTCATCTCTTTGCATTTCCTCTGCCAAACTGTTCCAAGTTCCTAAATCCTTCCACATACCCTTAAATGAAACCGCTATCATATTTGAAGCCTTTTCAAGCACCTGATAATCAAAGCTGATTTTCGGCAGCATTTCGTAATTAGAGTATAAATAATCATAATCAGGCTTGAGTCCCATATCACGCAGAATATCACATATAAACCTAATTTTAAAGCAGAAAACTCCGCAGTTAAATACTGCACCCTTTTTTATTAATTCTTCCGCCGTACTGACATCGGGCTTTTCATAGAATTCCTTTACAGTAAAGTAACCGTTTTTTATTTTATCAGGCAGAATATATCCGTATTTTTCCGACGGTGTATCAGGTAATGCTCCCATTAACGCAATATCTGCTTTGCTTTCAATTAAATACCCTTCAAGCGATAATAATTTGTTAAAATACTCATTCTCGGTATAAGGGTCTACAGGCAAAATTGTGATAACATCATCTTCATTTGCTTTAAGCCTGCTTAAAACATAAGCGCAGGAAATCGCAACTGCTGCAAAGGTATCTCTGCGTTCAGGCTCTACCGCAATATCAATATCGCCTAACTGCGAATGTATAATTTCAACTTGCGAATTACCCGCACATATAAGTGTTTTTTCTGAAATTCCTGCCTGTCTGAGCTGACGCAATACCCTTTGCACCATTGAAATTTGACCTGTATGTGACTCTTCTCCATCAAAAATTTTAATATATTGCTTTGCCCTTAAATCGTTAGAAAGCGGCCAAAGTCTTTTACCCGAACCGCCTGAAAGTAATACTGTATACATAAACAACTCCCAAAATAAAACACTTTACAATAATTGCTTTACTTAGTATAATAATTTAAGATAACAATGTCATTAAATTTTATTGCCCAAAAACAAAAAAATATTGCTTTAGAGGTTTTATGTATGCAAAAAATTTATTCTTCTACAATTGCAGGCAGCAAAATTTCCAACGATACCACTATTTCTGAAAGAATTGTTAATACGCCGTCAGCTACTGCCAAAAAAATGCTAAATTATGTTCAGGAAATGGGCACACTTATTTGCCGTAAAGCCCATATAAGTGCAAGAAGCTGCCTTGATTCCTATCTTATTATTATTATCTTAAGCGGTAGCGGCACCATAAGCTATAGCGGTGAGGATTTTTTTGTTAAAGCAGGCGATTTAGTCTTTATAAACTGTAACACAGAATATTCTCACCGTGCGAGCGATACTGACCCTTGGGAATTAAGCTGGTTGCATTTTAACGGCCCTACTGCCAAGATGATGCATTCGCTATTTTTAAAACGAAACGGCTCAATACTACTGCACCCTACTGATTTAACAGAATATTTAAACCTTTTAGGCAAGCTCGCAGCTGTAATGTCACAGAAAAACAAGGATTATGAGCTTATATCTTCCGATTATATAAGTCGAATTTACACCAAAGTCCTTACCGAAGCTGCGAAAAATCATTCGCAAGGCACTACCGACGAAAAAATGCAGATGATAAAAGAACATCTCGAAAAAAATCTTGCCTTGAAAATCAGTCTTGACGGTTTAAGCCGTGAATTTTATATCAGCAAATATTATATGACTCGCCGTTTTAAAGAACTTTTCGGTACAACCATAGTACAGTATCTTAATACCTGTCGTATCAACCACTCAAAAAAGTTATTACGCTTTACCCATAAATCCGTCGGAGAAATTGCCGAAGAAAGCGGTTTCCCTGATGCCGCATATTTTAACAAGGTTTTTCACGATGCCGAGGGCACCACAGCAGGCAAATACAGAAAGCTGTGGAAAAACTAAAAAACACGGACTCTATGTCCGTGTTTTTTAATTTATTTTCCGTATTCTCTTTATGCAAAATTATACTTGTACAAAATGCTGTTTTAACCTTCAATAATGCCATTATAAAATTGACAATCGTAAACGGCAACACCCGAATCGGCAAAAACGTCAAACAATCTCTCCGCTAGCTGCTTACGGGTAACATTCTTTTTAAGGACAACCTGCAAAAATCCACCGCCGCCGGCCCCACAAATCATTTTGCCGTCTATAAGGTCCTCTATGGAGCTAAATATCTGATCAATACAGGTATTAGTACAACCGCTGTCAAGACGTTTTGATTGCTCCCAATGGTCATTGAGCAAACGACAGAAGCCATCAATATTACCGTGTTCAAGCTCACTTTTCATTAAAACAGCAATACGTTGTATCTGATAAAGAACATCGAGCGCATCTTCGTTGGCGCCTATGTATTTGCCCACAATTTCACGAAGTAAATTTCGTGCCAAACGGCGCTGACCGGTATATATAAGACAGAAACGCTCCTCTAACTCCGCAAGAGTTTCCTCGCTTATTGCCAAAGGCTCGCAGCATATCTTTTGCTGCATTCCTGCAGACGAATACACCATTTTAATTCCCGGTGCCAAACCTCCTACCTGATCTTGCCAACCGCCGCCTGTAGACATTATCTGTTCCATACAAAGCACTCTGTTATACAACTCATTTTCAGAAATAGACACACCCATAAACTCGAACATTCCCTTAACACAAGCGCCGGATAAAATAGAGCTCGTACCAAGTCCGCTGCCCTTTGGAATATTAAGCACCTCTGTATTAAGACTAAGTCCCCCACCGAGATGTTCACATATTTCCTGTACCGAAATTTTCTCCTTATAAGGTATAACTCCACAAGCTATAAGAGCCGCTTTGTGAAGCGCAAAGGCATCGTGAGGGTCGTGACAGTTCTGAAGTGCCGAAATATCACTGAATTCGGCGTAAGAGCCATTGTCTGTACTCGACAATACAAATTTATGCTCTTTGAGCTTTTTAATGGTTATAACAATAGGCAGCTGACCGTCCAACGTCACCGCCGCATTAAGCACCATTCCGCCGTGTTCGATGCAGTAAGGCGGTGTATCAGACCATCCGCCTCCCCAATTCACACGGACAGGCAAACGTGTTACAACACAATCCTTTTTAATTTTAAACTCCGGATTATAGGTGACACCCTGCATAGCCGACTCTGTTACACAGCTGCAAATAGTATCAAAACAACGGGTCATAAGCTTATCATCACCTAAAAGCTTAGCTAAATAATAATAGATACGTATTTTTTCACTGAACTGTGCATTCTCAGAATACTCCTCCAAAAGCCTTACAACTCTTGGTGTCAATTCCTTATCGGTCATTTTTTCCACAGGATATAGGTCATTTATATAATCTAAAAATCTACCAACCGAAACTTTATCGTGAAGCTTGTCTCCCCAAAGGATAATTTGAGACGAATCAGCAGAATCAAAGCTTGTTTTAAGGGAATATTCTCCCATTTCACCGCCAATAGTGGCAGCAGCCGCCTCTTCGGGAGTATCATACTGATTATAAAGAGGCATCTCCCAAAGCGGAGCCTTCAGTTGCTTACCAAGCCACACATTTTCCTTAGGGTTATCGGTAAGCCCCCATATTCTTGTAACAAATTTTCCGTTATTGAGCTTAAGTGTGTGAACAATCATACCATCAGGCACAGTAACATTTTTAAGGGTGGAGCCTGAAATAATACAGCGCTCACCTATAACAACACCTTCGCCGATATCGCTGTCTTCAATATAGCTATTTTCTCCTATAACGGCGCTGTCATCAATAAAACTATTATAGCAGGAAAAATTACCGATATTACGGTTAGAGCCGATTTTACTCCTCCAATCAAGGAATTTATAGTCGTCGATATGACAAGTCACAAGTTCAAGCAGCTCTACCGAAGTTCCAAAATGCAAAAAAGATGCAGGAGACATACAAATAAGCTTCATACGATATTTATGAAGTATTCCCCACAAAACCTTACGCGCAGATAAAAGCTCATCATTAAGCTCTCCCTCAGGTTTTTCTTTGTAAAAATTATCAAGGGTAGCATCTGCCGCCAAGGGATACACAAAATCAGCATAGAAAGAAAGCCGAACCTTTTCATTTACGTATTTAGAAAAGCCCTCATCTGTATCCACCAAGTTATACAATTCGGTTAAAATATCACTGCCCATAATAACCGCACCAGTGTCAATATTAACCTTTCCGGATTGGTCTACTGCACCGGCTTCGGCAAGCTTTTCCACTGTTTGCTTATGTAAGAACTTACCTACATTACCGCTACTGTCACGCAGAAAAACGCCGTGGTCCTTTCCTGTGAGCACACTTTCCTTTATAGAAAGAGCCGCCGCCCCGTTGCCGAAGAAATCAATCTGCAAGGGATTGAAAAGCAGAAGCACATCACCCGAAAGCACCAACATACCCGATTCAAGCCTTGCAGGCACACCGCTCATAGCAATAACAAATTCATCAAAAAGTGTTGAGCGTCTGCCGTCAGGCAGTTCACGTGGCACGGGTGAAAAAAGCTTTCCACAGGCAGAATATTGAGGCACTCGCTTTGAATCTCCGCCCGAGTGAATCACAAGAATACGAAGTCCCGAAAAAGACTCCTCAAGCTGACGAATATAGCGAAGCACACCGAGTGTAGCACCGCCCGAGCCCACACGCTTGCCCTCAAAATCAGGCAAAACAGCATAATGGGTTGTCCGTGGCAAAAATCCTCGCTCTAATCGGTAATCAATCTGCTGGCGGTAAGCCTCTGCCTGACTTTCATTAGATGCAGTAAGAATGACATAATCCCATAATACCCCACAGTCAGATTTCTTAAGCGATAACCTATAGGTCTCGTAACTATCCAGATATGATTGACGTAAAAAAAGATTTTTGTAGTTTGTTTTTACCATACAGCTTTTCACACCAATTTTACTTTCTTTAACTATATAAAATATTTTAATCTCTAAAATATATATCCCTTGTATACACTTTATCTATTACATCGACAATATCTTCATTATATCTATTAGCTAAAATAACATCAGCTTCTTCTTTGAACTTCTCAAGTTCTCTTATAACCCTACTATTAAAGAAGGTTTCTTCTTTCATTGTGGGTTCATATACTATAACCTCTATACCCTTTGCCTTAATTCTCTTCATTACGCCCTGTATTGAGCTCTGACGAAAATTATCACTACCGGATTTCATAGTTAAACGATATATGCCAACCTTTTTGGGATTTCTTGCAATGATTTGTTCTGCTATAAAGTCCTTACGTGTACTATTAGCTGCCACTATAGCAGATATAATATTCTGTGGAACATTATTATAATTTGCAAGCAGTTGTTTTGTATCCTTAGGCAAACAATATCCACCGTATCCAAACGACGGATTATTATAATAGTTACCTATTCGAGGATCTAAGCCCACACCTTCGATTATTGCTTTAGTATCTAAACCCTTAATTGCCGCATATGTATCCAGTTCATTAAAATAAGCAACCCTTAAAGCAAGATATGTATTAGAAAACAATTTAATTGCCTCTGCCTCCGTAGGATTTGGATAAAGAACAGGAATATCTTTTTTTAGGGCACCCTCCTGCAATAATCCAACAAAAGTTTCCGCGGATTTTCGGATTTCAAAGTCTTCACTAAAAAAGCCTACAATAATACGACTTGGATATAAATTATCATATAATGCATGACCCTCGCGCAAAAACTCAGGGCTGAATAAGATATTATTACAGTTGTATTTTTTTTGAATCTGCTCGGTAAAACCGACCGGAACAGTAGATTTAATTATTATAACTGCATCAGGGTTAATATTTTTTACTTCTTCAATTACTTTTTCCACAGAAGAGGTATCAAAATAATTTTTGTCCGGATCATAATTGGTAGGAGTAGATACCACTATGTATTCAGCATTTTCATATGCCGATTTCGCATCTAAAGTAGCTATTAAATCCAACTTTTTATTGTTAAGATAGTCTTCTAATTCGGTGTCAACAATCGGAGATTTTCTTTTATTAATTAAATCGACCTTTTCAGGAACTATATCAACAGCATATACACTATTATTCTGTGAAAGCAAAACAGCCAGCGATAACCCTACATATCCCGTTCCTACAACCGCGATTTTCATATTATTCCTCCCATAATATCAAGTATAATTATTACATCAAATCAAATTCTCTCAAAATGTTATTTCTATAATTGTCCGCCTTATTTCTCTCCTGCTGTAGCTCGTAAAGTCTGCCACGTTTTAATAATTTAGCTGAAGCAAATGAAACATATCTTGAAATTAAAGCAATTAGATATAAATAAGGACGTTTCTTTAAATAACGATACTGCCTCATTAAAACTTTTCTAGGAGGAAACACTCTACTAAAGAACACTTTTACAGAACTTTTATTTGTAGTTATCTCCACATCATCAACGGCATTTTTCCTTTTTTTATGTTCCGCAAATTTGCGAGCTGAACTTTGTGTATACGCTTTAGAGTTTCCAATCCAACCGCCTTCATATAAATCATTATAAACAAGTTCAACAAGTTTTTCATCCACAGATTCATAGAAAGGTAAATTGGACGCATTTACATCACAGTATTTTACCATAAAATCAATTATTGCATTATGAATCTGCTTCATATTCATTTTGTCTAGCATATCATAAAATGATTTGTAGTCAAAGTCATTTTTATATTCTGCTAAAGATAAAACATAGTCCATCATACATCTGATAGAACAACCGCTTCTTATAAAATGTTTCATAAAATGAAAAAACACAAAAGCTACTTGCGTCTGTGCGGGGAGAACATATATTTTCTGCCCTTCAATAACCGTTTCTATAGGTTCGGTATTTAGGTTGAGCTTTTTTTGAAAATCATCAAACCATATATAATTAATTTCGTCTTTAAAAAGCTTTACATGTAATTCAATACATCCGTATGTTGGGTGGTTCAAAACAACATGATGTGTGTTGCTATTCATACCACTCTTAATTATGCAACCACAATTCTGTAAAATTTTCAAGCTTTGTTCGAGTTCTGATTCCTTTACCAATATATCTATATCCCCTGAAACCCTGCTGAACGGAGATTTATATAATCTAGCAACTGATTGTCCTTTAAGTAATATCGGTTTAATACCCTCTGCTTCCATTTTTCGCACTAATTGTACATAGAACATAAACCGACAATGATTATAAATGAAACTATTATCGTATTTAGTTTTTTGCTTTAATCTCTCTTCTTCGGGAAAGTCAAGCCAATCGTTATTTTTTAATGCATCCCATACCAAATGATAACAGTTTTGTTTTTTGGCAATTGACAAAATGTCTTTAACATCTACAGTTGACGGCAATTCAAATTTATACCCAAAAGTACTTGCAGCAATTAAAGAAAGCATGGCTTCAAAATTTTGTTTCATTACACTTTCACCTCGTGATTTTTCTTATAAACCTTGCAGGATTTCCTGCCCAAATTTCATAATCAGGTATATTTTTGGTTACAACAGACCCTGCACCTATTACTGCGCCCTCTCCAATTGTAACTCCCTTTAAAATGATACTATGAGCACCAATAAATGCATCTTTACAAATATGTATAGGTTTTGTATTAATATCCACATTTCCGTTTAATCTTTTTTCCGGGTAAACTGAATGGAAATCTGTATCATATATTTTACAGCTTGCTCCTATACAAACATTATCGTCTATTTTAATTTCAGTTGATGAAACCAATGTAGAATTAGAGATAGCAACATTATTACCAAGTTCAATCTTTCCGCTACCCATAATTGTAAAACAACATTTTGTATCACCGCCAATAGGATTGGCATACTCAGCAGAATTAAAACTACAGTTTTTTCCTATTAAAACTTGATTTTTGGTTTTTTTGGTTAAAATAAATATCCGTATTCTTCCGCGAATCTGCAGATTATCTCCATAACTACATTTATTAAACCTAATAATCAATTTACCAAGTAATGTGTAAAAAATTCTTTTCAAAAAACGCCAAGTTCGAATAAAACTACTCACCTTTTTATAATAACACCCTTCTTTATTTTTATAAACAAATTTCGCATCCTCACAAAAGGCTTTGTAAGAAATTTTATTTTTCTAATAATATGTTGCTGATGTTCTCTATCACCAACAGTTGTGTTTGTAGGTCGTCTATGTGCTTTATTATAAGGTTGTGATACAATATTAAATAAGAAGTTTTTCAAATCCGATTCATCCATACTTCCACCAATTGGAGCACGTAGCATCTTACAGAATAATTCATCATTTGAATCTATTTCTTCTATTTTCTTTATAACCTCTTCCATACTCGAAAAATTGTGAACATTTATAAAGGCTTCTGAATTAAATTCTTTTGATATTTCAGAGTTTCCAAAATAAATAGGCACTGTTCCTGCAGAAAAAGCTTGTACGATCTTTTCTGTGGTATAGCCTATATGGCAACAATTTTCAAACGCTATGCTAAATTTATACTGTTTTTGAAATTCATACTTGTCTGCCACAGGACCGCCGATATTATTTAAGTACCTACCACCGCTATCAACCTTTTTATAGCTGTTTAATAGCTCAAAAAAGTTTTCTCTGCTTTTTTGCGCAGAGCAGTTTGAATATACAAAGTTGCAAAAAGCCTTTTTGTTCTTAATTTCTTCATCAGAAATCAAATGCTTATTTAAAGCTTTTTCAAAATCTTTTTTATACTGAAAAAGTCTATATAACGGCACCCTAATATAGCGATCTCCAAAGGTTATATTATCAAATCCAATTGCATAATCACAAATGTTAAAATCCGGAGCAATACACTCGCCGGTAAAAAAGATCCGAACACAGTCATATTTCGTATGCTCATATCCAAAAACCGAATAAAAAAGATAATCGGGCTTATCACTTATTTCTATTTCGTATTTTTCACTGAGAATTCGATAAAAATCATTATTCACTTTATCAAAACCAGACCAAAAATCAACGAAATTAACTTTTAACTTTTCCACCAATCCTCAACCTCTCTTTGAATCTTTCTACCAAATCCAAAAAAGCTTTACTACGTGAGTATACTATAAACAAAACTAAATTATAAATTAATAAAGCAATAATTGCCTTAATAACCAACCCCAAAAAACCTTTAACATTAACTAAATTCAATACTATCTCAATTAGTATATAAACGGCTGCTAACAGAACAAAGCGAAAAATAAATTTAAAATAATATCCTTTAGGACTCTTATGGAATCCGCGTTTATATACATTATATGCATCAATTACACAATATGTAGATACCTTGGCAATGGAAGTTGCCAGAAAAATACCACTTAAGCCTATAAATTTTGCCAAGACAATTGATAAAACAAGATTAATAATCGCTGCAATTAAGGGTGCATATCTTGATTCCTTAAAAAATCCCATTGCTGTTCTGTAAGAAGAAGGGATATAATTTATACAAGTAAAATAAAAAGATGCCACCAAGGTCAGCACTATACTGTTTGATAAAACATAATTTTCTCCCAACCAACAAATCTCAATAAAAGGTGACAAAAAGCACGCGAGCATCACCGATACCATACCAAACAACCAATAAGAGATTAGATTTAATTGATCAAAAACACGCTCGTTTTCCTTTTTATCTGCATTCACATTGTAATTACCTATACTAGCAGTCAAGCCACTACAACCTTGTGTAATAACTGTTGATGCGGCATTTATTATCATCGTATAGTTAGAAGTGAATCCAACCAAAGCAGTGTTGATAAATGAAGAAATTATAATATTATCTGTACCGTTAAGCAGCACCGAACCAAGCTTATAAATAAATATATTTTTTATGTTATCAAACAAGGGCTTTCTTTCTTTTTTTGAAAGCCTTTCTATTTTTGTTGAAGTTTTTATCCAAGGATATTTCTTGTCAGCATAACACGAAGAAATTATATTATTAAGCAAGGTGCAAACTAACATCAAACATAAATATAAAATATAGTTGTGTGTAACATATAAAACAAGGGCCTGTATTAATAGCTGAAAAATATGAATGCTTTGATAAATCAAAATTACTACATAATTTTTTTGGTCTGCTGTAAGCAAAGATTTTTTATACCCGAAAACATAGGAAAGCATAGTATTAGCCAAAAAAAGAATATATAAAACACGAATATCCTCCTGAATATTGGGTACATCAGATATGATATATCGTAAAAGCGGAAGTATTGCAAAACCCAATACCCCAATTACTACAGTTATAATCGCATAAGCATCTCTAAAAAGGCGTAATAATTTTCTTATTTTATCCTTGTTATCCTCTGCTAACGGTTTATAAAGACTGTATATAATAGCACTGCCAATTCCAAGCTCTGTGAAAGAAAGTATTGTGAGAATATTTGAAAATAAGCCGTTTACCGATAAATAATCGTTGCCTAACAATTCTAAAAATATTTTTCGAGTTACAAAAGAAAGTAAAAGAGAAAACACCTCTAATATTGTTCCAAACCCAACATTTTTCACAGCATTGAGAACTCGGGATTCATTTTTCATTTCTTTATCCTCTCCAACAGATAACGAAGACTGTGTATGATATATAAATATATTTTTGATGTTGCTATTCTTTTGTTTTCAAGTAAGCTAAACAAAATTTTTTCATGTACGCGATAATATTTTTTGTTTTTACATAACTCATTAAAATATGAATGATTGATTATTTCATTACATTCTGATTCAAAGAAACTTTTTCCGTTTAAAATACATTTTTCTATAGAATAAGACAATTTGATAGCATCATCATAATTATGCTTTGTTTTTGATATCTCACAAAGTTCAACCCCAAAGATTTCACAACGTTTCTCATATGTAACTTGCATTCCGTGTAAAACAGCATGGTTTTTCCCCGATACGCTTCGCTTATTAACCGAATTTTCCGTATCAAGCGTTACATTATATAGGCAATCTGAAATTGTTTTAATTTTTATACCATAAAATAAATTTGAATAATTAAATACCCTATCTTCACTATAAACCAGCGATGTATCAAAAAAAACTTTTATTGCATTGCGTGAATATAACTTATTGCACACAGAAACAATTAGCTCTTCTATCTCGCAAAACTCATTATATTTTTCTGTTGTCACTTCAAAATTGTGCTTTCCCGGATTAGGGGTTCGCAAAAGAACTGCATTTTTATAAATATTAAATCCAAATATCAATAAATCTGTATTTGAATCTATATTGCTCATCTCAACAGCCAATGCATTCTCGCATAAAGTATCATCACAATCAACAAACTGAATATATTGTTTGGTTGCCTCCATTAATCCTCTATTACGTGCGTTCGATGAACCGCCGTTTTCTTTATGAATCACTTTAATTCTGCTATCTTTTCTCGCGTAAGATTCACAAATATCACCTGACTTGTCACTGCTGCCGTCATTTACTAATATTAATTCAAAATCTTCAAAAGTTTGATTTAAAATACTTTCTATGCAACGACCCACACAATGTTCTCCATTATAAACAGGAACAATAATGGAAACTCCCATTCTATTAACACACCTTTACACTTCACTTAAAAATTCATATGATTCTTTGCGATGATATTCTAATTTTTTTAAAACTTCTTTACTATTGATACAATCGTCCCAAGCAAAATTACTTGACGTAATTTCTCTTGATTGTAAAGAAAACATATTTAAAATCGTTTCTAATCTTGAATTAGCAATAGACCTTGGAATATATTTCACAAAAAACTCTTTGCCAAAATTAATAGAAAATGCTGTGCCATGGAATGAATTAGTGACCACATAGGCTGCATTATCAATCAGCGCAAGCCATTGTTCAGGAGATATACCGGATAAATTTTTCATACCTCTATGCTTAATTAAACGGTCATTTGCATAAACTAATTTTAATCCTTTTCTTTTAGCCAGCCTTTTAGCAAAGGACATAAGTTCTCTGTCTTCACTCATTAAATACATAAAAACATAAGGCTTTTGGGGAACTATTGAAGCATCTTCAATTTCCCGCCACTCTTCCTTTGTTAATAGCATTGAAGGGTCAAGCACTAGACTTACATCATCATCAAGTAAATCCTTGATGATTTTTTTCCCATCCTCTTCTCTTACAGAAACAGCACTAAAATCACTAATCCATTCACGATACATTGATTTATACTTTTCGGGCACTTCTTTTACGCCAAAGCTTGCTGCGTAGGCTTTTTTTTCGGTAGACTCCAAATCGAACGGAAGAAAAAAACTATCATCCCCCGCCGTACATGCGAGATTCCATATTTGGTCACTTCCGCACACAACAGTATTAAACCGTGCAGTGATATAATCCGAAAGCTCCTGTGGATTATAAACAGGCGGTTCGGTGATGCTCATACGGTTGTAAAAACTTTCAAAGGCTTTAGGATAATGAAAAACATAGCTGTTTCGAAAAAAGATATTATATATTTCCCTGATATTAAGAATCTGCTTTAACTTTTTATTCAAAAAGCGTTTTTCATTAAATTCTGCACGGTAGTTTATAATTTCAGTATGCTTTCCAATACTTGTCATTGCTTGCTGCAACGCAAATGCCTGTAAAACTGCGCCGTAATTTAAAGTATTATGAAAAGTTAATATTCCGTATTTTTTTTCAGTCATAACTATTCCTCATTCAAAATTCTATCAATTAAGCCACATAAATTGTTATAATAATTTGATTTATGATACACTAAAGCACAATTTCGTGCTTGTTTTGACATACTTATACGCTTATCCTCGTTTTCAAGCAATAAACTCATAGCTTTTGTTAAATTTTGCACAAAATTATCATTTACATCTACCAAAACAGAAGCCCTTTCATCCGCATATTCCGGAATGCCCCCATTTTTTGCAGCAATTATGGGTAAATCAGTAGCCATACCCTCAATTGTGATATTACCCGCTGCTTCCCTCAAAATAGAAGGTACAACTAAAACATCTGCAGCAGAGTAATATGACGGAAGCCTTTCTTGCGGAATAAAGCCTGTAAATATCACCTTATCTTTTATAGAGGCTACCGCATTGTGCACCTTTTGAGTATATTTTGTAGGCTTTCCGTTTAAATAGACGCTGCTTCCTATAATCATCAAAACCGCATTGGAATTTTTAGCAACCTCACTAAATGCTTGCACCAATTCCAAAGCACCCTTTTGCTCACATATTCTACCGCAAAAAGCAAAAACGGTTTGCCCTTCTTTTATGTTATACTTTTCGCGTATATTTTTTCGCTCATTTTCATTTCTGATAAAATGTTCTGTGTCGATTGTGTTTTTTAGCGTAAAGGTTTTTTGTACGCAAGTTTCATCAATTTTGTTAATATTGGCTCTGCAATAATCACTGATAGCAAAAATACCCGAACAAGCGTCTACAATTCTTTTAGCATTATCGGTTTCAGGACGAAGCTCGTCAATATGCATATGTAGAATTAACTTATTGTTTAA
This sequence comes from uncultured Ruminococcus sp., assembly GCA_964465535.1. Lineage (GTDB taxonomy): Bacteria > Bacillota > Clostridia > Oscillospirales > Acutalibacteraceae > UBA737. The sequence goes on from CAYXID010000010.1 coordinate 35,615, forward strand.
TGCCTTTCTAAACTGTAAAACCTGAAAATAGTTGCCTTCTATAAGAACGGCATCGTAATTGTCCTTTTTTATTTGCTCGATACAGAATTTAACATAATTCGTTCTTATATAACTTTTTCCTCGCGTAAGCTTACGAAGAAATCTAAAAAAGAAAGTATATAAATAATCTACCGTTTTACGAGGTTTATAATAAAAAAACTTCGAATTACAATACTTTTGTGATTTCTTTTCTGCATTAGGCTCAAAATAACTGAAAACATCAATCTGCATTTTATTATGAATTTCGTTTTCGTCCAACACATGTGTCATCATAGTTTGTGTTGCTCCACCTTGTGTTTGTGGAATCGGACGGGGACTTCCGGTAATTAACGCAATTTTATACCTACGCATTTATTAAATCCCTTTCGTTATTTTCCGTATACTTATTGACACCCCAAAACATTACCAAAAACATCATTTGAATCTGTGAATTAATAACGTTGCTGGCCATCGATAAACATAGAAAAATTAGTAACGATGCAACATAAGGTTTATGATTACCTCCTGCTTTTTTCACCCGGATAGCTTCTTTTACAAGTTTTATCCAAAACCATAAATATAAAATCAGTCCTACCACACCATAGTCAAACAATACTTGTAAAAAATCATTATGTGCACCTATTTCTATATAATTGGAAACCGAATTATATCCATGCCCAAACATTGCCTGAGAAAAAGAAGAATCTCCAAAAGCGTTCAATACTCTTTCAAAAATATCATATCTACCACTTCCGCTTTCAAAATCTCCCTGTAAATCTTCAGTAAGCGCTGTAATCAAAGATCCTGAACCAGAAAAAAGTATATTATATAACTCATTGATAACTATAAAAGCAATTAAAAAAATCAAAACCGAAGAAAATGTGCTTTTAATACTTTTGTCGAAAATGTGTGTTGAGAAAAAATATCCTAAAACTATTATTAAAGCTACAATACAAGTCGTTTTAGCGGCAAATAAAATTGCTGCACTTGCTGCAACAATTGAAATAATGCGCAAAAATTTCACTTTAGTTGTTAACCCAAATACTATTGAACACAATACAAAATACACGCTATTAGAAAAACCTACAGTTTTTCTTTCAAGTGTAAATAAACCATAAATGTAAATAATGGAAATTAATATTGAAGTAACCGCACATATCGTGGTAATTTTATCTTTTAAATCTTCTTGTAAATCAATTCCTCTAAATATAGTAAGCAATACAGCCCAATACACAACACACGAAATAAACGCTGTTGTTGTTGCATCTCCTTTATTGTTAAAACCAACAATAAACATATAAAAGCTAAAAATCAATGCTACTAAAGATATATGTTCTATGACCGAATTTTCCAATATAAATCCAAAAAGGCAAAATAAAACAGCCATTGTTAATAAGCCCGCTCTTCTTGTTGCGAGAGCAAACAATCCAGACTCTAATCCGGCAGAATTTGCCATATCACAAACATACATATAACAAATTGATAACACACCTATTATAATAAGCAAATTTTTATTCTTCATTATTCAAAAGTTCCTCATAAATAGCAATATACTGATTGATATTATTCTCTTTGGAAAAAAGCTTCTCTGCTCTTTCGCGACAATTTTTACGATAATTCTGTGAATTGCCTTCATTAGTTAGCAACTGTATAGCATTTAAAAATTTTTCTTTATCTTTATCATCAATTAAAATACCGCAAGAACTGTCCGTTCCAACTAATTCAGGCGTAGCTGATGCATTTAACGCAACAACCGGTGTACCGCATGCCATAGCCTCTGCGGTTGTTTTTCCAAAGGTCTCTTGCAATGTTGGATTAATCAATACATCAGCCATACCGTAAAGTTTAACTAATTCATCAACATCTGTAATTGAACCGATAAATTTAACATTACCATTATCCCATTCGGATGAATAACCGCCTGCTAAAACGATTTGAAAATCCGCAGGAATAATTTTTGATAACTTTAAAATCAAATCTATTCCCTTTAGCTCATTCCATTGCATAGCTATACCAAAGATAGTTTTTTTATTAATGTCAAGTCCGTATTTTTCACAAATACTGCTCTTTACTTCTTCATATTTTTCTCCAAGCGGTATAAATTTTTCTAAATCAATCCAATTATAAATCGTATCAATAATTTTTGCATTCTTTAATATAGATTGTCTTGCGTCATCAGCAGTCCATTTTGAAACTCCGATAACAGCAAGCTTTTTTATATCTGAAAACCATCTGTTTTTATCATTTAACATTTTTCGACTGCGGTCAAAAAACAGACTTGGATTACCTTTTTTTAGTGCAGGGCAATTACCGCAGCCTTTCTTCCATCTATCGCAAGCATCCTCAACATAATAAACGCATTTTCCTGTATAAAACCAGACGTCATGCAAAGTAAGTACTGTGGCAATATTGTTTTTTGCAATATATTTCAATAAGATTTCCAAGTTAATATAATTGCTATGTAAATTTCTTAAATGGATAACATCCGGCTTTATTTCATCAATATAATTTAATAATTTCTTTGTTGCATTAACTGAAAAATAACCTTGTTTACCAGTCAAACGAGAAAATAAGGCATGTAGCTTCCAATCTATTATGTTACCAATTTGAAAAGCCCTTTCCTTTAAACCGTTTAAGTGCGGAGAAGCTACATAAGATTCTATCCCTCTTTCTAAAAGAGATAAGTGTAATTCTTTTGTAGTTCTTCCTGTACTGAATTTTTCATATATAGCATTTATTTGAAGTACCTTCAATTTTTATCAATACCTCTTTTCAGTGTTATTTATCACGCCTCAACAGTAATATCCAAACAATATAAAAAACAGTTAAAGACAATTTCTCTTTTAGACTTCCCATATACCCTCTTGAGCACTTATATTCCTGTTTGAAAAGTTTCGAAATTTCCTTTTTCTTATCTTTAAAATCTCTATATTTTTTTCCGTTTAAATAAGAAAGCATCAAACGGATTGCTAACTCTTTATGTGAAATTCCAACTAATTCTTCTTCGTTACGTTCTTCAAAAAAGCGTATTCTTTCGCGGTATGCCTCTATATACCCTAGAGGCAATTCCTTTTTCTTACTTCTCATAATGCTGTTATCAGACTGGTAGTAATAATAATACGGCTCGTCTATAAATCCTATCCTTTTAGCTCCATAAATCATTTTATAAGTAAAAAACTCATCATCAAACAAAGACTTGGGCGGATATCTTAAATCTTTTACAATTTCCTTTTTGCAGAGTTTCGCGCAAACTGAAATATTGATTTTGCGTGTCCTAAAAGCTTCATTTGTAGTTAATATTATTTCATTCGTTTGCTTAACCTCTTTTTTACAGTCATCTTCATATCCTTGCTGATAAGAACATTGAACCATATCAAGATCGTTTTTTATCGCTAATGATAACATTCTTGAAATGCAACCGTTTAACAAATAATCGTCCGAATCAATAAACATAATATAATCGCCCGTAGCACATTCAATACCGATATTTCTTGCATTTCCTGCACCACCGTTAGAAATATGTAAAACTTTAACTCGATTATCCTCGGAGGCAATCATATCGCAAACTTTACCTGAATTATCTGTACTGCCATCATCCACAGCTATAATCTCAACATTTTTATAATCCTGTTGCAAAATACTATTCAAACAGCGTTCAATGTATTTTTCAACATTGTATACAGGAATAATAACCGAGATTAATGGTTCCAATTTCTTCACTCCAAATCCATTTTTAATAAACAACGTTTTCTTTCTAATATTTTTTCATTTAATTTATTAGAAGCAAACGCCTCCTCAACATAATCTCTACAATTTTTAGAGAACTGTTCCAAAACATCTGGGTGATCCAAGAAAAACTGCATTGCACTCTTTAGCTCTTGAGTGTTTTTTACGGGAATAACAAGCGCCGTTTCATCTCTTTTAACTGCATCTATAGGACCTGGAATATTACTTACTATTGCAGGGGTTCCTAATGCAGCTGCTTCAATGACAACATTACCAAAACCCTCTCGATAACTTGGTAACAGCAATACATCCAATGATGCAAAATATCTTTCAATATCGCTTACCGCTGAAGCATATATAATATTTTTGTTATTTAATGACTGCAGATATAATTGCTGATCTAATGTATCAATCCCCTCTTTATCTCCAACTATCAGCAATTTGGCATTTTTTATATCACTAAAAGCCCCTAATATTTCATTAATACCTTTATCTGCGGTTATGCGACCAACAAAGCCAAAAACAAAATCCTCTTGTGTCAAATTCAACTCATCGCGAACCTGCTGCCGCCACAAAAAGCGTTTTTCTATATCAAAGCGATTTAAATCTACACCGCCTGTACTACCCTTCCAAACAACTGTAGCTTTTTCTTGAGAAAACAATTTTTCTTTAATACCTAATTCCATATTTGAATGGCTTACACATTCTATGTGGGTTGAAAATTTACAAGTGATTTTTTCAATAGTCTTTAAAACAACTTTAAAAAGCCCTTTAGCACCCAAATATCTTAATCCCATTAAGTGATAATTTCTAATCTTGAGATTACACCATTTTGCAGCTAATGCTCCATAAAACGCAGCATTAGGTGTAGAGTATTGCACCAAATCAAAATGTTCTTTTTTGAAAATTTTAATAAGTTCTTTTACCGATTTTATAGAATCTTTAAAGTTTATCCCGCGCGGAATTTTAACTGAAATCAATTTTACTTTGTTGGAAAATGTTTCTCTTAAGACTTCCGCATCGGAACAAATTACGGTTACGCTAAAACCGTTTGAAACTAAAAAATTTATTTGTGAAACAAAAAAACTTTTAATTGTAGACGGAATAGTCACAATATAGCATATATTCATTTCCCACACTCCCGACGTAATTACTAGACATATATTCTGTTTAATCGTTTACACCAAAAGCCCTAAAATTTTCCAAATATATAGCAATTAGAAGATTTTGTTTTAATAACATTATTAAAAACCTAAACATTTTAGCAAGAGAGCCGTAAAGGAACTATACAATCTTCATCAAAGGCTTATTTTACAAATTTCCCCGCTTTTTAAACGGTATTTTCTAATCCCTTTTATCCATTAAGAAACATAAGCATAATTCAACCATTATAAGTAAACATATATAAATATAATATCATTTTTATTGCCTTATGTCAACGAGAAAAAAAGCCGCTTTTTTGTAACATTTAACCAAAAGAACGCCCCTGCAAAAAGCAAAAGCGTTCTTTAATAATAACCAATTATCAAGATGAAAAGGTACTATATATGAATTGGTAATAGCTAAAAAAGTGTGCCCTAAAGCACACTTTTTCATTTATATCTTTTCAATTTTTATTAAGCTTGTATTACCCGAGGTGCCGCTTGTGTCACCGCCTGTAATGATGATTTTATCGCCTTTACTTAAAGCTAATTCCTGTTCTGCAATCTTCTTTGCGGTATAGAAAAGAACATCGGTTGAAGTAAAGCGTTCACAGATTGCAGGAATAACACCCCAAGAAAGTGCCAGTCTTCTCCAAGTGCGTTCGTCGGTGGTAAGCCCTAGAATTGGCACGGGAGAGCGAAAACGTGATACCATTCGGGCAGTCATTCCTGAAAGAGAGCAGGCAACGATTGCTTTCGCATTCAGGTCAATCGCCATTCCGCAGGTAGAATGAGAGATAGCGTCGACAGAGTTTTTGATACGAAACTCGGCATTATGAAAACGCTTATCATAATGGACATCATCCTCTGTAGTCTCGGCTATTTCAGCCATTACCTTAACCGCTTCAATAGGATATTTACCTGCAGCAGTCTCTCCCGAGAGCATAATTGCACTTGTTCCGTCATAAACAGCATTAGCAATATCGGATATTTCGGCTCTTGTAGGGCGAGGGTTGGAAATCATTGATTCGAGCATTTCGGTAGCCGTTATAACCCTCTTGCCGAGCATACGGCATTTGGTTATCAGCTTCTTTTGGATAGCAGGAAGCATTTTAAAGGGTATCTCAACACCCATATCACCTCGGGCAATCATTATGCCGTCACATTCCTCGCAAATTTCCTCAATATTATCAAAGCCCGACTGATTTTCAATCTTAGCAATAAGCTCGATATCGTCAGCACCAAGCTCTTTTAGATAATTATGAACATCAATAAGGTCTTGCTTTTTTGAAACAAAGGAACAAGCGATATAATCGACATCATTCTTGACACCGAAAGCAATATCCGATTTATCCTGTTCGGAAAGATATTTCTGCTTCATAACCTTGCCCGGAAAGCTCATACTCTTTCGGTCGGAAAGCTCACCGCCGATAACAGTTGTACATTCGATATTTGCACCGTCTATATTTATAACCTCAAAGGTTAAAAGGCCGTTATTAAGAAGAATTGTATCGCCAACGGACAGTTCCTTCGGAAGATTTTTATAACTTACCGAAACTTTTTGTTCATCGCCTATAATATCCTCTGTTGTAAAGGTGAATTTATCGCCGTCTTTAAGGGTTATTTTCTGATTTTTAAAAGTTTTGATACGGTATTCGGGGCCCTTTGTATCAAGCATAATGGCAACAGGCAAATTAAGCTCAGCGCGAACTTTTTTAACAAGGTCTATTCTCTTTTGATGGTCCTCGTGGGTGTTGTGAGAAAAATTAAGTCTTGCTACATTCATTCCCGCCTTGCAAAGACCCGTTATTATTTCTTCAGTAGCACTTGCAGGACCGAGTGTACATACTATTTTTGTTTTACGCATATTATAAACCTCCAAAAATTTGCCATTACAAGCTATAGATAAAAGCCCTTTGCTACCGTTCTTCTCTCTATTTCTTTATACTGTTAAAAGATTATTGGTAATCTACAACGCCAACCCAAGAAAGCAAGAATTCACGCTCTTTTTCATTGCCCTTAACAGACTGAGAAGCCGCAACAATAGGCATCCATTTTTGAACATACTGCTTAGCAGTATCGCTCTTTAAACAGAATAAATCAAGATATTTTTTAGCCACTTCATTATCTCCGCTTAAACAGAACAATAGATATGTGCGAGCAGCATCTGCAGATGCGTTACCCTGAGTTGCGTGCGACCAGTCAAGAATATAGGGTGTGCCGTCTTTAGCAATGATGATGTTAGAGGGATTGAAGTCTCCGTGGCAAACCTTATTATGCTTAGGCATACCTTCAAGACGGGTATGAAGGTCATAACGGGTGGTTGCATCAAGCTCAGTAGCAGAGATTTTGCGGTTCATCTTATCCTTAAGCTTATTAAGGAGAGGGCTTTTCTTCTCGTGAACAGAAAGCTGAAGATTAACGAAAAGCTCCAAATATTCATCCATTTTCTCAGCATCTTCTTCCATAAGCTGCGCCAAGGTTTTACCCTCAATAAACTCAGATACGATTGCCCATTTGCCGTCTATCATAGTAACTTCTAAAATTTTAGGAATATTAAGACCTGTTTCCTCAATTCTCGCCTGATTAAGTGCCTCATTGAGGACATCTGCCTTGGAATAATCAGCGTCAAACACCTTGATACACTTGTCGCCGTCACGATAAATAGTTTTGTTCTTTCTTACTGCAATTATTCTATCAAGTTTCATTTTAATTTACCTCCCCTACTATGCCTTTTTTGCCTTTGCTGCTTTTTTAATGTCTGCAGCAGTGGGCTTATCTTTTTCAACAAAGTGCTTACCGTAATAAGCATTCAGATACATCTGCTTAATTTCGCTCATAAGCGGATAACGGGGGTTAGCGCCTGTGCATTGGTCATCAAATGCCTGCTCTACCATATCGTCAAGACGGGCAAGGAAGTCATTTTCATCAATGCCGTAATCCTTGATAGTTTCCTTAATGCCAACACGAGCCTTAAGGTCATTTATTGCCTTGATAAGATTTTCAAGCTTATCTTCATCGGTTTTGCCGCCTAACCTCAAGTAATCAGCGATTTCAGCGTAACGGGCAAGAGTGTGGGGGTGGTCATACTGAGAGAATGTACCCATCTTAGCAGGAGTTTCACTTGCGTTGAAACGAATAACCTCTTCAATCATCAGCGCATTTGCAACACCGTGTGGCAGGTGATGGAAAGCACCTAATTTGTGAGCCATAGAGTGACATACGCCTAAGAAAGCGTTAGCAAAAGCCATACCTGCCATAGTAGCAGCATTAGCCATTTTTTCTCTTGCTTCTACGTCAGTCTGACCGTTTTCATAAGCACGTGGCAGATTCTCAAATATAGTTTTTAAAGCACCGATAGCAAGTGAGTCTGTATAGTCAGTAGCAAGCATAGCAGCATATGCCTCAACTGCGTGAGTAACAGCGTCGATACCTGAAGCAGCAGTCAGACCCTTTGGTGCAGACATATGGAAATCTGTGTCAACAATAGCCATATCAGGGAGAAGCTCATAGTCAGCGAGAGGATACTTGACGCCGGTTTTCTCGTCAGTGATAACTGCGAACGGTGTAACTTCTGAGCCTGTACCTGCAGATGTTGGAATAGCAATAAAGTATGCCTTCTCGCCCATCTTAGGGAAAGTATAAACACGCTTGCGGATATCAATAAAGCGCATAGCCATATCCATAAAGTCAGCGTCCGGATGCTCATACAGCACCCACATAATCTTAGCAGCGTCCATAGCTGAGCCACCGCCGAGCGCGATGATTGTATCAGGCTTGAATGCTGTCATCTGAGCAGCACCCTCTTTAGCACTTCTGAGTGTTGGGTCAGGCTCAACATCAAAGAATGTTGTGTGAACAATGCCCATTTCGTCGAGCTTGTCAGTGATAGCCTTAGT
>CAYXID010000011.1:0-43044 GCA_964465535.1 uncultured Ruminococcus sp.
CAAACAGTGTTGTGCTTTGTACAAAAGGAGTGGGCAACGCCCAACGATGTTGCGACTTTGTCGCAAACCCTTGCGCCTCCATTGCTTTTCTGCTATAATACATTGGAGGCGGTGAGTTAGATGAGTATGGGTGAATTTCTATTTTTAGACAAACGGAAATTGGATGTGTTTTTGCCAAGATTGTTTGAAATATTACATTCTAATATGAGTCTAATTGCTCCAACAAATAATTCTTACAATGACGACTTTGAAATTTGGAGTTCACATGTAATACTGGCTATACAAAAAGAGCAACGCCAAATTGTTTTGATGTATGTTGAAAGAGAACTTGTTGGCTATTTTCAGTATAATATTAATAGCGATACAGATTCGATAATGATGGAAGAAATACAAATTATAAAAGAGTTTCAGGGAACAGGCTTGTTTTCTGAATTTTATAATTGGTTAATTAAAAATTTACCTAAAGATATTATGTATGTAGAGGCGTATGCAAATAAAAAGAATTATAAATCGCAAAGTATTTTGAAGCTTTTGGGATTGGTCGAGTTAGGCGAAAATAAAAACGGCAATTCTTTTTATTACAAGGGTAAATATGTTGATTTATTGAATAGATATAGTTGATTTTAAAGAAATTCTCAGTTTTCAGAGCCCTTTAATTCGTGTCATTAAGTTCGAACTACCCAGAAGAAAAACGTACAGGGTTTACATATAGAGATGGTAAATCACTGTTCACTATTTACCGTATCTTAATTTAAAAATGTTGTATAATAATTTTATTAGTCGTAATATGGGAGGATTCATTGAAGAAATTATATGGTTATATAAAAGATGGACTGATAACGATTGTTCTGCTTGTTGCGGCGTTCGGTATCAGCCTACTGTTTCAGTACATATTTGAGGTGCAGGAGCATATAACTACGGTGTTTGTATTTGCAGTCTTTCTGATTTCGTTGTTAACGAAGGGTTATGTTTACGGTATTTTGGCGGCGTTTATTGGTACAATCGCAGTTAATTATGCTTTCACATTTCCATACTTTGCGCTTAACTTTACAATTCCTGTTAATCTTATTTCTGCTATTATTATGATTGCAATCGCCGTTCTTACAAGCGCTCTTACGACAAAACTCAAACAGCACGAAGCAACAAAAGCAGAAAGTGAAAAAGAACGTATGCGTGCAAATCTTTTGCGAGCAGTATCACACGATCTGCGAACTCCTTTGACAACGATTTACGCTTCAAGCACAACGCTTCTCGAAGATAGCAATGTAATGACAGAGGAACAAAAATCGAAAATTGTAGTAGGTATAAAAGAAGATTCCGAGTGGCTTGTTCGTATGGTGGAGAATTTGCTATCGGTTACTAAAATTGATAGTGGGCAGGTCAAAATTTTAAAAACGCCTACCGTGCTTGAAGAACTTATTGACTCGGTAATGCTAAAATTCAAAAAGCGCTATCCTACACAAAGGGTTAAAATAGAGCTTCCTGATGATATGGTTATTATTCCTATGGATGCAATCTTAATTGAACAGGTTCTCATTAACATTCTTGAAAATGCGGTGCAACACGCAAAGGGAATGACAACATTAATTCTTCGGGTTTCTACGCTTGGCAATCGTGCTATTTTTGAAATTAGGGATAATGGCTGCGGCATCAATCCAAAATATCTCGAAACATTATTTACGGGATACTATACCTCCGAAAACGATGTTGCTGACAGTCAAAAGAAAAACGCCGGTATTGGTCTTTCTGTATGCTCATCAATTATTAAAGCGCACGGTGGTGCTATAAATGCCGAAAACATTAAGACAGGAGGTGCGGTATTCCGTTTTGAGTTAGACACGGAAAAGTTAAGCTATGATACAGAATAAATATAAAATTCTTCTTGTTGAAGATGAAAAGAATATCCGTAATCTTGTTGCAACAATGCTTGAAACAGAAGGATATCAAATCATACATGCTAACTCTTGTTCTTCTGCTAAAACATTGTTCAATTCGTATCTGCCCGAGCTTGTTATTTTAGATCTTGGCCTTCCTGATGCCGACGGAATGACCTTTCTTAAATTTGTGCGAAACGATTCGTTAGTTCCGATTATTGTTTTATCTGCACGTACAAATGAATCCGATAAAATAGCGGCATTAGACGGCGGCGCAAATGATTATATTACCAAACCCTTTAGTTCGGGAGAGCTTTTGGCCAGAGTCAGAGCAGCGCTTCGCAACAATCGTTTTAGTGCGGAGGAAGGCAGATTACCGGGTGGTAAGTTCACAGTAAAAAAATTAGAGATTGATTATGATGCACGTCAGGTGTTCATCAAAGGCGAGGAAATACATCTAACACAAACAGAATACAATATTGTCGCCCTCCTTTCCGAAAATTGTGGCAAAATGATAACCTATGCTGCAATTATTAAAGCTATTTGGGGTGACTATCCTACGGAAAACAGTATCAAAAAACTACAGGTTAATATGGCGAACATTCGAAAGAAGTTCGGCGACAAACCCGGTGAACAAAACTATATAGCCAACGAACTTGGAGTAGGTTATCGCTTAAATACATAACATAAACGGCATTGAAACAGGTATTGCTTTAATGCCGTTTTAATATTTACCATGTCTTAACTTGAAAAGTGTTATATTTAGTAAAGTGGGGCAGTTTGAAATATTGTCTGTCCTTTGTGAAAGGAGAAATATTTATGTTATCAGCAGAAGAAATTATGCAACTGATTGGTAGTCTTATTTGGTTGCTTGCAGGTGTCGGCGTATTCATCGTCGGTATGAACTTTATGGGCGATGCCTTGGAAAAGAGTGCCGGTCATGGTATGAAACGATTCCTTGAAAGAATCAGTAATAACCGTTTTTCAGGTGTTGGTATTGGTGCGGGTGTAACGGCGATTATTCAAAGCTCGTCTGCTACATCGGTTATGGTTATCGGTCTTGTTAATGCAGGTGTTATGACCTTGATGCAGGCAACCCCCATCATTATGGGTGCGAATATCGGAACAACCATCACAGGTGTTCTCGTTGCTCTTAAAAATGATTATTTTAATATGGCAATGTATCTACTTGCTTTTGCCGGTGTTATGATGGGCTTTTTCAAAAAGGAAAAGATTAAGATTGCAGGTAGCCTTTGCTGCGGTTTAGGGCTTATTTTCGTTGGACTTGAAGTTATGAGCAGTGAACAGGCTTTTGGAAATCCACTTGTTAAAGATATGTTTACAGAGATTTTCAAGAATATTGATTTTCCGTTGCTTTTAATACTGGTTGGTGTTATATTTACAGGCCTTATTCAAAGTTCTTCGGCATCAACAGGTGTTGTTATTACAATGGTTGGCGCAGGTGTTTTGCCGCTTGACTTAGCTTTGTTTATCGTACTTGGTGCCAATATCGGTACTTGTGTAACGGCTCTGCTTGCATCGGTTGGTGCAAATGCAAACTCCAAGCGTGTAGCCCTTATACATTTTACATTCAATGTTATCGGAACAATTTTCTTTACAGCTATTATTTGGCTATTCAGAGATCCCGTTGTAAATATGCTCGTTTCCATATTCCCCGGTAACGATCCGATGTCATTGCAGATGCGTGTTTCTATTTTCCATGTTATCTTTAATGTGACTACGACCTGCTTGTTGCTTCCCTTTGCTAAGCAATTGGTTGACTATTCTTGTAAGGTTATCAAGGATAAGGGTGGGGAAGAAAAAGCATTGTCGCTCAAATTTGTTGATGATAGATTACTCTCTATGCCGTCTGTAGCGCTTATGCAAGTAAAAAAAGAAATGGATTATATGTTTAGTTTGGCCTATGAAAACATATCCCTTTCTTTTGATGCTATGGAAACCGGAAAATTGGTATCTAACGAAAAAATTGAGGCTAACGAAGAGATTATTGATTTTACTAACGGTGCATTAACACGCTTCCTTATTAAGCTTTCGGCTATGGTGGAACAAAGCGATGAACAGGTTATCGGCTCCTATTTCCATGTGCTCAATGACTTGGAGCGTATTGGTGACCACGCAGAGAATTTTTATGAAATCGTTGCAGAAATGGCATCGAAAAACTTGAAATTCTCAGAAAAAGGTCAGAACGATATTAAAGCAATGAGCGACAAGGTAATGCAAATGCTTGTTATCTCCAAAGACGCTTTTGATAATTTAAATAAAGCTGAATTATCTATGCTCGATGAATTTGAGGAAGAAATTGATGCAATGAAAAAAGAGCTTACCGCAAGTCATTTTGCTCGTCTTGCCGAAGGCAATTGCAGTATGGATGTTAGTCCCTATTATTCTTCTACCGTTGCAGGTCTTGAACGTGTTGCCGACCATCTTATTAATGTTGGTTATAGTATTGTGAATCCCATCGGTTCACAGAAAGAGGTGTAATATATGATTTATGGCGCTATAGCCATTTTTGCAATTGCATATATCTTAATGCTTGTGTTTAGCAAATTCAGACCATATATCGCTCTTGGTTCGGCATTGCTTTTTATAGTTACGGGAATGCTTTCGTTAGAAAATGTCATAGGTGCTATTGATTTTAATGTGTTGCTTATGATTGCGGGAACAATGGGCATTGTGGCTCTGTTTATTGAAAGTAAAATGCCCGAATTGCTTGCCGATTTGATAATGGAAAAAGTTCCTAACGTCAAATGGGCGGCAGTTGCAATGGCACTTTTTGCCGGCGTTATTTCTGCTTTTGTAGACAATGTAGCAACTGTACTTATGGTAGCACCCGTTGCTCTTGAAATTTGCAAGAAGTTAAAAACTAACCCTGTTCCGTTTATAATTGCGATTGCCGTTTCTTCCAATTTGCAGGGCGCAGCAACCTTGGTTGGTGACACTACCGCTATCATGTTGGGTTCGGCGCTAGATATGAGCTTTGTTGATTTCTTCTGGTATAAAGGTCGCCCTGGTATGTTCTTTGCAGTAGAGTTAGGTGCGGTTTTGTCAGCTATAATCTTGGCTTTTCTTTTCAGAAAAGAGAAAGCACCTATTCCGAAGGCTCAAGAACGCACAAAGGTTACTGACTATGTACCATCCGTTCTGCTTGTTGGAACAATTATTTTGCTGATTGTCGCTTCCTTTATACCCAATAAACCCGATATAACAAATGGACTCATTTGTTGCGCATTATTATTTGTTGGTCTTATTTATAATTTTACAAAGAAAAAGAATGTTTCGGCTATTATCTCTCCGCTTAAAGAGATAGATTTTGAAACTATAGGACTTCTGCTTGGTTTATTCCTGATGATTGGCGCTATAACCGAGCAAGGAGTTATTGATGCTGCAGCAAATCTTCTTGCTAAAGCAGGTGGCGGGAACATATTTGTGCTGTACACTGTTATTGTGTGGGCATCTGTGCTGATTTCTGCCTTTATTGATAACATACCCTATGTTGCAACAATGATTCCTGTTATTGCAGGTCTGGCTTCTGCTTTAAATGTAGATCCTACAGTACTGTATTTTGGTTTGTTATCCGGCGCAACACTTGGCGGAAACTGTACGCCTATCGGTGCATCTGCTAATATTGCGGGTATCGGTATTCTCCGCAAGGAAGGTTATACTGTTAAAAACTCAGATTTCTTTAAAATAGGCATACCCTTTACAATGGCGGCAATCATACCGGCATATATTTACTTGTGGTTAATGTACGGGGTATAAATTGCTTTACATTGAATGTAACTTTTAGCAGGAGGGGGAAAAACAATATGAAGATCGCTATTATCGGTCTTGGCACAATCGGCAAGACTATACTTAAAAATCTCTCGGGTGAAGGTCATACCATAACCATCATCGATGAAGATAAAACAAAGATTGAAGCTTTGATAGAGAAATATGATGTGTTTGGTGTTGTCGGTAACGGCGCGTGCATGGATATCCAAAAAGAAGCAAAGATGAAGGATGCGGATCTTGCAATTGCTCTGACAAACAGTGATGAACTGAATGTCTTTGCCTGTCTTGTTGCTAAAAAGAACGGTGTAAAAAACACGATTGCCCGTGTACGCAACCCCGATTACAGAAAACAGATTATGGAGATGAAGGATGACCTTGGCATTGCAATGATCGTTAATCCCGAACAAGAGATGGCAAGCGAGATATTCAATATTATTAACCTGCCGTCTGTTAATGGGATTGAACACTTTGCAAATGGCAGAGTATCTCTGGTTGAGGTTGTTGCAGAAAAGGGTTGCCGTCTTATTGGCGAAACATTAATTTCTCTCGGTCAGAAGCTTGCAACAAAGGTGCTTATCTGTGCCGTTTGGCGCGGCGACGAAGTAATAATCCCTGCCGGTAGATTTACAATTCAAGAAGGGGACAGAATACACTTTACTGCTGATGCAAAATCTCTTGGTGATTTTTTGTCGGAAGTGAATCTTGTGAAGTCGCCCTTCAAAAATGTTATGATTATTGGCGGCGGCCGTATCGGATACTATCTTGCCGATGCATTGTCTAAAAAGAAATATGCCGTTAAGCTAATTGAAGATAACCCTGCTGCCTGTGAGGAACTAGCTGAGCTCTTGCCCCGTGCAACAGTAGTTTGCGGTAATGGTACACAGCACGATGTTCTGCTTGAAGAAGGCATTGAGGCAATGGATGCTTTTGTGGCTCTTACGGATATCGACGAGGAAAATATGATAGTATCCATGTTTGCCAACAAGAAAAAGGTTAAAAAGTCTATTACTCAGATCAAGAACGATGACCTCTACGGTATGCTTGATGAGTTGGGTATTAATAATAATGTTTCGCCTAAGCACGTTGTAGCAGGCAGAATTATCAGTTATATCCGTGC
This sequence comes from uncultured Ruminococcus sp., assembly GCA_964465535.1. GTDB lineage: Bacteria > Bacillota > Clostridia > Oscillospirales > Acutalibacteraceae > UBA737. Next base: position 6,784 of record CAYXID010000011.1, read on the forward strand.
GCTCGCCAATACGGTTGGTAGTAGGCTTGTGACATTATATCAGCTCGTTAATAATCAGGTTGAAGCTTTGGAATTTGCTGCAACGAAGAAAGAAGCATTCTATGATAAGCCGCTTCGGGAATTGAATATGAAAAAGAACTGCCTGATTGCCTGTATTATCCGACAGAATGAAGTGATTATTCCTGACGGTAATTCTGAGATTCATCTTGGAGATAACGTTGTGGTTGTAACAACACACAAGAATTTTGACGATCTTAATGACGTGATCGAGTAAGGTGGCGTTGTTATGGAATACAAGAAATTAGGTAAAATTTTAGGTAAAATCATGATTTTAGAGGCAATACTTATGCTTGCGCCTCTTACGGTTGGTTTTATCTACAAAGAATCCTTTATACATATTTTAGCATTTTTAGTTCCAATCATAATATTAACAACTCTTGGTTTTTTGCTCCAAATACCGAAACCCGAAAGGAACAACCTTTATCAAAAAGAGGGCTTTGCGCTTACGGCAATGGTTTGGATTGTTATGACCTTGTTCGGCGCGATTCCGTTTGTTATTAATGGCGATATTCCAAACTATGCGGATGCCTGCTTTGAGATGATGTCGGGATTTACAACAACAGGCTCAAGTGTTATTACCGATATAACAGCGGTATCTCATTCAACTTTGTTTTGGAGAAGTTTTTCTCACTGGATCGGTGGTATGGGGATTCTTGTATTTGTGCTTATCTTCATCCCCGAAAGCAACGACGGTTCTTCGATGCATCTTCTTCGTGCCGAAAGCCCGGGACCGCAGGTTGGCAAAATCGTTTCAAAGATGAAGGTAACAACGAGAATTTTATACCTTATTTATCTTGGTATGACTGCACTTCAGATTATAATTTTGTGCTGCGGTACGGTAACGGATTACAGTGCTATGTGTAATGATTTAGGTGTACAGGTAGCTACGGCTTATCAGAATGATAAGGTGTTCCATGCATTCCTTGCTACCTTTGGATGTGCGGGAACCGGTGGATTCGGTTTTATGCCGGGCAGTATGGAGTATTTCACTCCCTTTGCACAGTATGTAGTATCAATCTTCTTGATTTTGTTTGGAGTGAATTTCAGTCTGTACTATTTGCTTTTGATCGGCAAGATAAAAGATGTGCTTCGCAGTGAAGAATTTAGAAGCTATTTTATGATTATCGGTGCGGCGGTAGGCTTTGTATTTCTTAGTCTTGTCGGTCGCTTTGAGGCATTTCCGCAAGTTTACACGACAGAAGAATCGTTCCGACATTCGCTGTTCCAAGTGTCATCGTTGATGACTACGGCGGGATATACCACCACCGACTATGACGCTTGGCCGATGCTTGCTAAAACTTCTCTTGTTGTGGTTATGTTTATCGGTGCTATGGCAGGCTCTACTGCAGGCGGTATCAAGGTGTCCCGTATCGTAATGGCAATGAAGGGTGCCTATATCAATGTCCGTAAGCTTATCAATCCTCGCTATGTACCGAAAGCAAAGTTTGAAGGCAAAACGCTAGAGCAAAAGACCATCAATGATGTGTTTGCCTTCATTACCTTGTATTTTTTCATATTCCTGGCAGGAATATTATTGTTGTCCTTTGACGGTGTAAACGGTCAGATTATAGGCATCGCTTCAGATGCAGGCAACTATGAAGTGAGGCATGGATTTTTTAGTAATTTTTCGGCAGTGCTTACCTGCATATCCAATGTGGGACCGGCATTTGAAGCAGTAGGCCCATATTCAAGCTTTGCAGGATACAACGATTTTTCAACCATTATTTTGACACTTATTATGATGCTCGGCAGACTAGAAATTCTGCCTGTGCTGATACTGTTTAATAAAAGAACTTGGAAAAAAATATAAAAAATATCAGCCTCTATGCCGTATTAGCAGAGAGGCTGATTTGTTACAAAGGGTTTTCCTGAGATGGTGTGATTTAGTGTTGGGCTGAATATCATTATAGAGCAGCAATTTAGTCGCCTCCTTTTGTTATTGTAGAATTTTTCATAAGTGTGTGGTATAATCAGTTTAATAAGTTCTTAGTTAAGTGAAAAATTTGCTAATGCATTGCCGAGTGTCTTGGATTTGTTGTTTTGGCTGCCCTAATAAAATTCCAATTCATCTAACGATTATAGTCGGTATTATCAGTGTAAAAATGCCATGCGTTAGCCAAATAAAAAGAAGTGGGTTGTATTTGAGCGTTTTTAGTAATATAATTAATGTAATTTGGAGGTGGTTAATTGAATCCATCAACATATATACCGATAATTATACTATGGATTATCATTTTTATTATGCTGCGCAACGGTAGGTCAGCGATTGCTAAGAAAATTATTAAGAAAAGAAAAATGGAGGGCAACACCGAAATGAAAGAACTTGCAAAAAAATTTATTGATAAAGAGTGCATTCTCGACTCTTTTGACAGTAATCACCAATACGAAGGCGTCATTAAAGAAGTTACTGACGGAGCAATCTTGGTTGAAAAGGACGGCAAAATCGAAGCACTTAACCTCGATTTTGTAATTCGCATTAGAGAGTATCCGAAAAACAAAAAAGGCAAGAAAAAATTTGTTGTTACGAATTGATAGGTAGTACATATAAGAATTTTTTGGAGGAATACATATGGAACTGAGAAAATTAGATAAGAGTGTGCTTAAATTATGGTATATTCGTGCGGCTATTGGATCGCTGGCACTGATAGGTTTCATTACAAGTGTGGCTGCAATTCTGAATGCAACGGGTGCATCGAGCGACGTAACGCTTGCCGCTTGGTTGGCATTAGGAATACCTGTTGTTTTAATTCTTGTCACTATTTTAATTATGCCGGCTTTGCGCTATAAAATGTATGCTTGGGGATATGACGATAAAAGGATCGTTGTAAAGCAAGGCGTGATTTTTAAGAGAAGGGTAGTGATTCCTGTCTGCCAGATTCAAGATCTCCACAGAACGCAAGGTCCGCTTATGATGATGTTAAACTTAAGCGGAGTTACCATCTCAACAGCGGGATCTAATTTTGATATTTCTACGCTCACAACCAAAGAGGCTGACCGTATGATCGATGAGCTGGAGCGCAATCTTGAAGCAAGAATCGAGGAACTAAAAGATGAAGAAATTTGACAAAGGATATATTTATTCCAGCTTGTTGTCGGATTTGTTCGGTAGCCTTGTAATAGTCTTTATCTTTCTTAAAGATTTCTTCCTAAGCGACGAGTCAAACCCGGAAGATATCAAGGCTGCAATTCCGTTTTTTGTAATCGGATTTGCCGTAGTTTATCTGTGCTTTATTGTTTACCGAATTCTGTATTACAAGACCTCCGGCTATGAACTGACGGAAAATGAGATCAAATGCAACAGAGGCGTGCTTTTTAGAAAACGTTCTGTCTTGGACTATAAGAAGGTACACGCCATCAATAAAAAGCAAAACCTGTTCCATAGGATCTTCGGGATTGCCATTTTGACGATTGATAGCGGCTCTACAAACACCTCCCATCAGGCTGAAATAACGATTATTGAAAAAGATAAGGTTGCTGATGCCCTGCTGAATGAACTGAATTTACTGAAAGAGGGCGGCACACGAAATGCAGAGAGCACACAGCCGAAGGACGAACTTCTCCTTTCGGACGAAGATAGTCTTTACAGCTTTACTTCCGGTAAGAAGATGCTGTACACACTCATCAACATTGCTACTAGCGCATTTTTTGCGGCATTGTTTGCTGTGCTTGCCATTACTGTTCTCGGCATTTGCAAGCTGCTACTTCAATTTGATGCTTTTGGTACATGGGGAGAGTATTTCCTGGTTGCAGTCTTTATGACTGTGGGGGCGATTCTGATTGGCTCGATTTTCTCGTTTATCGGATGTATGATCCATTCCTTTGTGGGATACTATAAGTTCAAAATCACCAAGCGTGGAAATGATATTCAGATTTCATACGGACTTTTGGAGAAGCATACCAACACCTTCAGCTACGACAGAATTAAGGCCGTTAAGATTACTCAAGGCCTTGTGCAAAGGATGCTCGGTTTTGCGTCCATCAGACTTGAGGTGATTGGCTATATAAACAACACCGGCGACGATAACAAAAACGCTGACCTTGGTGTGCTCGTACCGTTTTGCAAGTATGATGAGATTGGCGAAATTTTAGGCAAGGTATTACCTGATTATGTTCCGGACACAAAGCAGACAAAGGCCGTTTCCTATTTTTCATTTATATCTTGGTTTGCCTTAATTCTTGGTATCATAACAGGTGTTGTGTTGTTACAAGCAACAATACCTATGCTGATATTTAATGTGCCATCCTCAGTTGTTGGCACGGTTGCTTTTGCAGTAGTAGGGGTGGTAGCTACAATACTCGTTGTAAAAGCATTGAGTGCTGCTCTCAGTTACCAAAACAATGGTCTTGCTATTAATAACGGTAAAATAACCGCCTACTATGGTGGTTTTACTAAAAACGTTACTGTGTTTATGTCAAAGAATCTGATTGCGGCAGAAAATGTAACTACACCGCTCCGCCAAAAGAAAGGCATTACAAGTCTTGTTATGCACCTTAAAACAAATGCACTGTCCAATGAAGTGAAAGTTCATATTCAAAACAATGCGCTTTCAGAAGAATTGGAAAAACTATTGATATTGTAATAATAAAACCATATCGATATGCCTCTTGATGAATTTGACCGGCTTGCCGAACACTTTGCTTTAGAGCGTGGCGGCAGCTCCGTCCGTCTTGCTAAACAATTTGTTGAGGGCTTATTTTTAAAACAATGGTATATACTAAAAAAGACGAGAGAACCTGCTTGAAACAGGGAACTCTCGTCTTTTTATTGCTTAATTTGAAAATTCTTGTTCTTTTACGTAGTCTATAAACGTTTTTATACTTTTTGAGATCCATTTATTTTTATGATAAATAAGCTGTTTCCAAATCTCAACATTTATATCTTTCACATCAAGGTAACAAAGTTCACCGGTCCTGATTAAATCTTTTGTTACAAAATCGGGAAGAAAGGAAATCATATTCCCCCCTGCTATAAGAGAGGTTATCATATCAGTTCTGCCTATCTCAAGGATGGGGGTTATTTCTAATGACTTTTTGGCAAGCTCTTTATCAAAAACGCGTCTGTATCCTTGACCGTTCTCGGTCAGAACAAAGGGCTCGTTTATGATGTCTTTTATGGATAAGTTTTTCTTGTTTGCAAACTTTGAGTTAGCACTTGCTACAAAGTGCATTGGCACAAGCTCTTCTTTTGCAATAACATAGTCCTTATTATATAAACGTCCATCCAGAGTTATAATAAAATCCGCCTCGTTGTGATCAAGCATATCAAGCATTACTCCAGAGTCGCCTGTGGTAAAGCAAATCGAAATAAAAGGGAATTTTTTGTGAAAATCAATATAATGAGAGTTGATCATATTATCACAAATAGAGTCTGGTGTTACGATATGTATATGACCGGTAAGTTGTTCTTCCTCATTTAGACTTTCCTTGAATTCGTCTGTGAGTGCACGAACCCCATGTGCATAAGACACAAGTTCGTGTCCGCGTTCTGTAAGCGTGATAGTATGATTGATTCTCTCAAAAAGGAGACAATCAAGTTCTTCTTCCAACTGTTTTATTTGGAAAGAAATGGTTGATTGAGAATATCCGAGCTGCTGGGCCGCTTTAGTGAAACTTCCAAGTTCGGCAACGTGGATAAAGGTAATTAAATTCTTTAGTTCCATTCTATTTCCTCCAACATCGAAAATATCGATAGTTATAATCAAAACCATTCATTTGACTAATGCTCGAGAATATTATATACTAACCTTGACAAAATTGCAAGGCTGAAACTAGCCGAAAAAAAGGAGATTTACATAATGAAAAAATTAGTGTCTATTCTATTAGTGCTTACTCTTTGCATAGGTTGTATGCTTTCTATTACCGGTTGCTCCGGTGAAAAAGACGATGGCAAATATAAAATCGGTATAGTTCAGCTTGTTGAGCACCCTGCACTTGATGCAGCAACCGAAGGCTTCAAGCAGGCAATTATCGACGAACTTGGTGAAGATGCAGTGAAATTTGATTTTCAGAATGCACAGAACGATACAAACACTTGCTCTACCATTGCTAATCAGTTTGTTTCAAATAATGTTGATTTGATTATGGCAAATGCTACTCCTGCTTTGCAGGCTGCCGCTGCTGCAACCGGTGATATTCCGATTCTCGGCACTTCTGTAACTGAATATGGCGTTGCTCTTGAAATTAAAGATTTCAACGGTACTGTTGGCGGCAATATTTCCGGCACATCCGACCTTGCTCCTCTTGATAAACAGGCTGCTATGATTACTGAGTGGTGTCCCGATGCAAAAAGCGTTGGTTTGCTATATTGCTCTAAGGAAGCTAACAGCAAATATCAGGTAGACGTTGTAAAAGCGGATCTTGAAAAGAAAGGTCTTAAAGCTACTCTTTATCCCTTTACAGATTCCAATGACCTCGCTCAAATCTGCACCAATGCTGCTGATAACTGTGATGTGATTTATGTTCCCACCGATAACACCGTTGCAGAAAACACCGGTATCATTGATAATATCTGCGAACCCAAGAAGGTTCCCGTAGTTGCCGGTGAGGAAGGCATCTGCTCAGGTTGTGGTATTGCCACACTCTCTATCAGCTACTATGACCTTGGTTATACCACCGGTAAGATGGCTGTTAAGATTCTGAAAGATGGCGCTGATATTTCTGATATGCCCATCGAATACGCTGAAAAGCAGACACCCAAATATAACGACCAGAATTGCAAAGCTTTGGGTATCACTCCTCTTGAAGGATATACTGCTATTGAAGCAAACTAATTTTTGAAATACTCAGCCGGAGAGAATATTTTCTCTCCGGCTATTTCCCTATTTTATTATTTGAACAAAGGTGAATTAAATGGAAATTTTCAGTCAACTTTTTAATGCTTTACCGGGCTCCGTTTCACAAGGTCTGATTTGGGGCATTATGGCAATCGGTGTTTATGTTACATATCGTATTCTCGATGTCGCAGACCTTACGGTAGACGGCTCTTTTGCAACCGGCGGTGCTGTTGCTATTGTGCTTATTTTAAACGGTTGTAATTTATGGATTGCAATGATTGCGGCTTTTGTTGCAGGACTTCTTGCGGGTGCTATTACAGGACTTTTGCATACGCTTATGGGAATTCCGCCTATCTTGGCAGGCATTTTAACTCAACTCTCGCTTTATTCCATTAATCTTAAAATTATGGGCAAAGCTAATCAATCGATTAATGTCAATCAAACCGACCTTTTGGTTTCGTTGCGTTGGGTTAAGGAGTTTGCTTTCCATAATCCGTTGATTACAGTTGGTATTGTTTTAATTGTTTTGATTGCTGTTCTTTATTGGTTCTTCGGAACTGAAATGGGGTGTGCGCTCCGTGCGACAGGTGCTAACCTTAATATGAGTCGTGCCCAAGGAATTAACACAAGCTTTAATAAAGTTCTCGGAATTATGCTTTCTAATGGTCTTGTTGCATTTTCGGGCGCTTTCCTTGCTCAGTATCAAGGCTTTGCCGATGTTAAAATGGGACAAGGCGCCATCGTTATCGGTCTTGCTGCAGTTATTATCGGAGAGGCGTTGTTTGGTAAGATATTTAAAAACTTTGCGCTCAGATTGTTATCGGTTGCTTTCGGTTCAATTATTTATTACATTGTTGTCCAAGCCGTTATCACAATGGGTCTTGATGCCAACCTCTTAAAGCTACTGTCTGCAACAATCGTTGCCATCTTCCTTGCCATTCCGTATTGGAAAAGACAGTATCGTGAAAAGCATATGAGAAAAGTGAAAGGGGTCAAGGCAAATGCTTGATGTTGTAAACGTAGAAAAAACCTTTAACTCGGGAACTATCAACGAAAAAAAAGCACTGAACGGCATCAATCTTCATCTTGATGAGGGTGATTTTGTAACCGTTATCGGAGGAAACGGTGCCGGTAAATCTACTATGCTAAATATGATTGCCGGTGTTTATCCTGTTGATTGTGGCAGTATTATCGTTGACGGTGTTGATGTAACAGGGTTACCTGAATATAAGCGCGCAAAATATTTGGGCCGTGTGTTCCAAGACCCAATGACCGGTACTGCGGCAGATATGCAAATTGAGGAAAACCTCGCTCTTGCCGCACGCAGAGGTAAAAGAAGAACCCTTAGAGCAGGCATTACCGCCAAGGAAAGAAAAGAATATAAAGAACTTTTGAAAATATTGGATTTGGGTTTGGAAGACAGACTTACTGCCAAGGTAGGACTTCTTTCGGGCGGTCAACGTCAGGCGCTCACTCTGCTTATGGCGACACTCAAAAAGCCAAAGCTTTTGCTCCTTGATGAGCATACAGCGGCGCTTGACCCGAAAACTGCGAAAAAGGTTTTGGATATTACCGAGGAGATCGTTGCAAAAGAAAATTTGATCACCGTTATGATTACGCACAATATGGCAGATGCAATTCGCGTAGGCAACCGACTGATCATGATGCACGAAGGTCAAATTGTCGTTGATGTTAAGGGTGAGGAAAAGAAAAAGCTTACCATCGAACAACTACTCCAAATGTTCGAAGAATCCAGCGGAAGTAAATTCACAAGCGATAAGGTTATGCTTTCTAAATAATGCAAAAGGGATTGCAGATGGTTGTTTGCAATCCCTTTTTGTATAACGAAAAGCACCTCGATAGAGGTGCTTTTTTGGCTTTAAAAGACACAAAAAACAGAAAAATTTTAAAGGCAAAGCTTTGGAGAAATTGATAGATATTTGTCAAAGTTTATCGGTCGATATAGGTTGCTATTTTTGGACTAAAGTGATATAATTAATTATAACTGTATATTTGTTGTATTATTATAATAAAATATGGATTTGCTGAGGTGAGAAAAATGATTCGCGTTCTACAGTGTGTTAATAATATGCATAGGGCAGGTCTTGAAACTATGCTTATGAATTATTACCGAAATATTGATAGAACAAAGATTCAGTTTGACTTTTTAACTCACCGTCCACAGAGGGACGATTATGACGATGAAATAGAAAGTCTCGGTGGAAAAATTTATCGGGCACCGAGGCTTTATCCTCAAAATTATCCTGCGTATTTTTCTTATATGAAGAAGTTTTTCGCGTCTCACCCTGAGTATAAAATTGTTCATTCGCATATTGATGCGATGAGTTATTTGCCTTTACTCACGGCTAAAAGGGCAGGGGTACCTGTGAGAATTGCCCACAGTCACAATACCGCCATTGATTTGGATTTTAAATATCCCTTAAAGCAGTATTTCAGAGCGCGGATAAACGGCGTTGCAAATAATCGTCTTGCTTGCGGTACTAAGGCGGGAGAGTTTTTATTCGGCGGTAAGGATTTTTCTGTTATTCCTAATGCAATAGATACAGGGAAGTTTTGTTTTAATCCTGAAATAAGCATTGCTAAAAAGCGAGAGCTTAATCTTGAAGGCAAATTTGTTGTAGGTCATATAGGCCGATTTTCCTATCAGAAAAACCATAAGTTTTTAATTAAAATTTTCTCCGAAATACTTAAAAGAGAAAAAAATGCCGTATTGTTACTTGTTGGAAACGGTGAAAAGGAAGACCTTATTAAACAACAGGTGTCAGAACTCGGCATCGGTGAACAGGTGCTCTTTTTAGGTAATCGCAGTGATGTCAGCGAATTGTACGGCGCTATGGATGTTTTTGTGTTACCGTCACATTTTGAGGGAATTCCCGTTGTTGGAATTGAGGCTCAGTTTTCGGGACTTGCCTGTGTGTTTTCCGATAAGGTACCTCATGAGGTCGCTTTTACCGATAATTGCAGTTTTGTAAGTCTTGATGCTTCGGCTGACAGTTGGGCAGAACAAATTTTAAGCTTTAAAAACTTTAAGCGTGTATCCCTTGATAATTCAAACTCTTTATACGATATAAAAAATGCGCATATAATTCTGGAAAAGTATTATACCGATTTATATGAAAAACTTATAGCAGAGGGGAAAGCGTAGCGAATAAAGTCCCTCATTAAAATGTAATCGATAACGAGGTAATTTTGTGATTAGTGGAAAAGTATCCGTAATTATTCCCGTTTACAATGTGGAAAAACATCTTGACAGATGTATAAAAAGCGTTGTAAATCAAACATATACCGATTTGGAAATTATTCTTGTGGACGACAGTTCGCCTGATAAATGTCCCGAAATGTGTGACGAATGGGCAAAAAGGGATAATCGCATAAAGGTAATACATAAAGAAAACGAAGGGCTCGGCTTTGCCCGTAATACAGGAATAGACAACGCAACAGGAGAGTATATTTGCTTTGTTGATAGCGATGATTACATTGAAGCTACTGCTGTAGAAGAGTGCTTTTCTGCTATAATGAGAGAAAATGCCGATGTTGTATTCTTTGGAAACGACAAGGTTACATTAGACGGCAAAATTATAGAGCGCCGAATTCCTACTCCGCCGAAGCTTGTGTATTCGGGTGAGGAAATAGTTGAGAAATTGTTACCGATGGTGTTTTCGCAAAACATAAAAACGGGCGAGAATTGGAACCTTACTTTAAGCGCTTGTTTCATGATGTTTTCTTCAAAAACTATAAAAGAATTAAATTGGCGATTTGTTTCTGAGCGCGAAATTATATCCGAAGATTTTTATTCGGTGCTCAAATTATTAAGATATATAAATAAAGCGGTAATAATTGATAAGGTTTTTTACCACTATACTACAAATCCTGAATCACTTACCCAAGTGTATAGAAAAGATAGATACGAGAAAATTCTTCATTTTTATCGAAAAATGCAAGAGCTGTCAATTGACCTTGGTTGCCGTGAGATTTTAGATGACGGAATTGCTTCAACCTTTTTAGGTCTTACTATCGGTGCTTTAAAACAGATAGTAGCATCAAGTGAAGATTTTAAGTCTCGGTATTCAAATTTGAAAGCCGTTATTATGGACGCAACTTTTCAAAATGCTTTGCACTCACATAACTTTAGCGGAGAAGTCTTGCAGAAAAGATTGCTGTACTTTCTCTGTAAAAAAAAGATGGTTTTACTTTGCTATTTAATTGTGTTTTTAAGAAACTTAAAGGATTAGATTATATATGAATTTTGTTTTAAGAATTAAAAAAAGGGCAAATAGCGAGTGGATTACGCTCTTTGTTTTAGCAATGCCGTTTCTTTTCGGGTTGCTGATTGATTTAATTGGACTGCCCACGCTTGTAAAATATGTTATTGATATTGCGTGGATTGTTCTTCTTGGCGCGCTTATTTTAAATAGGTTTATGACCGCCAACAGAGAGTCGAAAAAAATACTCGGCTTTATTGCAATATTCTTTTGTATAACGCTTGTTGGGTTTATAATAAATCTCAAGTCGCCCCTTTACTATTTGTGGGGATTTAGAAATAATTTCAGATTTTTTATTTTTCTTTTGTCTTGTATATCCTTTTTAGATTTCGAAAATCTGGACGGTTATCTTAAAATATTTGATAAACTTTTTTATTTGAATTTTGCAGTGTCTCTGATTCAGTATTTTGGCTTCGGCATAAAGAGGGACCGTTTGGGCGGTATTTTCGGTAATGCAGAGGGAAGTAACGGCTTTACAATAATTTTCTTTTCAATTATCATTGCTAAGTCAATACTATCTTACCTTAATAATAAAGAAAAATTTTATCTTCTTTTTATAAAGTGCTTAATGGCAATAATTGTTTCCGCCTTGGCTGAGTTAAAGTTTTTCTATTTTCTGTTTATTGTAATTGTTGCGATAGCGGTGTTGGTTACGGAATTTACCTTTAAGAAGCTTTCTTTGATTATACTGTCTGTTGTAGGTGTAATTCTAGGTATTACAATCCTTATGCAAATATTTCCTACTTGGGCGAATTGGTTTACGATTGACAGAATAGTCGAAACTGCTCTTTCTACAGAGGGCTATACGGGAGCCGGTGATATGAACCGACTTACAAGTGTTCCAATGTCCTGGAATATGTTTTTAACCTCCTGGCCTAAGAGATTACTCGGTTTAGGGCTTGGCAACTGCGATACATCAGCCTTCAGTTTTTTAACAACCCCGTTTTCTAAGAGTAACGGTTATTTGCACTATAACTGGTTTTCTACTTCATTTATGCTTTTAGAAACAGGCCTTATAGGACTTCTTACATATTTTTCGTTTTTTGTGCTAATTTATAGCTGGGCCGGAAAACGCCTTAAAAACGGCAAGGGTGAAGCGCTTCACTGTCAGTTAGCAAAGGTAATTGCAGTTGTAGCGTTGATACTTGTTGTTTATAATCAGTCAATGCGAACAGAGGCTGCCTATATGATGTTTTTCGTTTTCTCATTGCCATTTATAAATAAAAAGACAGAGCAACTTTGAGTTGCTTTGTATAAGATTAGTACTTGTATTTTTGCTTAGAAAAGAGTATAATTAAGTGTGTGCGAATTTTTTAATTTCTTGTATACATTAACTGCGCCTTTTGCAGTATTTATATATATTAAATTTAGGAGGAAATAATATGTTTAAAAAGATTACTAAGCGAATTTTTCCTATTGTTCTTGCAATTGTTTTAATTGTAAGCGTAACTCCCGTACATGTTTTTGCAGGAACTTCTTTGGATATGCTTGATGGTGCTCTTACTCTTACAGATACGGCAAGCAGTACATATTCAAAAAGAATTTCTGTTTCAGGTACAACGGCTACCCTTTCTGCTAAGGGTAGTATTTTCGGTTCGCAAACTAATACTGTTACTATATTAAATAAATTGGACAGTGCTGCTGAACTTACTTTTGACTATACTCTTACTAATATCTCAAAGGGTTCTGTTAGTATTAATGGTGTCAGTGTTGGCTCAAATGCAACAGGATATTCTTTTGTTTTAAGTGCGGGAGCTTCTTTAAATATTGTAATTACAGCTAGTGGTTCAACCGAAGTTAAGATTGTATTATCTAATGTTGCTTTAACAGAAATTTCGGGTGGCCATGATGTAACTGTAAATTATGACAGTGCATTAGGTTCCGTGACTTCAGACGGAAACACTATTGCTTCAGGTACTACGCAAAATGTTGAATCTGTAGCGCTTGTTGCTACTGCTAGCAGCGGATCAACATTTTTAGCATGGGTTGATGAAAACACAAAACAGATTATTTCTGAAAGCGCAACATATACTCATTATCCCCTTTCAGCTGTAACATTAAAGGCTGTGTTTGTAAACAGTAGCTCACCAGCTTACTTTAGAGTAAGCGGTACATATTCTTATCTTTATGATGATTTGAATGCAGCTTCCGATATGGCGGCTACTGTTAGTAATAAGGTTATTATCCTTGCTAATAACGGTAGATTGGCAGCAGGTGATTATACTATCGATGCGGGTGTAACTCTTCTTATTCCCTTTGATGATGCTAACACTCTTTATACAAATGAACCTGGGAATCTTGGCACTCAGGGAAGCATTTTAACTGGTAATAAAGAGGCAGTTCCGTGGTCACAGCCTTATGTTTACCGAAAGCTTACAATGGTAAGCGGTGCTAATATTACGGTTAACGGTGCTATAAGTCTTTCGGCAAAACATGCCAATCCAAACGGAAACGGTCGCGGCGCAGGTTCACCGTCAGGCCCCTGTAGTTACATTTATATGGAAGAAAACTCAAATATTACCGTAAACGCAAATGCGGCGCTTTATGCGTGGGGTTATATTTACGGTAAGGGCAGTGTTTATGCAAAGAGCGGCTCTACTATTTACGAAAACTTCCAGATTGAAGATTTCCGTGGTGGCACACAAACTTCAGATTTAGCGGATAGTTCGGTTTTCCCGATGTCTCAGTATTATATTCAGAATATAGAAGTTCCGCTTACAATTGAGTCGGGCGCAAAGGAAAATTGCTATACTTCTATATATATGTCATTATCGGTATATAGTTCCAACGTTGGCTTTTTCTCTGACGGCACTACTGACGGCTCAATGTTTAATCTGACAAGAGGTACAGTAACCAAGCGTTACGATCCTGCAACAGATAGACTTATTGTTGAACTTAACGGCGATATGACCATTTCTCCGATTAGTATGAGCATTGGTGGAACAGATTTAAATTCAAAGGACTTTGTACTTCCCGTAAACAGCAATATCAGCATTATTGCAAATGAAGGCAGTAATGTTACAATGGCACAGGATATAGCAGTTTTACCGGGGGCTAGCATTACGGTTAAAGAAGGCGCTGAAGTAAAACTCAATTCAGGAATAAGTGTTTATCTATATGATAGCGAACAGTGGGGCGGATATGTAGCACCGGCAAATGATAAATTTAGGGCGGTACAGTATTCACCCAGCAGAACATATACAAGAACTGCAGCTGATTTAGTTGACGCTTTTATCGAGGTTAACGGCACTTTAGATGCTACACAGGGTAATTTCTATACAACAGCTGGCGGTGCTAAGATTTTCAGTACAGATAATGGTGTTGTAAAGATGGGCGCAACTACAAACTCTGTTACTTATCAGGCGGTGGCTCAAACAGTGGACGGAGATCAGCATGCCGTACCCACTGAAATTTCTGTTACACCTGCCAAACTCCTCAATGGTGACGGAACTTATTTGCAGACAGGTAACGATAATTACACCTATGCAAATGATAAGTGGAATTGCGAAAAGCATATAGCAGGCACTGAAGCCACTTGCACAGAAGATCAGGTATGTACAGTATGCGGCGAAGTATTAGTTGCAGCTAAACACACTTATGAAGCAGTGGTAACTGCACCTACTTGTACAGAACAGGGTTACACAACCTACACCTGCGCTTGCGGGGATACTTATGTAGATAATTATGTAGACGCAAAAGGTCATACTGCAGGAGCTGATGCCACTTGCACAGAAAATCAGGTATGTACAGTATGCGGCGAAGTATTAGTTGCAGCTAAACACACTTATGAAGCAGTGGTAACTGCACCTACCTGTACAGAGCAAGGTTATACAACCTATACTTGCGCTTGTGGTTATACTTATGTAGATAATTATGTAGACGCAACAGGTCATACTGCCGGTGCTGATGCCACTTGCACAGAAAATCAGGTATGTACAGTATGCGGTGAAGTATTAAATGCAGCAACAGGTCATAACCATAATGCAGTAGTAACAGAGCCTACCTGTACAGAACAGGGTTACACAACCTATACCTGTGCTTGTGGTGATACTTATGTAGATAATTATGTAGACGCAAAAGGTCATACTGCAGGAGCTGATGCTACCTGCACAGAAAATCAGGTATGTACAGTATGCGGTGAAGTATTAAATGCAGCTACAGGCCATAACCACGAAGCAGTAGTAACCGCACCTACTTGTACAGAACAGGGTTATACAACCTATACTTGTGCTTGCGGTGATACTTATGTCAATGATTATATAGATGCAACAGGCCATACTGCCGGTGCTGAAGCTACTTGTACAGAAAATCATGTATGTACAGTATGCGGTGATGTATTAGTTGAAGCTCACGGTCACAGCTATTCTGATGAATGGACAGTAGATGTCGAGCCTACCCATACAACAGACGGTAGCAAGTCACATCATTGTACAGTTTGCGGTGACAAGACAGATATAACTGTTATCGAAGCTTACGGATATGATATAAACGGAAACGGCGAGACAGAAATCACCGATTACTATTATATGAAGCATCTAATCTTAGGTTCTGCTCAGTATGACGAGGCAGATTTACCGATGTTAGATTTAAACGGTGATAAGAAATTTGATATCTTAGACCTAATCAAATATTACACAATTTTACAAGGAATAATCTAATTTAAAATGACAGTCATACCCAAAGTGCAGTCTTTGGGTATGACATTAATGCTTTATATAGTTAACAATTTTTTGGCATAAATATTTTTAAACAGGAGGAAGTCAGATGGTTAAAAACACTATGAAGCGCATGCTTTCAATCTTGTTAGCAGTGCTTATGCTGTTCTCTTTGATGCCGATGCAAATCTTTGCGGAAGGCGAAGGGTCTAGCGAACCCAAAATTGAGGATTTTGATACTTTTATGATGTATTTTGCCGCTCTTGAAGAATGTGCGGTTGAGTACTCTATACAAAATCCCGGTAAGGACCCTGTAGAATTAGTGATTAAGTATATTCGTACAGGTGTTGACCGTTATAACACAGGCTCTTGGCAAATTATGGCAGGATATGAAGATGCGGATTTTGCAAATTTCATTACAGAGCTTGAAACTAGTGCTAATGAGGGTCTTCCTGAAGAGGAAAAGATTTACATCAGCGCGCTTAAGAACATAGAGAATTTTTATCTTCCGAACGGTGATTATGTCGACTTTGGTCATATGTTCGGTACAATGGATATTACCTACCACAACAACTTCAGCGTAAACCACGCCGATGTTGCAGGTTGGGCAGGTGATATTGTTGACCTTATAAGCCAGTCTGACAGAGGCGGAACTACAGGTACTGTTGAGGAAATGACCGAGCAAATTTTAGAAAAATATCTTGGTAAATTAACCGGTGAACAGGAATGCTTCTCTCCTACAGATATTTTAGGCGACCTCGACGGATTTTATTTGATGGAACAGATAAAGTCTCTTGAATACGAAAGAGGAATGCTTTACTACATTTTCTCTGAGTATTTCACAGGAGACCTCACTCTCGAATACAGAGCAGAGTATCTTTTAAAGAACAGATTAGACAATATAAGCCTTAGAGCAGATTTGCGCGAAAAGGTTTATGCTGAATACACAAGTAATAAGGTTATAACAACCTTAGAGGGCACAAGAGAGTTTACAACTGAAAACTTAGCAGATTTAAGAAAAGCTTGTTGTTATGCTTTTGCTGATTATATTTGCCAACTTGTAGGCGACTTTGTAGATGTAGTTGACAACCCCTATTTTACGGTGTTTGATACAACCACTTCAAACTTAGCTCCGGGTGTTACTCGACAGATTAAGTATGCTACTTCTGCTGATAATAAGCAGATGGTGTATTATCTTGCTACTGCAGATATTACCCGCGATGATGTTAATGTATATGCAAACTACCACGACAACGATCCCTCAAAGGGATGGGCTATGCAGCGAGTTCTTGACCAGGCAAATGCTGCTCAGAACAAGTATGGTAACCCCGATAGCGAGTATTATATTCCCAATTACAATGTAGTGGTAAGCACAAACGGTGCAGGATACAATATGTCTACAGGTGAACCGAGCGGTTTGTTTGTAATGCACGGCATAGAGTATAAGAGCATTAACTCAAATGGCTTCTTTGGCATTCTTAAGGATGGTAGTGCTGTAATCGGAACTACCGAAGAATATAACACAATTTACAAAGGTCAGGTTCAAGAGGGTATTGCCGCATTTGGCGCTACATTGGTTAAAGACGGCAAAATAGCTGTTGCTAAAACAGAGAATTATTATAACGACCGTGCTTCCAGAACTGCTGTTGGTATCACAAGAACAGGCAAGGTTGTACTTATGGTACTTGACGGTAGGCAAGAGCCTGTATCCTGCGGCGGTAGTATGCAGGAAATCGCACAGATTATGCTTGAGGCAGGCTGTATAAACGCAGTTAACCTTGACGGCGGCGGATCTACCACCTTTGTTTCAAAGGAAGAGGGCGAAGAGGAACTCAGCGTTACAAGCAACCCTTCTGACGGTTTTGCCCGTTCAGTAAGTACTTCCTTGATGATAGTTTCTACAGCACCCAGTTCTACTGCTTTTGACCATGCAGTTTTAGATGTTGAAAACAATACTGTAACGGTTAATACACAGATGAAAGTAACTGCTACTGCTGTTAGTGCAACAGGTAATGTTGTAGATATGCCTGAGGGTGTTACTTGGGGCGTTTCTGATGAAAAGTGGGCAACTATTACACAGGACGGCGTATTTACTCCTTTAAGAGACGGTCCGGTTGATATCTATCTTTACTTAGGCGATGAAATTATCGGTTCCAAGAAAATAAATATCGTTACACCTGATAAGATTCACTTTGATAAGCAAACAGCTGACGCTGTTTACGGCGCAACGATAAAGATTCCTGCTATCCTCTCATATAACGGTAAAAAGGTGCTTTATAATGCCGACGATGTAATTATCACCCTTGATAATCCCTCTGCAGGCAAGGTTGAAGGATTAACCTTTGTTGGTGACGAGAGTTCCGGCATTAAGGTAGTAAAAATTACAGTTGCATTAAAATCAAACCCTGAAACAACAGCAGTATTTACTGTTACTCTCTATAATCAGGGCGAAGCAACCTTCGATTTTGACCAGGCAATAGGCGGTGACCGTCAGCTTGCTTGGGATAGAACAGTTTCTAACTCTACAACAGACGATAATAGCAAATATTTCATTGTAGACGAAGATAAGGATATGGTAACTTCCTATATCTTTGCAATGGATATGACACAGATTCCGATTCCTGAGCAGCTAGAGGACCTTACCTATATGCTTCCCGGTTCTGATATGGAGGATGCTTCTGCGTGGAGCTTCCTATTACAGCTTGCTGAGCGTGTGAGCGTTCTTACAGAAGTTACTCCTGTACTCTATTTTGATAAGAATTTTGATGTAGATTACAGTAAGTTGACAGTTCTTAACGAATACTTTAAGTTGGAAACTACAACCTTTAATGAAGAAGAAAATTCTTTAACATTAAGACTTAGATGGATAGATCAAACTCAAGCAATAGACCCCGCAACTGCAAACCCGCTTTGTATTGTTAGCGGAATTAAGCTTACTCCTAAGAGTGATGCTGCCGTAAATGCTGAGAGTGAGCTTGCTGCAGTACATACAGGTCGTATAGGATATAAGATTTATCTTAGAGCAAATGCTCTTTACAGCTTTGCGCAAAAGCCCGAAAATCAGGAGCAATTTGGGCTTTATCCCTTTGTTAATCCGGATCTTCCGAGCGAGACCGGTGCTTATTTTGAGAGTGTATATAAAGAATTCAGTGATGAATACACCTTAATTACCGCTCTGAAACAGGGTTGGTATAACGAGGACGGCGGATTTACTTATTATAAAGACGGCGTTAAATACACCGGTGTAAAGCCGGTTGAAGGCTATTACTATGACTTCGGAACTAATGGTGTAAATGTCGGCCAGACAAAATATACAGGCGTATTCTTCGATGAGACAATAGGTCTTTACCGTTATGCTAAACTCGGTGTTCTTGAATCGGGATGGCAGACTATAAACGGCGAATGGCATTACTATAACCCCTCAACCCAAGCTGCTATGGAGGGCAAAAATAAGGTTGATGGCGTTGAATTCACCTTTGAAGCTACAGGTCGTCTTGTAAGCGGCGTTTGGGTTACTTTAGCAGGTGGAGTTCGCTACTACTACGGCCCTGCATATTACAGTGAGGGTTGGGAGATTATTGACGGCGAAAGATATTATTTTGAGAGCGGTTACCGAATAACCGGTTATCAGTATGTAAGTGATTACGATGCTGTTAACACAAGAATTAGTAAATGGTACGATTTCGGTACCGACGGTATCTGCAGACCCATTCCTGACGGAATTTATAAGTTCGAAAACGGCGAAGTATATTACATAGTAGACGGTCACCATAAGAGAGGTCTTTATAAGGTTGACGGATATTATTACTTCTTCGATGCTCCGGGTTCAATGATAACAGGTCAGTCCTACTATGTTTGGGAGACACATTGCGACCTTCCTGCCGATAAGACATACTATTTTGACGAAAACGGCAGAATGTATGTAAACGGTATCTTTGAAATAGATGGCGTACTTTATTACTATAAAAACGGTTTAGGAACCAAAGCCGGTATGGTAATCGTAGACGGATACTATTACTTTGCAGGTGATTACGGTGAAATCGCAACGGGTGATTTCTATGTATGGCAGGGCAATGGAATTGTATCCGAAGCCACTTATAGATTTGCCGACGACGGTAAAATGCTTGGTATCAAGGTTGTTGACGGAGTTACTGTTAAGGGCGAGATTGTCGAAATCGACGGCAAGCTTTACTACTACGATACGGGTGTAGCTAAAAAGGCAGGTATAGTAATCGTTGACGGTTATTATTACTTTGCAGGCGATTACGGTGAAATTGCAACGGGTGATTTCTATGTATGGAAGGGTAACGGAATTGTGCCTGAAGCTACATATAAATTTGCTGACGACGGTAAGATGCTTGGCGTCAAGGTCGTTGACGGCGTTACCGTTACGGGCGAAATCATTGAAATTGACGGTAAACTTTACTATTATGACACAGGTCGTGCTAAAAAGGCAGGTATAGTAATCGTAGACGGATACTATTACTTCGCAGGCGACTACGGTGAAATTGCGACAGGCAGCTTCTATGTATGGAAGGGTAACGGAATTGTACCTGATGATACATATAGATTTGCTGATGACGGTAGAATGCTTGGTATCAAGGTTGTTGACGGAGTTACTGTTAAGGGTGAAATTGCTCTAATTGACGGTCAGCTTTACTACTACGAAACAGGTAAAACTGTATCAAATGCGGGTCTTGTTAAGGTTGACGGTATCTATTATACTGTAGGTGCCGGCGGTAAGGTTACCGCTACGCATACAGCAGGTCCTGAAGCAACATGTCAAAATCCTCAGACTTGTACAGAGTGCGGTATAGTATTAAATCCCGTAACCGATCACAAATATGAGGCAACAACAGTAACTGTTCCTACCTGTACAGAGCAGGGTTATACAACCTACATCTGCGAATGCGGTCACTCATATAAGGGTGATTATGTAGATGCTACAGGTCACAGCCATAAAACAACAGTAATACCTCCCACATGCACAGTACAGGGTTACACAATCTATACTTGTCATTGCGGAGATACATATGTATCAGATTATGTTGGTGTAATTCCACATACTGAAGGTCCTGACGCTACCTGCACAGAAGACCAAATATGTACAGTATGCGGTACAATATTAAATGCTGCTACGGGTCATAACTATAACGCAGTAGTAACTGCACCTACTTGTACAGAAAAGGGTTATACAACCTATACTTGTGCATGCGGGGATACCTATGTAGCAGATTATGTAGATGTTGTTGCTCATAATTATAAATTTGCTATAACTCCACCCACCTGTACAGATAGAGGTTACACAATCTATGCATGCGACTGTGGAGATATGTATGTAGGAGATTATGTAGATGCTACAGGCCATACTGCAGGTGCTGATGCTACTTGCACAGATGATCAGGTATGTACAGTATGCGGTGATGTGCTAGTTGAAGCTCACGGTCACAGCTATTCTGATGAATGGACAGTAGATGTCGAGCCTACCCATACAACAGACGGTAGCAAGTCACATCATTGTACTGTTTGCGGTGACAAGACAGATATAACCGTTATCGAAGCTTACGGATATGATGTAAATGGTGATGGAAAAGCAGAAATTACCGATTACTATTATATGAAGCATTTAATCTTAGGCTCTGCTAAGTATGACGAAGCTGATATACCGAGGTTAGACTTTAACGGAGATAAGAAATTTGATATCTTGGATATAATCAAATATTATAAAATGTTACAGGAAACAGTGTAAATTGTATAAATGTTGGGTAATGGCAGTTTAATTTAAGTTATCATAACACCCCGACAAGTCAAAGCTTGTCGGGGTGTTGTGGAAAATATAGAGAATTTTAAAATATTTACAAGGAGATTGATATGAAAACTGAAAAGAAAATTAAATACAATCTCGTTGTAGGTATTTTAAGTCAGGTTGTAACATTACTTCTTGGAATTATTGTTCCAAAATTAATACTTACGAATTACGGTTCGGAGGTTAACGGACTTTTATCATCAGTAACAAACATATATGCATATATCGCAATTGTTGAAGCGGGTATTGCGGCGGCAGCCTGTCAGGCTTTATATAAGTCTATCGCGCAAAATAACCGTAATAGCACAAGCGCTATTTTATCCGCAACAAACAAATATTATCATAAAACAGGCTTTATATATTTAGGTCTTGTTCTAGCATTTTCTATAATTTATCCGATACTTATTAACACGGATATTCCTTACATTACGGTTGTCCTTGTTATCCTTTTCAACGGATTCGGAAATGTTGTTAATTACTTTTTCCACGGAAAGTATCTTATATTACTTAGGGCAGACGGAAAAAATTATATCCGTACAGGCCTTGAGTTATTCACTAATGCATTTAAACAAATCGCAAAAATCGTTTTTATTTCTTTAGGCTACGATGTGGTATTCGTGCAGTTTGTGGCAATGCTTGCAAGCTTTGCACAGATGGCTTATATCACATATTATATCAAAAAACACTATTCATGGATTAACCTTAAAGCCGACCCCGATAGAAGCGCCATTTCACAGAGCAAGCATGTTTTTGTTCATGAAATAAATTATCTTATAACCTCTAATATCGCTACAGTTTTACTTACAATTTTCAGCACTCTTAAAAAGGTAAGCGTTTATGCGATGTACGCTTTACTGTTCGATATGATAAACAAGGTTCTTCGTACAGTTAAGGAATCTTTAGAATTTAAAATAGCCCATGTTTTTCATACCGATAAAAATGCTTTTTTAAAGCTTTATCGCACCTTTGAGGTTTATATAATAACCTTTTCTTTCGCGCTTTTTACTATTGCAAATTTCTTTGTTTTGCCGTTTTTATCGTTATATACAAAGGGCGTAACCGATATAAACTATATCGATAAATATCTGCCGTTCTTATTTGTTTTTATAAATCTTTTGTCGGCAGGAAGATATCCCTTTGATGCTATGGTACATATTTCGGGTCATTTTAAACAGACTCAGAACAGCGCGATACTTGAATCGGTTATTAATATTGCAATCTCGATTGTACTAATTCAGTTTTTCGGAATATACGGTGCACTTTTTGGAACGATAATTTCTTCGCTTTATAGAACGAATTATCTTATTCTCTATGTAAATAAGCGGATAATCGGCAGAAGCCCTGTGGGTACTTATAAAATATGGGGAATCAACTTTATAATATATATCTTTATAATGTTTGTAAGCCGATATATTGTAGTAAAACTCGATTCATATATTCGCATTTTTGCTTTCTGCGTACCGTATGCACTTGTAGTGCTTTCTTTGTATTTCATGGTGGTTTCACTCTGTGAACCGCAATCTTTTTCTTATGTTTTAAATATTGCAAAGCACCTTTTTAAGAAGGGGCTAGTAAAACAAAACACTCTAAGTGAGGAAAACATAAATGGATAAGCCTTTAATCAGCATAATAGTTCCTGTTTATAATGTTGAGCAGTATTTGGATGCTTGTGTAACAAGCATTGTAAATCAGACTTATAAAAATATTGAGATAATACTTGTTGATGACGGCAGTACGGATAATTCGTCTAAAATGTGCGATATCTGGTCAGAAAGGGACCCTCGCATAAAGGTGATTAAAAAACAAAACGGGGGAGCATCTTCAGCGAGAAATGCAGGTTTAGATATAGCTACAGGCGATTATATAGGGTTTGTCGATAGTGATGACTATATTGACCCTTGTATGTACGAAAAAATGTTAGAGGCAATATCTGATAAAGCTATAAAAATTTGTTGCTGTAATACATACCGCATACTAAAAAACGGAGAAATTCAAAAGCTTAAAGCGGAAACAGTAAAAAAAGAAATGGATACAACAGCGGCAGTAAAAGACCTATTTTTAACAGAGAGCACTTCACTTTGTGATAAGCTTTTCGAAGCTTCGCTTTTTGATGATATCCGTTTTCCAAGCGGCGAAACAAACGAAGAACTATCACTTCTTATCCCCTTAATTGTAAAGGGAAACGGTATAGTAAAAGTAAGTGATGCGCTCTATTATTACCGAGAGAGAGAAGGAAGTGTTACAACTTCTCTTACATTCTTAAATGAGCAACACTCATCTGTTGTTTATAACAATTTAAAAAGAATAGAAAAACAGATAAAAGAGCAAAACCTTACTGTTAAAAAAAGTTTCAAGTTCTTCTCGGCAAGTAATGCCTATAATATAGCACTAGCTATGGAGAAAAAAAGCCCTGATTTGTCCGAAAAAGTAAAGTCGGATTATAAAATTTACAGAAAAATTATGAAAGAAAATATAATATATTATCTTTTTTCAAGGCATAGCAAAGTTAAAGATAAACTATTATATTTGATGGTTTTAACTAAGCTTTTACGACCGATATATAAGCTTTTCTATAAAAATCATTTGTAATAAATAAGAAGTAAAGGGGAGGAAACCATGCGAAAAGGCAGAATAGTTATATGCATTTTTACTGCAGTTTTTCTTGTTCTAGCAGGACTTATCGGTTTCTTCCTTTCAGAGCCGACAGAAGATTTGCCGTTTAGTGTTTTGGTTGCTAATAACGGCAAAACAGAACAGATAGAGTGTTTTGATAATGGTAAAAATGATGTTTTTCTCTTCTTGCCAAGTTATGCCGAGCTATCAAAAACCAAAATTAAACTTAATACAAATAATGCGGTGAGTATTAACGGTATCAAGTTAACAGAGGGTTTGTTTTGTGAAAATTTAAAATTTGATACACAGTATAAACTTACATACAATAAGTGGGGAAACACTTTAGAAAAAAACATTACCTTTTTAAAATCGGGCGATGTTGCTGCTATGCATATTGACACACAGTCAGGCAGTATGGATTATATACATTCTAAAAAAGGTAATAAAGAAACGGGTAAGATAAGACTTTATTCAGCAAGCGGCAATACCGAGTATGAGGGAGATTTAAACTCTATAAAGGGTAGAGGGAATAACACTTGGGAGGCTTTTGATAAAAAGCCGTATAGCTTAACCCTTTCTAAAGAAGGCAACTTACTTTGCTTGGGCACAGCTACAGAATGGATTCTTTTATCAAATGCGGCGGACCCTTCAAATCTTAGAAACAAAATCGTTTATGATTTTGCAAAGAATGTAGGATTTAAATATTCACCCGATGCACAATTTGTAGACCTTTATTTAAACGGTGAGTATGCAGGACTTTATTTACTTTCTGAACGAAATGAAGTTCATACTGAGCGTGTGGCTATTGAGGGTAACAACAGCTTCCTTGCATCCTTTGAAAAAGAAGATAGATTGCAAGCTCAAAACTATACATATATTTCTACCGATACTAAAAGGGCTATAAGACTTCATTATCCTAAAAATATATCGGGTGGCTTGTTGGCAGAGTTTGAGTGGATTTGTCAGTCGGCAGAGAATGCTATAATTTCCGATAACGGAATTGACTCGGCCACAGGAAAATCATGGCAAGAATTTATCGATTTAGATTCTTGGGGTAAAAAGTTTTTAATTGAAGAGGTTTTCGGCAATCTTGACGCAGGACTTACAAGCCAATATTTTTATTTCGATAACAATTTACTGTACGCCGGACCTGTCTGGGATTATGACCATGCGATAGGAAACGGTTTTGATAAGGATTGGAGCATATCAAATCCTAATACCCTTGTTGTAAACCGTCCTAAATACGATACGGTTCAGGATAATCAGTGGTTTAAGTTTTTGTATAAAAAGGACTCGTTTTATAATCATATCCTCAAAATTTACCAAAGCGAGTATCTTCCTTTATTACAAAAGTTAATTGACAAAGATATTGATATTTACGCAGAAAGTATTGGTCTGTCTGCCAAAATGAACGAGCTTCGTTGGAATTCCGATATAAAGGGCGACGATTTACTAAAGGGCGCTAAAGAAATCAAAGAGTATTTGTCTAAACATACTAAATTTTTAAGTGATGTTTGGCTTGAAAAGGCGGAATACCATCAGGTTTATTTCAAAAACAGTGAGGGTAATGAGCTTTATTATCATCTTAAATTGGGTGAACAGGTAGGCTCTACTCCAACGGTAGATGATACCGAAACTTCAACCTTCCTCGGTTGGTATTATACTGACACCGATGAGCCTTTCGACAGTACAAAGCCTATATATGAAGATACCGAGGTTTATGCCAAATGGGAAGAAAAAGGAAAGCTTAAGTTTGACGATATTATTAAACTTGCACCCATAGGTATAATTGCGGTGATGTTTTTAATTTTGTTGTTTGTTGCCATAAAACAAATAAAGAGCGGGGGTGACGGAATATGGAAAAGGTAACCCATAAAAAATTTCGTCACGAACTTAAATACATAATAAGTAACGCAGAGCTTCAGTTACTTAAGGTTCGCATTAAGAATTTAATGCTCCCCGATAAGCATACCAATAATTCAGGTGTTTATACCATCCGCAGTCTTTATTTTGATGACTACAATAACCGTTGTATGCGAGAAAATGAGGACGGAACTGACCCCAGAGAAAAATTCCGTATCCGTATTTATAATCACTCTACAGAGCAGATACGCCTTGAGTGCAAAAGAAAGGAAAGGGGCAAAACCTTTAAAACCTCTTGTCCTTTAACTGTAGAGCAAACGAAAAATTTAATGGCGGGGAAAACTGTTCCGCTAATTGCCGATCAGCCGCCGCTTTTACAAAAATTCACTTGCGAAATGTTAACACGAAAACTTCGCCCTGTGGTAATTGTTGAATATGAGCGAATACCGTTTGTATATAAAAACGGAAATGTGCGAGTAACACTTGATACTAATGTTGCATCATCAAAAGCCATTGATAGCTTTTTAGATGAAAAAATTCCTAAAAGACCGATAATGCCTTTAGGTCACAGTTTAATGGAAGTAAAGTACGATGAATATCTTCCTGATTTTATTTATCGAAATTTACAGCTTCGCAGTTTAACACAAACTGCATTTTCCAAGTATTATTTATGCAGAAAATACACACTGTAAGGAGAACGATATGAGTTTTAAAGACATTTTTAAGAAATCCTTTTTAGAGGGCTTTGCCGGTTCTGAAATTACAATACCGACAGTGGTTATAGCTCTCGCCGTTGCAAGTGCGATAGCACTGTACATATTCTTAGTTTACCGTGTAATTACAAGAAAAACCTTTTACTCAAAGAATTTTAATATTTCTTTGGCAGGAATAACGGTAATTACAACTGCAATTATTTTAACAATGCAGTCTAGCGTAGTGCTATCACTCGGTATGGTCGGTGCTTTATCTATTGTAAGATTTAGGACAGCTATTAAGGACCCGTTAGATTTAATGTTCTTGTTTTGGTCTATAAGCGTTGGTATTATTTGCGGTGCGGGACTTGCTCAGGTTGCAATCATTTTATCGATAATTGTTACTTTGGGTGTTTTAATCTTAAATCATCTCCCCGTAGCCCGTGCCCCTATGCTTTTGGTTGTTAATGCGGACGCCTTTGACATCGAAGAAAAAATTCTCAGTGTTGCAAAAGAATTTTCGAAGCATGCAAATGTTAAGTCAAGGAATATGACACAGTCATCTCTCGATTTGGTTATTGAGCTTAGAACCGCTGACGGCAGTGAGCTTGTAAAGCGTGTTATGGGGATAGACGGTGTTGTTTCGGCTTCCCTTTTAGCTCACGACGGTGAAGCTACCTTTTAATTCTAAAACGGTGATATAAATGAACTTTGTTGCTAAAAATTTTGGCGAGCTAAATTTAACAGAACTTTATGAAATTTTAAAGGTGCGCTCACAAATTTTTATATTAGAGCAGAAAATGCACTGTCAGGATATGGACGGCATAGATTTTGATGCAAGACATTTCTTTATCGAACAAAACGGCGAAATACTAGCTTATTTGCGCGCGTTTTATACCGATAGTAGCAAAAATGCAGTCAGAATAGGCAGGGTGCTATCAAAAATTCATGGAGTAGGCTTAGGTACAGATATTATCTTAAAATCAATATCCGATATAAAGGATAATATGCCTTGTAAAACTATCTGCCTTGATTCTCAAACCCATGCAATAGGATTTTATGAAAGGTTTGGGTTTAAAACCGTTTCTGAAGAATTTTTGGAAGAGGGCGTTATGCACGTCAAAATGGAATTAGAAATTTAAAGTAAACGAAAATTTATGCTTTTTATTGCATAAATTTTCGTTTTGTCCTTGACAAAGCTATTTAAAAAGAGTATTATATAAAGTAAATTAAGAGAAAGGAGCGGCTGAAAGTGTTTGATAAGAAGTTTTATTATTTTTATTACTTTACTTTGGGCTGCCTGACCTCTTTTAAGAAAGAAGTAGCATAATTGCTCTTTTCTTAAATCAGTAACAGACAGTCCGCAACCGTTTGTGCCCAAAAAGGTACTAACTGTTTGCGGATTTTTTATTGGAGTGAAATTTATGAATTTAAAGATGATGAATTTAGGCAAGAAGCCCTCTGTTATCAGAGAGATTTTCGAATACTCTAATCGCAGAAAAGCTCAGATTGGTGCAGAAAATGTATTTGATTTTAGTCTTGGAAATCCTAGTATCCCTGCTCCTAAAGCTGTAAATGATACAATAGTTCGTTTAGTATCAGAGGGCAACAGTGTAGCTTTGCATGGCTATACTTCTGCCGCAGGCGATATGGCGGTTAGAACAAAAATTGCTGAAAATATAAAGTCCCGATTTGGTGCAGATGCATCGGCGCAGAATATTTATATGACCTGCGGAGCCGCAGCATCCCTTACGGTTTCCTTAAAGGCTGTTTGTAACGAGGGTGACGAGGTAATTCTTTTAGCACCCTATTTCCCCGAATACGATGTCTTTGTAGAAAACGCTAATGCTGTATCGGTAGCAGTTTGCGGAGTTGGTAATAATTTCGATTTAGATTTATCGGCTCTAGAGAAAGCAATAAGCGAAAAGACCGCTGCAATAATCATAAACTCCCCCAATAATCCTACGGGTAATGTGATATCTGCTGAGCAAATCGAGGCGCTAGCTGCTCTCTTAAAAGAAAAATCTAAAGAGTACAAAAAAAGAATTTATATTATCGCAGATGAGCCCTACCGTGAGCTTACATACGGCGTAGAGGTACCCTATATACCGAACTACTACGATAATACCATAGTTTGTTATTCTTACAGTAAATCGTTATCTCTCCCCGGTGAGCGTATAGGATATATTTTCGTATCTCCCAAATGTGAAGGCGCAAGCGATGTTTTTGCTGCCGTTTGCGGTGCGGGAAGAAGCTTAGGCTTCGTTTGCGCGCCAAGTCTTATGCAGAGGGTGGCTATGGAGTGCGACGGTATGACTGCCGACATTTCAGAGTACGATAAAAACCGCCGCTTGCTTTATGATAGCCTTACTGAGATGGGATATACTGCGGTAGAGCCTAAGGGTGCCTTTTATCTCTTTGTAAAATCACTCGAGGAGGACGCAAATGCTTTCTGTGAGAGAGCAAAGAAGTATGAGCTTTTGCTCGTTCCGTCAGATAGCTTCGGAGCAAAAGGCTATGTAAGAATTTCTTACTGTGTTGCATACGATACCATAAAGCGCTCGCTTAGCGCATTTAAGGCACTTTATGATGAGTACGAGGTAAAATAAATGACAGAACTCGAAAAGGCAAGGCAAATAATTGACGGTGTTGATAAAAAGATGGCTTCTCTTTTTGAGGAGCGTATGGATGCCGCTAGAATGGTTGCCCACTATAAAAAAGAGCACGGTATAAAGGTTGATGATATTGCCCGTGAGGAGCAAATTATTAACCGTAATACCGAATTCATAAAAAATGAGGATTATAAATCCTACTATGTAAATTTTTTGCGTAGCACAATAGATATTTCAAAATCACTTCAGCATCGCGAGCTTGACGGTATGCGCGTAGCCTATAGCGGTGTTGAGGGAGCTTTTGCAAATATTGTAGCAGAGCGAATTTTCCCTGATGCCAATTGTATAGGATATCCTGATTTTGATACAGCCTATAATTCGGTAGTAAACGGGGAATGTGACTGCGTTTTACTTCCTATTGAAAACAGCTTCAACGGTGATGTAGGAAAGGTTATGGATTTAGCCTTTTTCGGTTCACTTTTTGCAAACGGAATATATGAAGCCGATATAGTACAAAATCTGTTGGCGGTTGAGGGTGCTACTCTTGACGGTATAAAAGAGGTAATAAGTCATCCTCAGGCTCTTGGTCAATGTGCTTCATATATCGAAAAGCACGGATTTAAAACTATTGAGGCTGTGAATACCGCCGTTGCCGCAAAGCAGGTTGCTGAGTGGAAAAGATGCGATATAGCCGCTATAGGAAGTGACGAGGCGGCAGAAAAATTTGGTCTTAAAAAGCTTGAAGCCCATATTAATGAGAGCAACACTAACTCTACAAGATTTGCTGTTTTCTCAAGAAGTCAAAAGGCACATTCGCCTGTTGATAATCATTTTATAATGTTATTCACCGTAAACAATGCGGCAGGCTCTCTCGGTAAGGCGATATCGGTTATCGGTGAGCACGGATTTAATCTTAAAGCCCTTAAGAGCCGTCCTACAAAGGCTCTTGTTTGGGACTATTATTTCTACGCCGAGGGTGAGGGAGATATATTGAGTGCTGAGGGCAAAGCAATGATGGAAGACCTTAGCAAATGCTGTTCTAATCTCAAAATTCTCGGTAGCTTTGAAAAAGAAATAAAGGTGTGAATTTATGATAATACCCGTTAAAACAAAGGACGGCGGATATGATATAATACTCGAGCGCGGCGCAATAAAGAATGCCGGCGAGTACTTAAATCTTAAAAGACGAGTACTTATAGTTACCGATAGCGGTGTACCGAAGGAGTATGCTAAGTCGGTAGCCGCAGAGTGTCTTGAAGCCGAGATTTTTGTTTTCGAACCAGGTGAAGCTTCTAAAAATTTTGATACCTATAAGGATATTTTGTCGGCTCTCATAAGGGCGAATTTTACCCGTACTGACTGCGTTGTTGCAGTAGGCGGCGGAGTGGTTGGTGATATGGCAGGCTTTGCTGCCGCTACCTTTATGCGCGGTATTGATTTTTATAATATACCAACAACACTGCTTTCTCAGGTTGATTCTTCAATAGGCGGTAAAACTGCTATTGATTTTTGCGGATATAAAAATATTGTGGGCGCCTTTTATCAGCCAAAGCGTGTGATAATTGATGCTGATACTCTTTCTACTTTAGATAAACGCCAAATTTCTAACGGTATGGCAGAGGCGGTAAAGATGTCGCTTACCCACGATAGTGAGCTCTTTTCCATTTTTGAAAAGGGCGATGCTATTAAGAATATAGATACTGTTATAGAGCGTTCATTAAAAATCAAACGCTCGGTAGTAGAGGCAGACGAACAGGAAGCGGGACTTCGCAAGGTGCTGAATTTCGGGCATACAGTAGGTCACGCAATAGAAAGTAATACCCCCTCGCTTTATCACGGCGAATGTGTAGCTCTCGGTATGTTGCCCCTGTGTTCAGAAAGGGTCAGAGCAAGACTTATAAAGGTTTTAGAAAGCCTCGGATTACCTACAGCGGTAGATACCGATTACGAAGAAATAATTGAAACTATGCGCCACGATAAAAAGATGGCAGGAGAAAATATTTCATATATAACGGTTACCGAAGTAGGTAGCTTTAATATGGAAAAATCAGACTTTAATACTTTTGCACAGATGATAAAGAGGGTGTAAAAATGAAAAACACATTAGGTAATGTGCTAACGGTAACGCTTTTCGGCGAGAGTCACGGCGCGGCTATAGGCGCCGTTATAGACGGTATTGCCGCAGGAATTCCTGTGAGTGAAGAATTTATTTGTGAGCAGTTATCAAAGCGTCGCCCTAAGGGTAATATTTCAACGCCGCGCAGAGAAGCCGACGAGTTTAAGATACTCAGCGGTGTTTTTGAGGGCAAAACCACAGGTACACCCATTGCCGTAATGATAGAAAACAGCGATACTCATTCCTCTGATTACGGGGAAATGAAGAATAAAATGCGTCCCTCTCATGCCGACTATACTGCACAGATTAAGTACGGCGGCAATCAGGATTTTCGCGGCGGCGGTCACTTTAGCGGCAGAATAACTGCGGCTATTGTAGCGGCAGGCGCACTTATAATCCCTGCCCTTAATAAAAAGGGAATTTTCATCGGCACCCATATTAAAAATATTGCGGGTGTTGAGGATAGAAGCTTTGAGGGTGTAGAAGATTTAAAAAATCTCGGGAGTAAGGATTTCGCCGTTTTAAATGATGATATAAAGGCTCTTATGACCGATAAAATAGAGGCGGCAAGGAAGGACGGCAATTCTGTGGGCGGTATACTCGAAACTGTAGTTTACGGTATGCCTGCTGGTATAGGTGAGCCTTGGTTTGATACCCTAGAAGGTCAGCTTTCAAAGGCTCTTTTCTCTATTCCTGCCGTTAAGGGTGTGCAGTTCGGTTTAGGCTTCGGTTTTGCTAATACTACGGGGGCTGATGCTAACGACCAAATGCAGATAGAAAACGGAAAAGTTGTAACTGTTACTAATAACAATGGGGGCATTTTGGGCGGCATTTCAAACGGTATGCCGATAGTATTCAGCACCGTTATAAAGCCCACCCCAACTATAAGTCGCGAGCAAAAAACAGTGGATATTTCTTCTATGAGTGATACCGTACTTGCCGCTCGTGGCAGACACGACCCTTGTATCGTTCACCGTGCTGCAGTTGTAGCCGATAGTGTTACGGCTATTGTACTTGCAGATATGCTATCAATTAAGTACGGAACAGATTGGTTGGGTGAATAATGCAGTACGGTTGCATAGGAGAAAAGCTCACCCATAGCTTTTCAAAGGATATACATTCAAAGCTTAAGTCTTATGATTATGAGCTTTTGGAAATTCCAAAGCATACACTTAAAGAGTTTATGCTAAAAAAGGATTTCAAAGCAATAAATGTAACTATACCCTATAAGCAGGAAGTTATTCCTTTTCTTGATTTTATAAGCGATACCGCAAAGAAAATAGGCGCTGTAAATACGGTAGTTAATAAAGACGGCAAGCTTTACGGATATAATACCGATTTTGCGGGAATGAGAGCCCTTATAGAAAGGCAAAAAATTAAGATAGAGGGCAAAAAGGTACTTATACTCGGCAGCGGCGGAACAAGTAAAACTGCCAAAGCAGTAGCCGAGAGTATGGGTGCTTTTGAATGTTACAGAGTTTCTCGCTCAAAGGCAGAGGACTGTATTACCTATGAGGAAGCAAACATTTATCATAATGACGCTGAGGTTATAATAAACACCACCCCCTGCGGAATGTATCCTAATATAAAGGGTGCGGCTGTAGATATTGAGGATTATAAAAACCTCGAGGGTGTAGTAGATGCGGTATATAATCCGCTTTGTTCAAGCCTTGTAGTAAAGGCAAAAGCTCAGGGAATAAATGCTGTAGGCGGTCTTTATATGCTTGTAGCTCAGGCAATTTTTGCGGCAGAGCACTTTCTTGATAAAAAGTTTCAGCAATCTGTAATCGAGCAAATTTACAGTGAAATTCTCGCCGAAAAGCGAAATATAGTGCTTACAGGTATGCCATCAAGCGGCAAAACGACGATAGGCAGACTTTTGGCAAAAACACTCAAAATGCAGTTTATCGATACCGATGAAGAAATAGTAAAGCGTGAGGGAAAACCGATTTCGGATATTTTTTCGCTTTTAGGCGAGAGCGGATTTAGAGATATAGAAGCTGCCGTTATAGCCGAAGTATCTGCTCTTCAAAACACAGTTGTTTCAACCGGTGGCGGCGCAATTTTAAGACAAGAAAATATATTTAACCTTTCAAAAAACGGCAGAATATATTTTATCGACCGTCCGCTTGAAGCTTTGATAGCAACTGATGATAGACCTCTGTCTTCAAACTTAGATGACCTTAGAAAAAGGTATAATGAAAGATATGATATTTATCGCTCTACTGCAGATAAAATCATTGAAAATAAAACCACCGCAGAGGCGGCGGCAGAGCTAATAAAGGAAGATTTTGAAAATGAAAATTCTTGTTATTAACGGTCCTAACATAAATATGCTCGGTATTCGTGAACCCGAAATTTACGGTGGGAATACCTATGCCGATTTGTGTGATATGATAAAAGACTATGCCGCTGAAAAGGGAATAGAGGTAGAGCTTTATCAGTCTAACTGTGAGGGCGATATAGTTACCGAAATTCAAAAGGCATATAATAGCTTTGACGGAATAGTAATAAACCCCGCCGCTTATACACACACAAGTGTTGCTATACTTGATGCGGTAAAATCGGTAGGGTTGCCTACAGTTGAAGTACATATTTCAGACGTATCCTCAAGAGAGGATTTCCGTCAGGTAAGCTATGTGAGGGCTGCTTGTATTAAAACTATAGCAGGGCATGGCTTTAAGGGATATTTAGAGGCTATTGACTGTATTATGGAGAAAATTAGTTTATGATAGTTACTATCGAAAAGTCAAGGGCAGTGGGTGAAATATCCGCACCGCCATCTAAATCTGCTGCACACAGAGCGCTTATATCATCTGCACTCTCGGAAAAAAGCGAAGTTACAAATATAGAATACTCGAACGATATTGAGGCTACTCTTGACTGCCTTGAAGCGCTTGGCGCTAAGGTGGAAAGGGAAAAAAATAGTATTGTTTTGGGTGGACTAAACCCCTTTTTAGCAAATGAGTGCATACTTGATTGCCGCGAAAGCGGAAGTACTTTAAGATTTATGTTGCCGCTTTGTATGTTGTCGGGCAGTAAAATTACCCTTAAGGGCACAAAACGGCTCTTTTCAAGAAATCTTGAAATTTACGAGGAGATAGCCGCAAAAAACAGTATAACCTTTGTAAAAGGTGAAGATTATGTTACCGTTTGCGGAAAGCTTTCTGCAGGTAAATTTAAGGTAGCGGGGAATATTTCAAGTCAGTTTATAACAGGGCTTCTTTTTGTACTGCCGCTACTTAAAGGGGATAGCACCCTTGAAATTACCGATAACTTTGAGAGTGCGCCGTATGTCGAACTTACCTTAAAAGCGCTTTGCGATGCAGGTATTAAAATATCCCGTGAGGGTGAAAAACTCTTTACTGTTTGCGGTGGGCAAATATATAAAGGCGGTAGGTTTACAGTTGAGGGCGATTATTCAAACGCCGCTTTTCTCGATGCCTTTAATCTAATCGGCGGTGATGTAGAGGTTTTAGGATTAGATCAAAATTCTCTACAAGGCGATAGGGTGTACAAGTCAATGTATGAGGGACTGAAAACGGGCAAAAAGGAATTTGACCTTACAGATTGTCCCGATTTAGCACCTGTTATGTTTGCGCTCGCATCTGTTTTCGGCGGCGCACATTTCACAGGTACTAAAAGACTTAAAATCAAAGAAAGTGACCGCGCTGAAGCGATGGCTTTAGAGCTTGGAAAATTCGGTATAGAAGTAGATGTCGGCGATAATGAGGTCACTGTAAATAAAGGAATATTAACGCCCCCCGGTGAAGCTCTTTGCGGTCATAACGACCACAGAATAGTAATGGCACTAAGTCTGCTTTGCAGTATAACGGGCGGTAGTATAACAGAAGCCGAAGCGGTAGCTAAAAGCTATCCCGACTTTTTTGAAAAAATAAAAACTCTTGGAATAGTGGTAAAAAATGAAAATTAGTGAAGTTAAAAATGTACTTATAATAGGATTAGGTCTTTTAGGCGGTAGCTATGCCAAAAAGCTTACTGCTGAAGGTTTTAAGGTTAAGGTTATAACCCTTAACCGAGAGGACATAGATTATGCCGTAAAAGAGGGATTTATTGTAGAGGGTAGTACTGAGGTGGAGGAGACTCTCATATCCGAAGCGCAGCTTATAATATTTGCCCTTTATCCGCATACTTTTATAGAGTGGGTAGAACAGTACGGCTCACTTATAAAGTCGGGTACGGTAGTTACCGATGTTACGGGTGTAAAGGGCTGTGTTGTGGAAAAAATACAGGATATGCTGCCCGCAGGTGTTGAATTTATCTCGGCTCACCCAATGGCAGGTAAGGATACAAGCGGAGTTCAAAATTCTGACCCCCAAATTTTTAAAAAGGCAAACTATATCGTAGTTCCTACCAATCGAAACACACCTGATGCAATACGTCTTTGTTGTGACCTTGGTCGCATTTTAGGGTTTGCCGATATATCAAGCCTTAATGTCCGTCAGCACGATGAAATGATAGCCTTTTTATCTCAGCTTACCCACTGTATTGCCGTATCACTTATGTGCGCTAACGGCGACCCTAATCTTGTTCGTTATACGGGTGACTCCTTTAGAGAGCTTACCCGAATTGCAAATATTAACGATGAAATGTGGAGTGAGCTTTTCCTTTCAAACAGGGAAGCGCTGCTCGAGGAAATGGACGGTTACCGAAAAACCTTCGATAGACTCTACGATACCATTAAAAACAACGACAGAGAGACAATGCGCGAAATGATGCGCCTTTCCTCTGCAAGAAGAAAAACATTTAACGAGGGTGAAAAACTTA
>CAYXID010000012.1:0-38424 GCA_964465535.1 uncultured Ruminococcus sp.
ATAGCTTTTTTAGAAATGCTGTTTTTTTCATAAAATTACCTCCAAAAAAATTTTTCTATTTTACACGCCGTACTGCACACAGCGTGTTAAAACCAATTACTTAGGATTTATCCCACGATACCTGTACGCTCTATACTTTCGGTAAAGTGTTTTTGTGTAAACAAATAAAGTATAAGCGGTGGTAAAACTGTAAGTAGTAGCGCTGCCGCCTTATAGGTACGGGCAGCGTAGGCAGAAACGCCGGCACCTCTCTGCATTATTACATCAAGATCTTGAAGCAAAGCCATAAGCGGCTTTACATCAGATGTAAAGTACATCGAGGAGGAATAAAGGTCGTTCCAGTGCCAAATAAACGAGAACAGCATTACAGTAATAAATGCAGGAACTGCAAGGGGTACTATTATCTGTACGTATGTACGGATAGCGCCGCATCCGTCTATTCTAGCTGCCTCTTCCAAGTCTTTCGGTAATCCTATAAAGAACTGCCTGAAGATGAATATAAATACACCCGACCTTATACCTGTAGCAAACGCCGACGGTAATATAAATGTCCAGACAGTGTTCATAAGATTTAGCGGTTTTATACCGAGAAGGGTTAAAATACCGCCGAAATCGAAGAATTGGAAATTCAGCGACATTGTAGGAAGTATGGTCTGCGGCGGTACTATAATTGTAAGCACCACAAGTGCGAACAATAAGCCTTTGCCCTTAAAGTTAAAGCGCGAAAGACCGTAACCTACAAGCGAACAGGACACAAGCGCCGCCAAAGTACTGAAAAATGCAATAGTGAAAGTAAGACCTGCCGACTCCCAATAATTCAGCATTTTTCCCATACCCTTGATGCTCTCGAGGGATAACTCCTTAGGTATCATAATAACGCTTGGATCGTTAATGGATTCGGGGGTTTGAAAGCCTGTAGATACCATAAATATTACAGGATATATAAATAGATATGAAACTGCCAACATAAACACCCAACGAAGTAGCCATACGGCACCTTTGGTTGTTTTGTTTAGAATAATGCCGCCCTCAAGGTGAGGATTGTTTTTTAATATCTTTTTCAAAATAAATCCTCCCCTTTTAGTCTATTGCCGTTTTTCTGTCACGGCCGATAAGATAAAATATTATAAACACTATTGCCAAAACTACTGCAATTATTAGGAAGTATACCCACGACATTGCCGAGGTCCAACCGTAACGGACAAGACGGGCGTTGGACATTACCTGAGTCATTACAACATTCTTAGTGTCGGTAAAGTTATCTACAATCGTGTAAACTATTGTTAGCTGTAGTATAGGAGTAAGCATTGGAAGTGTTATCTTCCAAAAGCTTTCCCAACCTGATGCACCCTCAACCGATGCCGCCTCATAAAGAGAGGACGGTACACTTTGAAGACCTGCTAAAAAGATTATCATTTGTATACCTGTCTTCCAAGTAAGAGTAAACAGACTATCTGTAACAGTAGTAATAGCATTTACAAATTTATCGCTAAGACCTGTATTAATAAGAAGCTCACGAAGCACATCGCTGTTACTCGTGTTACCTGCCGATACTACCGAGCCCGAAAGCGCAGCGCCTGCGGCAGCGTCACTTTGAATAATGTCCATTACAAGTCCCGAAGCGATAATTACAGGCAAGAAGAATATTGCACGCATTACTATTCTGCCTTTAAACTTTTGGTTAAGGATTATGGCAAAGAAAAGTGAGAATACAATTATTACAGGCACCTGCCACAAAAGCTTTGTCATACTATCCATAAGGTTTGTGGTAAAGGTTGCGTCCTTTTTGAATATGTATTCGAGATTTTCAAGGCCTATAAACTCTGTACCATAGCCTTCAAGCGATACCTTTACCTTACTGAACATAAACATAAAGGATTGCATGAGCGGCTTAAAGAAGAAGAGCAAAAAGCCTATAATAAAGGGAGATGTAAAGCCTAGTCCTATAAGGGATTGGCGAGTAGTAAGGCTTAACCTTGATTTTTTCATATCAGTTACCTCCCCCTATCACATAATAGTCGTTTGCTTTTACTGTTACGCCGTCCAAAATATAGTCTGCATCAGAGTAATTTGTAATTATCTTTACTCCGTTTTCGAACTCGGTCAGCATAACATCAGTATCTAGCTCACGGTGGTCGGTAATAGCAAAGTTGCTTACACTCTTTAAAGTAGGATAATAACGGTTAATGTTCTCTATAGCATCATCTATCCAAAGAGTGTACTCGGTAGCGTAAAGGTAGTCATACCTTGTATTTGTTACGGCAGACGATGCCGAATACATACCGCCGTACAGGAATTCAATACCGCTTTCGGCAGTTTTTAGGATATTTAAGCTTTGCTCTATAGACTGCGCCATTGGTGCGCTTGTCATTGTCACAAACCCGTGTAAAACTATCTGATAGAAAGGAATTTCACTATCAAAAATATCGTAACCGCTACAAACGGTGGGCGCATTATATACCCTGTTTACATAAGGCAGAGTATATGCATTACCGCCTTCAACAGAAAGCTTTATGCCCGCTTTTTGATAATTGCTTAAAATATCCTCTGCGACTTTAGGAAAATCGTATCTGTGGAAAGCCGACTTCTGTCCACTGTTAGAGTAAATCATATTACCGAGTGTAGACATAGATACAGACCTTATTCCCTGCTTTTCTACCGATTTTAAGTACTCTTCGGCTACTGTGCCTAGCTGTTGCGGTATTAAAAGCTTTATTGGGTCTAAATCAAGCTTTGTTGCGTACACAGAACGCATTCTCTCTATATGCTCAACCTTTTGGTTAAAGGCATCCTTTACTGTGCTGTTACTGCTGCCGCTTCTCATTCGGATAAAATCAACATCGGTATAGAGTGTACTGTTCTTTTTGATTACGGTTTGCTCTAAGGCTTTAAAATCCTTAGTGCCACCAAGAACCGACAAAGCATTGGCTTTAGTAGGAATTTTATCGTTTAAAATACCGTAATTACTAAAGCCGAGATAACGAATAGCTAACGGTAAATCACTTTTTTCTGTTAACTTATTTATTATGGTTTGGGCTTGCTTGAAGCTTGTAAGAGCCGAAAGCTTGCTATATTCGAAACCAAGAAAAGCCGCTTTTACATCTATAGCGCCATACAGTTCTATAGAGAGTGACGGTGTATCGACTTGCTTTTCAAGTCCCTTTTCGTCTACTAAATACTCACGGTATTTTTCTGCCACGCCTACATAGTCAGCCTTTTCGGCTGTGAGCATATTGTATCTAACTTCGTATATTTCGGCGTTTTGGGGAAGCTTTGTTAGTCTACCAATATCACGTCTTGTACTTGTTTTAAACATTACAAGCTTTTCGAGATTTCTAAGGTTGCAAACCGTACTAACAGCGTTATAGCCACGGGTACTGTTTGCGTTATAGGCTTTTATAGAAGCACTGCCGTCACCTACCGTTACAATACCCATAAGAGTGTTATTTTCGGTAATAGTAGCGAATACGGGAAGTCTTATTGTTTCCTTAACGGTACTGTCAAGGTCAGGTATAACTATAAGGTCATCACCGTATATCTTTTGCTCATAGACAGGGGCATCTACGCCGTTATTAAAGTTAATAAGTGCGCCCGAGCCGTCAGGAACTAAAAGCTTGCCGTCCGTTTCGGTATTTCCTGCGCCGAACGAGGGCAAAAGATTTATATCTGTAATATAACAGTCCTTTGATTCCTTAATACCCTTTAAATCAATTTGTGCTACAAAGCCCTTATCCGTGAGCTTATATTCTACGGGTATTAAAGCTTTTATATCGCCAAACTGATATTCTACACGAATACCGCCGTTAATTTTGGTGACTTTAATATCACCGTTTTCTATACAGCCCTGATGGCTGTTTGTAGAGGTAGTGCCTGCGACAGACATAACATCCTCATCATAAATGTAGTTAACTACAAGCTGTGAGCGTATGTTCCACTTCTCAGCACCCTTTGTTATTTTGTCAAGCTCGGCATCTGTAGGTACGCTATACCAGATATGACCTGTTTCTTTGCTCTTTAAAACAAAATATCCATAGTTCATATCTGCATAAAGTACGGCGTCACCATTTGATGCTACTGCGACATATTCTACAGGAGCAGATACTCCGTCGGTATTTATTACAATAGGTTCGGGCAGCAATGTTTCGGCAAAGCTTACTACACCTACAACCGAAATTATAAGCGCTACAATTAAAATAACCGATATATACTTTTTCATTGCTTCCCTCCTATCTTAAGGATAATTCGGTAATAAGCGACTGGATAAAGGCTACCGCCTGCTGTACTAATGTATAGAAGAGTACTGCAATAAAGCAGATTATTAACATTCCGACAATAGTCAAAAGCACAGAGCCTACTGTACCCCAGAAGCTATATTGATGTATTGATTGAAGTCCTATAAACAGAAGCGCTACAGTCCAGATAAGACCTATGGCTGTGAATATGCCTAAAAATGCAGATTCTTCTATTGTAAGGACATTAGATAACAAGGTGTTAATAAGTATTGAGATAAGGTATGGTATTAGAGCGTATGCACAGGTTGCTGTAATATCCTTAAGGCTACCTTTACCGTTCATAATTGTACACACCGACCAGTTCGCTACTATAAACAGCAGGAATATTCCAACTGTAAGGAAGAGCGTCATAAAGAAGTCATAATCGGTAGGACGTTTCATATTAAAAGCATAGCCCGTATAGAAGAACTTGGCTGTACTTAAGAAGAACCAAGCCACAACTATTATCGCCGAAAGACGAATTGAAGCGATTTTACGAGTTTTAAATTGATCGAAACCGTCCGCCGGATGCATACAGGTATAAAGCGGGAATAAATACTTACTTTCAAGTGCTGTAAAGGCAGTACCGTCAACTAACACAGACTTTTTCTTTATAAAGCGAGCTATAAGAACAATTACAGCTACTATTAATACTGCTACTGCGACTATTAAAAGTGCATTTTCAGCTATAAATTCCTGTCTGTATTCACGAAGTGACTTTGAATATTCCTCATGAGCGCCTGCAAGTTTAAAATACTCCATAGCATCCTTGTATTCCCCTCTGGCGTCAAGAACGATTCCTATACCATAATAAGGATACTGACTGTTAGTATTCATCTTTAGCAGGTCAAGCCATAGTTCATAAGTTTGCTCGGTATCTGTACTACCCATCATAGAAAAGGCTTTGCGAAGCTTTGTACCATATTCGGTTGCTTTAAAAACAGTTATACTGTTCTTAGCACTATCGAGTACAAAAACATCACTGCCTACAGTTTCAATAGCAGCAACCTTTTCAAAGCCGCCCTTTTGGTCACTATATGAACCAAACTCGGCTATAAGCTTACCGTCTGTAGTATATTGAAATACCTTTCCGCGACCTTCATCTAAAAGATTGATATAGCCGTCAGAGTCTATTTCAACATCACAGAATGTTGTCGTTTTAGAATCCGTTGCAAACTGTCTATCCCACTCAACATCACCGAAAACTATATCCTCGGCTAAAATATCCGAGCCTGTATAGTTAAGGCGTCTTACCATTCCCTTTTGGGCGCTGGTGGATGTGTTGGTGGTGACGGTATACAAAAAGCCGTATTCATCAACATCAAAGTTATTGAAAATTGTAGGTGTTATACGCTGAAGACCTTTTCTTTGCTCTTTAGTCATAAACTGCTTTAAGAGATAGTCTTTTATAATCTCGGCTGTAGCTACAATCGGGTTACTGCCGAAGAAATGCATAAACTCACCGTTTTCGTCAAACACGAATGCGCCGAGGTTTATACTCTTGGCAAGTGCGTATACCCTATTCTTTTTATCTACTGCAACCTTGGTTACTAAAAACTGTGCATTGGTATCAAGTAGGGCTGAATCAGGACGGGTAATTACCTGTGTAACTACTCCGTTTTTATCAACCTTTAAAACCTCACACTCTTCGGTATTGGCTATATAAAAGTGTTTGCTACCCACATCTAAAGCCATACCTTGTGCCCCAACAATATCTTTTTCTTCACCTCCCTCGGTTTTAAAGCTTTCATATATCTTTTTGAGCTTTAGAGTATTTGCATCAAGCTCAACTATGCGGCCATTTCCGCTGTCTAATATATATAGTAAGCCGTTGTCGTAAACCATATCCGAAGGGGTATCAAGCGATATATCTAGGTTTAGTGTATTAGAGTCATAAACCTTATCAGGCAGATAACCTACAGGGGCTGCGTTTGATTCATTATATTCGTTATATTCATATCCCTTATAGGGTGCATAGGTAATTGATTTTGCAGTTGCTGTAAATGGAAACACAGACAAAATCAATATTATTAAAGCTACTGATAATATTCTTTTCATACCCGCACCTCACTTTAAACCCGAGTGGGTCATGGTTTCCATAACCGAGCTTTGGGTGAATATGAATATCAGAAGTGGCGGTATCATCATTAATACTGCTACCGCACAGGCAGGACCGGTACGGCCGAGACCTCCTGTTGAAATCTGTGTCATTACAGCGTTTAAGCCTTTTA
This sequence comes from uncultured Ruminococcus sp., assembly GCA_964465535.1. Lineage (GTDB taxonomy): Bacteria > Bacillota > Clostridia > Oscillospirales > Acutalibacteraceae > UBA737. The sequence goes on from CAYXID010000012.1 coordinate 6,503, forward strand.
GATTTTCGCTATAAATATACTCGCCTGCAAGACCTGTATTCCAAAGGTCTTTAAATGCGAATATAACAAGTGTCATAATCGCAGGCTTTACATTCGGAAGTATTATTTTAAAGAAAATGCTGTATTCACTTGCCCCGTCTATTCTTGCCGCCTCTAACACAGAGTCGGGTATAGACGCAACTATAAACTGACGCATAAGGAATACGCCCATTGTAGACGAAAGATAAGGCAGTATAATTGCCCAATATGTATCTACAAGACCAAGCTTTGCAACAATTAAGTATTTCGGTATAGCTGTTACCTCTGCTGTAAAAAGCAAGGTCCATTGGAAGACAATATTACAGGTTTTACTACCGAAAAATCTTGCCTTTGCAAGCGGATATGCCGCCGCAGAGGAAATTGTTACATAAATAACTGTTCCTACTAATGTTACGAAGAAGCTATTAAAGAGATATCTTGAAAAAGGAACCCAAAGGTTATCGCTTAACACCATTACCTGACGGAAGTTGTCAAAGGTTGGGTTTCTAACAAAAAATCTCGGCGGATAAGCAAATATCTCTTCTAATGGCTTAAATGACTGTATTACTGAATATACAAGCGGCAATGCCATAAAGGCACCGACAAGTATTAAAAACAAAAATATAGATAATGTGCCGCCAAAGGAACGGGAAAGCTTTACTTTTCGTTTATCCTTTTGATTTTGAGTAAACAACTTAATTGATTTTGCTAATGTACTCATACTCTTTCCTTTCTGTATAATAAGAATATTTTTCTTTTATACTATTACTCGCTGAATTTCTTGATTGCTTTCTGAATTACTGCCCAAGCCAACATCATCATTAAGAATAACACTACAGAAATTGTGGCTGAATAGCCAAGCTCATATCTGTTGTCGGCATAATCCATTGAATGCAAAAGGAGTGTATGAGTTGAATACTCTGTACTTGGGAAGCCTGTAAGCACTTTATTATGGAAGCCTACTGCAAATGCGCTCGAAATTGATGTTACTGCGCCGAACATTAACTGCGGTCCCATCTGCGGCAGCGTTACATAATAGAGCTCTTGCCAACGGTTTTTAAGTCCGTCCAAAGCAGCTGCCTCATAAAATGTACGATCAAGCGCCTGAAGTCCCGATACAAAGGACAAAAATCCTGTACCGAAACTAAGCCAAATGATTATTATCATTAAAACACCAAAGTTATACTTTGTATCTGAAAGCCATGAAATAGGGTCACTTACAACGCCCATCTGCATAAGCAGGTTGTTAAGGAAACCCGCGCTATCTGACGAGAAGATATACTGCCAAACAAAGTAGACATTACCAGCCAAAACAGGTGAATAGAAAAGTACTGTCAGTATGGTTCTGACGCCTCGGTTCATCTCATTTATTAGCCAAGCCACTACAAAGCTTAAAATAAAGCCTACAGGTCCTGTAACTACTGCAAACACCAAAGTATTGCGTAGGGCTATCATAAAAATTTCATCATCAGTAAATATGCGTATATAGTTAGTAAAACCTACGAAGCTCGGTGTCTGCACCATATTAAAATCAGTAAAGCTTAAAAGGATAGCAGCTAAAACCGGTATTAGCATAAATACTATAAATATTATTAAGAAAGGCGCTAACAACACATAATACGGTGCGTTACGCTTCATTTCTGCCTTTGAAAGTCCATAAGGCAACTTCATGTTTTCCTGCCTCCTTTTAATCTAATTTAAATTCCTTACGTTTACGGGTAATTTCATCATTTATATCCTTGTTATAAAGGGCTAAAGAACGTCTTGGAGAGTTCTTATCATTAATAGCACCTCTTAGTGCGCTGGTGAGTGAACGGGATACTGTATAGTTACCAAGCACCTGCGGTGGATTTACTGTTTCTTCAAGTGCGGCGTTTATTATAGAAAGCTCACCCTTACTCCAACCAAGGTTACTTATAGCCTTACGGTTTGCGGGGGTAATTCTGCCTATAATTCCAAGCACACCCTCCATTTCCTTACCGTACTGCGTCTGTACATCGGCGCTACTCCACCAACTCATAAACTTAAAGGCGCTTTCGTGAACTCCCCTTTTCTCTGCTGCTTTCATCATTACACAGCCTGTGGTGGTTGTAGTCTGGCTACGGTCAATAGTTCCGTCTTGCCTTGGTGTACCGGGCAGCGGTGCCATCGCCCAAAGACCTCTGATTTCCGGAGCAGCAGATGCTAACTGCGCATAAAGACTATATGCTGCTATACCAAAGGGTGCTTCACCGCTTCTAAAGCGGTTATAGAAGCTAAGGTCACGGCTAACGCCGTATACTCTATAAAGCTCAACCGTCTTTTCAAATGCAACATACGCGGCTTCTGTATCAAACTCGGTTTTGGTAAGCTCATCATTATAATATCTACCGCCGTTTTGATAGAGGAATTTATTAAACAAGGTGATTGCAAGCGAGTTACCAAGGTCAGCGGCATTTATTTCGGGAAGACCTACTTCGAGGTTATTACTTTGAATTACTTCGAGTACATGGTAAAAGTCATCCCAAGTATTTGGTACTTCTATACCTAAAGACTTAAATATATCTGTTCTATAGAATATTACCTCAGCAGACAATGTATCCGGTATACCGTAGGTGCCGCCCTGATACTCATAAGATTTCCAAGCAGATTCATAAATCTGTGATTTAAGCTCACTTAAATCAAACTGATTAAGGTCTACAAGTGCGCCACGGGCTGCAAGATTTACAGGTGTAGTCTGTGCTACTGTAAGGGCAATATCCGGTCCCTTACCTGCAAGGGTTGCTTTCATCAGTACAGGGTCACCTGTAACAAGATTTAGGGTTACGGGTATGCCTGTATCTCTTGTGAATTCTTCCTCAATAAGTCTATTTACAATTTGCGCTTGGTCACGTCCTATTGCCGCCCAAACGAGTATAGGCTCTTTATCTCCACTACCGCCTACCGAATTGTAATCGCTTGTAAAGGTTACTAAAAATCTCTTTATATTAAAATAAAGGCTTTTAAAAAATCCAACCTTTATAGACGGTTGTTCTGCCTCTTCGGGAACAAAGTAAATACAGTCAAGCTCTATTCCCTGTCCGCCTAAAGACAAAAGCAAGGATGCAAGACTTTCTATACTACCCTTAAAGGAGCTTAATCTATCCGGTATAAAATATGTATCTTCTGCCAATTCTTCAAATATAAGAATTGATTTTTGAATAGTAGCTATTGCCGCTGCCGATTTGCCAAGTTCTTTTTCCATAGACTCTGCTACTACTTTAAGCTCTTTACAAACAGCAGTAATATTCTCTGCCAAATTGGGAATTTGTTTATCGAGCGCATAGTCCTGATAAAGGCTTGGTGAGGTGCCTGTTATCATAATTATCTCGCGGTAAACGGCATTAAGGTCTAATACTGCCTGCTGAACCTCACGAAGAGCAAAGTCAAGTGTACCCGAGGTACATTCGAGGGTAATTACATCCCCAGGCTCTAAATAAACGAGATACGGGTTTTCGTCGCCGAGAGTTTTTAGATACCAACCCTGATTATACGGGAAGGTAATCATCTGTGCTTCAGCAAAAGGAATTTCACCGTTTATATATAGTTTTCGATATGCATTAAGTCCGTCACTAAAGTTTTGTCTTACGCGGAAAGAAAGCTCATAAAGACCTGCTTGCTTAACATCTATCTCCCAGCTGATAGCAGCGCCAGAGCTTGCCCAACCGCTACCGCCTATTGTATTAAGTCGAATAGCATAAGCATCGTTAGGGAGGGTTGCCGAATTTGAACGGTCATAAGAGGGATAAAGGGTTGAGGTTGTCTTTTCGTATGCTTTTTCAGCCTCTTGACGAATAGCATCACCTTTTGCCTTTTTATCCTCATATTTTGAAAGATACTCTTTATATGTAACAGGATTTTCGGGGTTTTTGAAAACCAACTCATTTAAAAGCAAGGCTTCACGGGTGCAGTTTACCTTTAATGTATGTGTACCCTCTTCAAGATAAAAGAGATACGGTTCACTATACATACCCAAAACATCGCTGAATGCCTTTGTATTCCAACGGGGCTTTTCTACCTGCTCGGGTCGAAGCTCATTACCGTTACTGTCTTTAGCGTAGCTACCGTCCTCGGTTTCCTCATCGTCTACCCATATACGAGGCAGTGACATTTCGGCAGCCTCCAAAAAAGGAGTTTTACCGTCTATTTCTACAGAAACCTGTATATCTTTGCCAGTTGCTTTGAGCGGATAATAGGTAGGATAAAGCGAATATACACCACTTTTAACTACAGTAAAACTCCACTCCGCGCTATTTCCATTCTCATAAAGTGCAAGACCGCTTTTGCCGTCTGCTTCATCAGTCACCGCTGTGCCTGTTTGCGCAGCGCTATCTAAAGTGATTGTTTCAGTTGGACGTGTTTTAGTAGAATTTTCTTCGTAATATGAGAAATAACTACCTTCCGAAGATGCAGTTTCTTCAGCTGTATCCAAATTATCTGCATATACCGTACTCGGTTCTTCGGCAAACACACCGACACCCGACACAGTAACCAACAGGCAAAAGATACATAGCCATGTGATAACCCTTTTTGCTAATTTCATTTACTACATCCTTTCATTCAAATGAATATCTACTCTTACATGACCAAAACATTCAAAACACCTTTGAATGCTTTGGTCATGTAACGCACCGAAACGGTGCGTTACAGATATCTTTTTAAAAACTTACTGCGCCATCATTACATCAATACAGTTTTGAATCTGTGCGTTGTAGGAGGCTAAAACCTGTGCAACATCGCCGCCCTCTGTAATATCGTGACGGACAGATGCAATCAAATCGTTATCATTATTAGAGCCATCAGAGAACTGATGTGTTCTACCGATCTTCTTTTTAGACTGTAATTCGGTTAAAAGCTTATAATCAGAAGCGTTATACTTATAAGCGCCGTTTCTGTCAACCGTTGCATAGGTTGCAGAATGCTTTGCAAATGCAACAGCTATACGCGGATCAGATGTACCCTTACCTGCACCAATACCGTAAACGCAAGATGTGATGCCGTAGATTTCGTCCTTGTTGTCAGGACCAAGCGGTATCGGAACAATACCTAAATTATCAAGATTCTTACCAAACGCATTAGAGTTTGTAACAACATCGCCAAGGCAGTAGTTATCATATAAATCGAAAACTGCGCAAGCGAACATTGCAACCTTACCGTCACCGAATGCGGTAGGTGTATGGTCACCGTAGCCGTGCATACCGATTATCGGATTAGAGCCTGTGCAAAGCTTCTGAACAAAGTTCCAAGCATTGATATATGCAGGATTTGTAAGGTTTGCCTTAGGATTCTTGAGGTCGCTTAAATCAACACTGGATACACCGTTGCTGGATACAATATAGTCAATGTTATAGTAGTTAAAGAGCTTTGCATCTGTGTTTTTAACAATCTTTTTGCCTACGCTTTCAAGGGCATCCCAATTCCATTTGCCCTTTTCGTAAAGCTCACGGGGGTCTTCAGCGCCTGCTTCTTCGAAAATATTTTTATTGTATGCAAAGTAGCCTACCTTTGAAGAAAACTCACCCTGTGCACCAACAACTGCATAAAGGTGTCCGTTCCAAACAAATTTTAAGGTTTCGTCCTCTACAAAGCCACCCTTGGTGTAGTCATCACCCGCCCAGTCAGCTGTGGTAATAACATTTTCAAGAGGCTCAACAAAGTTTGAAATTGCAATAGACGGGAAACGGATACCCTCAAGTTGAATTATGTCATAAACCTTGCCACCTGCCATACGGGAAGCTAAAAGCTGAACATAGTCCTGAAAACCTAAAAGGTCGGTTTCAACCTTACAGTTATACTTGTTTTCAAATGCTATAAGCTGTCTTTTCATGGTATTGGAAAGCGGAAGACCTATAGCGTATGTAACTGTTTTGCCGCCGAGGTCAAGACCCTCTTCAACGGGTGTAGTACCCTCTTTTACAAGACTTTTGCTGTCAACATCGCTACCGCCGACTTCTCCGCCGCCCGCGCCGCCTGAGCAACCGCAAACTGTGAATAGTAAAACGATAGCAAGCAATAGACTTAAAATTCTTTTGATTTTCATAAATACCAACCTTTCAAGTTAATTAAATTTATTTTTTCTGCGCTTTAAGAAAACTAAAAGAAAAGCTATAGAGCCGATAACAAGGAGTGCAGACACTGCGCTTACAACAATAAGTACGACATCAACCTTTATATTTACATTATCGGTATCAGCCTTATCGTTGTCTTGAGAATTACTCTCTGTAGGCTCGGTATAAGAAGCGATTATAAAGCTAAAGATTGACCTTTCAGGAGTTGATGAATAGACAAGCTGATTGTTATCCATATCAAGCGCTAATACCAACTGCTCTACAGAGCCGTCGGCATTTACGGCATAGCCTGTTTCATCACCGTAGTACATCGGGAAATAAACCTTAAACTGTCTGCCCTTCATATCGGTTACAAGATTTGAGTCCTTATCGTAAAACTCAATCTTATAAGCATCGCCTAGAACATACATAGCGTCAAGCTTTACAGCACCCTTTTGTATATCGGTAACAGGTACACGCGAAACCGCTATTTTTTCTATTAAAACATCGTTATCGTAGGTAATAACCTCAACCTTTACGCCGCTATCGGGATCGGTATAGGTAACAGTGCTTGTTGTATCAACGCCCTCTTTACCGTAGATAGATACTTCACCGAGATAAATACCAGCATCTGCCCAAGTACAGCCCTTGAGCGCACCCTTCTTATTAACCTTATCTGCGAGGCTTCGTGTACCGTCATCGTTAAGGTTACCCGGGTCTGTGCCTAGCTTGTTAAATACAATAAGTACATATCTTATAGACTTATTATAGGTAACTTTTGAAGAAAGCATCTCTTCTGTAGAACCGCCGTGTGATATAAGGTTGGTGAGCAATGAGCCATCAGCTACAGCGCCGCCGTAAACCGTATAATCATATACATAGCGACCATCAGGTACTACCAAAGCAACGTCAAGCTCAATTTCGCTTACATCATAGAAGCCGCCCAAATCGAAAAGTATACCTTTACGCTTTTCTATATTGTTTTTAGAGGTAATACCGCTCGACCAATATGCCGTTGTAGAGCCGTCACCATCGGTCCAAGCTTCAAATGTAGCTTCGGCAAGCTCGCTTTGAGGCTTGAACTTATCTGAAGTATAGTTAAAGCTACCCTTATCAAAGCTATCTGTCCAACTAAAAGCGTGTTCAATAAATACCATTGTAGCCTTAACACCATCAGCTGTTTCAAGAATGTCAGCCGCCTTGGTATCAACAGGAATATTTGGATTCTTATTAACCTTACCGTAACACTCAATTTCGGTAATGAACGGTCTATAAGAATAGTAATTTGATAGGCTATCAGTTACATTTGTAACATGGTCAAGAACTATAACGATATAACGAACCGAGTTTGCGCCCGAAAGCTCGGACACAAGTGCTTCATGAGTTCCGCCGCCTATACCTACGCGGTTTTCAAGGATTCTCGAATCACCAAATGCACCTGCGTAAACCGAGTAGTTTCTAATAGCTGTGCCATTTGATAAATCCTGTTTTAAAACAACTGTAGATAAATCATACCAACCGCCGAGGTCATAAATCAGCGCTATACGCTTTGATTCAACGAAGCCGTTTGACCTATCTGTACCTGTATTGATTAAAATCTTCTGGTCGGTTTTACCGTCGGTAGCTATTTTAAGGCTTGGGTCATCATACAAAGCAGTATTTGTTTCTTTTAAACCTTCAAAGTCAGTTCCGTAACGCCTATACCTTACATTACTGTCATAAAGGTTTATATACTTAAGGGTTTTATAGTTGGGAGTGTATTCAATATTATGAGGAACATTATGGCTTACTTGATATACCCTACCCGATTTATTACCTAAAAGTATGTTTGTTCCGTAGGAGCTACCCTGTGTCTTCGGAGGATTCGGATTTACAGTACCGAATGCTTCAACCTGTGAAAGATAGGGTGTATAGCCGTATCTATTAGCAACATCAAGGTTTGATACATGGTCAAACACAACAAGTAGATAGCGTACATTAGTAGCGCCTGTTAAGGTGGATTTAAGGGTTGTATCACCCATGTTACTACTACCGCCCGTACCCACACGGTTTTTAAATATAGTAGCATCAACAGAATTGCCAACATAAACCGAGTAATTTCTTACCTGAACCGAAGTATTATCCACCGTTAAAGCAACAGAGTTTAAGTCGTACCAATTGCCAAGGTCATAAAGTATACCAACGCGGTATTTAAGCGGAACATCTCCGCCTCTGCCGTGCTGAAGCTTTACAATCGACTCATTGTTTTCTTTGGTTAAAAGAGCAAGACTTTCAGCTTCGTCAGTAGCCTCCCACTCATCACTATTGGTATATGTTAAGAAGGGATAGGTATCTGCCTTTTTAGCTAAGGTTAAGTTTGTATACTTAAGAGTGCTGTAATCAATATTGACAGCACCTTCGTGACTATACGGAGTTTCAAGTGCTATGCTGTATAAAGCGCCGCTCTTATTGCCTTTTAGTATGCTTTCGGGTTTAACCTCGGGAATTATCTCCCCTGTCTTTTCACCGAATGCTTCAATACCGACAAGATGCGGATTATAGGTATAATAATTTACAAAATCCTGATATGTTGCCGCTACATGATCAAACATTATGAGTATATATCTATACGAGTCGGTGCAGTTAAACTCCGCCTCCAATAAATACTCTGTTTTTGTACCGCCGCTACCAATTTTGTTTAAGAAAATCGTTTCATCAAGTTCATTTCCTGCATAAACAGAAAAATTGTATATTGAAATATTGCCTACTATCCTTTGTTCCATAACAAGACTGTTAAGCTTGTAGTAAGCACCTAAATCGTAAGCAATACCTAGACGGTTTTTATTGGAATATCCGGTAGCATTATTACCGCCGTAACCTAATTTTATTGTTCGTGTATTACCGTCGGTTGTTAGAGCGTTTAAAAGTTCGTTATCTTTAACATCAAGAGCTATAGAAGATAATATTTCGGTTGTGTTTCCGTTGTTGTTTTTATCGTATGTATCCTCTGCCCAAGTAATAAAGTCAGATGTGCTTTGAGCGCAGGCATAAAGATTATCGTAGGTAATTGAATCTGTATAGTTGCCCTCCTGCGTTAGCGGTACAGAAAGTTGCGACTTATAAAGCTTTGCTGTAGTATTGTCCTTTAATATGCTTTCGTCAACAATTTCATCAACTATATCGCCTGTTTTTCTGCCATAGGCTTCAATTCCTGTAAGACAAGGCTGATAGGAATAATGGTTTACCATATTGCCGTATGTAGTAGCAACGTGGTCAAACATAACAATAATGTATCTATAGGATTTCGCCTTATCAAGCGATATGGTCATTTTTGTTTCTGTTTTGCTGCCACCACTACCTATTTTGTTTTCAAAAATAGTTTCATCAAGCTGATTACCTGCATAGACAGAAAAATTATACACAACAACATATCCAACGCTTTTTTGCTTTAGTACAAAGCTTTCAAGACTGTAATAACCGCCGAAATCATAAACGATTCCTACGCGATTTCTATTAATGTGTCCATCTGCCTTATTAGAGCCGTTATACATAATTTGGATAGCACGCGTATTATTTTCAGCCACAAGATTGTTTAACAGTTCTGAATTGGTTTCACCAAGGTCTACTGAAGATAAAATTTCAGTTTTATTGTTGTTTCCATTTTTGTCGTTTAGATCCTCGCCGTAAACTGAAAAATCTTTTGTGCCTTCAATACATTCAACGATATTATCATATTCTACAGGCGAATAAGTACTTTCTTGTACAAATTCAGGGGTAAGTACTGTTCGATAAAGTTTAGCGGTAGTATTACCTAGCAGTATGTTTCCTGCCAAATCCAAAACCTTTTCACCATAAAGCTTAACTTCGGTAAGAGTTGGAACATAACCACCGTTAAAACCGTTTGCAACACCGTTTGCCTGATTAGTTGCATGGTCAAATACAATTAATACATAACGGTAATTGTCTGTTGTTTCTAACTCTGCTTCAGTTTGGGTATCGGCAGAATCAGCTGTACCACCTTTTCCTATACAGTTTTCAAAAATTGAAAGTGTAGGCTCATTTCCTGCATAAACAGAATAATTTCGAATTTGACAAGCCGAGTTATCAATATTGAGTACTAATTTCGAAAGGTCATAATATGCACCCAAATCATATAGGATTGCTAACCTATATTCAAGTTGTGTACTACTGCCTGCATTGCTATAAAATCTTACCTTTTCGGTATTGTCAGCAGTAGTTAAAAGATTCATAGCAGCAGCTTGGTCTTCGGCTGTAGTATAATTACCACTAACCAAGGTCTGTGCACGCCAAGAATATTTATCCTCACTTGTAAGTTGAATGTTTTTATACTCAATAGTGTTATAATCGGGTGTATATGGCTGACTTTGTACTATAGGTGTCTGCTTAAAGTGCAGTCTATAAAGTGCGCCTGTGGTATTATTTTCAAGGATATTAGTATGCTGTGATGCGCTACCTAAAGCTAAGACACCTACAAATATAGCTGAATAAACAATAGCCACAGCCAAAATAATTGCTATTACTCTCTTTTTAAGTTTTAGCATTAAATTCCGTCCTTTCTATAAATGCGTTATTTAAGACAAAAATCTATGTTTGACTTTAATTCGTCCTGCGCCCATATTTGAACTTTTTTAAGCTTTCAACGCTTATTTTTCATCTTCCTGCTTGCAATAAAAATCAACATAAAGCTTATTTAAGTTTCTTGCCGACGGATAAATCGACTGCGAACTTAAAAAATGTGAAAACTCAAAGGTTATTATCTTATCCGCATAGCCCTTATTATGTATGTTTAGCTTTTTCTTTAACTCACCAAAGGGTATCGGGTAATACATACAGCGAACATCTCGCTCAAAGGTTTCGGTGTTTACCCAAGTCTTTATATTGTGCTTATCGCAGACCTTTTTAATTGCGGTATAGTACTTTTCCATCTTATCAATCGGTGCAGTACCGTCCTGAAAAGCACAAATATCAATATCCTTACCGCCGTAGGTAAACAGTTTATCCCAAACCTCGTAGGTTTCTTCGGGGGATAGCGGAGTCTGTCCCTCAAGGGTTGTTATGGGTGTTTTAAAAAATGGTGATATAAGCACCTGCTTATTTGGAGTCTTCTCTTTACAAATACGAGAAAGACCTAACAAAATATCACCGAAGTTAAGCTCATCACAGTTACACTCCTGCGGAATGTACCATCCTTCAAAGGACGGATACTTACCGTAGCGCTCCCAAATCTCATCAACAAATGCTCGGTTTTTAACTATTTCGCCCTGTGCATCACCGTGATTCCAATCTAAATTAGATATATATAAACCAAAGAAAACCTTCATATTGCGTTTAGAGGTTTCTTCAAATATAAAGCCCGCAAAATCATCAGTGTCCTCTGTTTTAAAAACCTTTGACGGAAATACAGTTTTATTGCCAAAACCGCCACGAATAAAAACCACTGTATCTATTCCAACGGCCTGCATATTATCTAAATCCTTTTTCCATTCTTCATTAGACCAATTAGATGACGGAATATCATAGCTTATATCGTCAATAAAGGTTCCTGTAATAGGTCCTTTTTTCATTTAAAACTCCCCTTTTAATAAAATGAAGGTGTATATCAGCTCTAAAAAGCCAATTTTTGTTAAAAACACCAATTTGCACAAATACACACCTAAAAATTCGAAAATTTTCTCGAATTTATCACAAATTAATAATAACAGTTTTGCTCGTCACAGTAAATGTCATTACTTAAGAAAAAATTTGTCATTTTTTAATATTGCAGTCAAAGTTTGGAAATTTTTTAATATTTCTTTACAAAGTGACCCCCTTTGTGATATAATTCGACTTGAAAGGGTGATACTTATGAATTTAGAAAAGTATTATTGGGATCCTTCGCTTTTTAAGAGGAGTACAAGTGCGATTTTCCACTATTCAAAAAACTACTTTAACAATCCTCTTATTTTTAATGATTTTTTCGTCTTTCAGATAGGCACATATCACGGAAAGCACAATACCCTTGTCGACACACATATACATAAAAACTTTTTTGAATTTACGGTTGTTACCGAGGGCGAGGGTACTATCACAACGAACAACTACCCTGTAAAGGTTAAAAAGGGTGATATATACCTTTCACTGCCCTTTGACTCGCATAAAATAGAGTCTGATTCAGAAAATATACTTAATTTCTATTTTCTTTCATTTGCTACTGAGAATGAGCTTTTCAGTAAAGAGCTTGATAATATTTCTATGAGCCATAATTCTCCCAACAACCGCATAATAAACGATGAAAAAATACCTTGGCTTGTAGGAAGTGCAATATCAGAGCTTGATGACCAAAACCAATACTTTGACCAATTGATGTCCTCAATATTTACCCAGCTTCTTATATATGTAATCTATAACTTCAAGAAAACCAAGCCACAAAAGTTTAATATAAAAACCTCGCACGCTGAACAGCTTTGCTACAATGTTATGAACTACATTGATACCCATATTTTTTCTATTAAAAATTTAGACGAGCTTTCTAATATTACTTCCTACAGCTACGGTTATCTTTCAAGTATATTTAAGAAAACAACATCACAGTCTATCTCGTCATATTTCCACAAAAAGAAAATGCAAATGGCACAAATTTTGCTATTAGAAAATGACCTTAATATAACACAGATAGCGGAAAAGCTTAACTACTCCTCTGTATACGCCTTTAGCAAGGCTTTTACCGACTTTTTTAAGATTTCACCGTCAGATTACCGAAACAAAATTTTTAACCCAAATGAAGATTTTGATGCTTCCGAATTTGCAATAAACAATTAATATAAAAAACGGCTGCCTTCACTATAGAAGGCAGCCGTTTTTTTATTTATTCTACTGTTTATAAAGCAAAAATTCACCGCTTGGATTATCTATAATTTTCTTGCCGTTAAAGCCGTCTAAAATATAACCATCGGGCGCTTTAAAGCGCACATCGGATTTACCTATAGCGGCAACGCTTACCGTAACGGTATCATCGCCGTTACGCCGCCAGCTAACTGTTATTTTCCCGTCTGAGAGGCTATAGCTTCCGCTTGCAAAGGATAAATCATTTATAAAATGCGGACAAACCTCAACAAAATTCGCATTATCGAAATTAGGGTTTATATTTATACCCGCAATGGTTCTGAAAAACCAATGGGAAATATCTCCGAAGAAATGATGGTTTCTTGAAAAAGAAAGTTCTTTTTTAAATCCTTCTGCAAGGGCGGTCATACCCTCACTTACAAACCATTTATATGACGGATATTCGTCACGCATAATAAGGCTATAGGCAAGCTCTTCCCTACCCGTCATAGTCAAAGCGTGGAAAAGATAACGAATACCGTAAAATCCGCAATCAATCTTAGCACCGTCATTGTTAATAATTTCTTCCAACACTTTTCCTGCTCGGTCGATCTCACCCTTTTCAAAAATTCCTAATGAAATGGCAAGTGCCTGTGTGGTCTGACAAGAGCCTAAAGCGGTTGCAGTTTCGTGATTAATACACTTTTCACGCAACAGTGAAAGCAATTCATCGGCGAAGCTTTGCGCATACGCTTTTTCCTTTTTATTGCCTATTACGCCGAACATAAATGCAGCCTTTTTAGCGGCATCATATATAGCAGCGGTATCCACAAACTCAAGCGGAGCTTTAGGCGCTACCGAGGGTTTTCCATCGGCTGTAATAAATTCAACCGATGCCCAATCGCCAAGTCCGTAGGCAATCAAACCGTCGGCGCGGCGGCGTTTATCTACATAATTGAGATAGCGAAGCATAGAAGCGGCATTTTCCTTTATTAAAGTATCGTCACCTCTATAAATATAAGCCATAAAGGGCAGCTCAAAAAGCACATTATCCCAAATAGGACCTGTTCCCCAGTCATATCCCCATTTGTCAGTAGGAACAATACAGGGTATCTGACCGTTTTCGTGCTGGGCTGCGCGGATATTATAAAGCCATTCACGCCAAGTAGATACAACATCTAAATTAAGCACCATCTGCTCAGCAGAAACGGTAGCGTCACCCGTCCAACCGTGCTTTTCCCTATGCGGACAGTCGGTTGGAAAATGAACAAGATTTGATAAATCGGCATTTACTACCATTTCCTGTAAGGCATTAATATCGTCGTTGGAGCAAGTAAAGCTGCCCCATCTTTTCATATCATTAGAAAGCTTTAGCATTGTAAGAAGCTCAGGCTTTGCCTGTTCTTCGATAATCCCCGAAACATAGCAATACTGATAACCGTGATATGTAAAGGCAGGAACAAAAATTTCCTCTTCCTCCCCTTTACATATATAGATGTCCCTTTGAACATAGCCGTCGGGATAATATCCGAGATTATTGTATGACGGTCTTCCCTCATCATCTAATATTTCACAGAACTGCAAGGATATCTTCTGACCGCAATATCCTTTTACACGAAGACGGAAAATAGCCGCTGTATTGATACCGAAATCGTATAAATAACCGCCCTTTCGCGCCTGCTCGGTTTCAAGATACGGTCCGCCCAAGTCGTGCTGTCCCTCATCAATATATACGGGGGTTAAATCGGACGGAGTAACCGATACGGGACATACTTCACCGTAAACTGTGACATTAGGCGAAACCTTACTTTTTATCTTTCCTCGCACTGACTCACAAGCCGTTGCTTTTTTCCAAGAGCTGTCATCATACCCTTTTTCCGACCAACCGTCTTTTTCAAGTCTTGCATCATAAAACACGCCACTTCTCAGGTCGTCAAAATAATAGGGCGATTCTGTCCATACAAACGAAGCGGCATCAAAAAGCTCTTTGCCGTCAACCTCTAAAGTAAAGGCAAATTTAGGCGCAGAACGGCTGATATTTTTATTAAATCCCCAATAGGGCGTATCCATATTAACAGCACCGTTACCGAGAATAAGACCAACCGCGTTTTCACCTTTAACAATTAAGTCGGTAACATCGTATTCATCAAGATAAGCAATATGGTCGGGATTAGATATATAAGGTGCTAATTCTCCCTTTGTTATATCCTTACCATTTAAATAAAGGCGGTAAAAGCCGATACCAACTACCTTTATTACTGCCTTGCCTGATTCATATACAAAGCTATGTCTGAGCATTGGCGCAGATATATGATTTTTATATGTAGAAAAATCTGTATTTGCTTTAAAAAAGCGGCTTTCAATAGGCATAAAATCCCCTCGCTTACAATTATTTACGCTTCAATTATATACAATTTTGTTCTTAAAATCAATAATATCAGTTTTATAGCGCGGCGTAAATATCTTTTTTTAATATTTTATTTGTTATTTGTTAATTTTTCAGAAATTATTAAAAAAAAATAAATTTAGCCCCCTTTTAAGTAAAAAACATTAAAAAATGATAAAAATGTCTTAACTCTTAACATTTACGATTGCTTTTTCCCTTGCTATAATAATTATGTTAAATTAGATACTTATTTATCAACTTATCTTTCTTTTTTTAGCAAAATTATACGGAGGTATCATATGAAACAACTTTCTAAAAAACTTTCGATTGTACTTTTTGGTGTTATAACGGTTATCTTTTTTTCGGTTATAACAATAATTCTCGCGGTTGCAGGTAAAATTGACCTATCGGGTGTGCCTGTACTGAATTCTATGGTTACTCTGCTTTCTAGCGAAAGTGATGATTCGGTTTTGCTTAATAATGCCGTAGCGCAAAATGTATTACCGAAAGAAAGCTATACCTCTATTACCGACATTACCGTAAACGGTGATTATATATATGCCGCCGACAAAACCGGTATGAAGGTATACAAGCTTACCACCAAAGGTGAAGTATTAGCTACATATCAAGCAGAAGCTCAAGTAAACGCAGTTTGCGTAAACGGTGAGAGTGTATACGCCCTTACAGGTGCGGCTGACGGACAGATTATAATTCTTTCGCAAAGTTTAGAAAAAGTTGAAAATATCACCGTAGGACACACACCCTCCGCTATGGTTGTAAGCGGTAATAAGGCTTATATTGCAAATCGTTTTGATAATAATATATCGGTAGTCGATTTATCAAACAAAAATGTTACAGATACTATTTCGGTTGACGGTCGCGAAGTTATTGATATGACACTTGCAAACGGTAAACTTTATGCTGCGTGTCATCTTCCCGAAGATGCTTCAACCGAGGATGTTGTATCGGCAAATGTGGCAGTTATTGATACTACGACAGACACGCTATTAAAAACGGTAGAACTGATTAACGGTGCAGGCGGTGTTAAAGGCATTACCGCTGCGCCCGACGGAAGCAATGTTTATGTATCTCACATAATAGCAAGATATACATATCCCACAACACAACTTGACCGCGGTTGGATAAACACAAACGGATTTTCTATAATCGACACTTCTCTTGACACCGCTATGGCAGTAATGCTTGACGAAGTTGAATTAGGCGCCGCCAATCCTTGGGGCATTAAAGTCAGTGATGACGGCAAAACCCTTGCCGTTGCACTTTCGGGTACAGACGAAATTATGGCGATTGATATTACCGCTATGAATGCTAAAATAAACGCCATTAAAAACGGAAATGGTGTTGTTGAATCGGTAGAAAAAATTGCTGATTATCTCCCCTTCCTTGATGACTGCAGAACCCGAATAAAATTAAGCGGCAAAGGTGCAAGATCACTCGATATAGCAGACAATACGGTTTATGTAGGTCAGTACTTTACTGCCGACATAGCCGCAGTTAATCTTGACACTAAAAAGCAAACTTCCTCCCTTTCGGTTGCAACACAACCCGAAAACGATGCTGTAAGACAAGGTGAAATTTTATTCAGTGACGCAAATCTCTGTTACCAAAAATGGCAGAGTTGTTTAAGCTGCCATCCCGACGCGTTGGCAGACGGTCTTAATTGGGACAATATGAATGACGGACTTGGAAACCCGAAGAATGCTAAAAGTCTTTTATATTCACACCGTACACCACCTGTTATGGTAACAGGAATACGCGCTACCGCCGAAGTGGCTGTCAGAGCAGGTATGAAATTCATTCAGTTTAATGTTTTAGACGAAGAACAGCTTGACTATATTGATAAATACCTGTTATCGCTTCAACCCGAACAAAGCCCCTACCTTAACACAGACGGTACGCTTACGGAATCGGCAGAGCGCGGAAAAGCTTTATTTGAGAGTGCAGGTTGTGTTACCTGCCACCCCGCCCCCTTATACACCGATATGAAAACGCACAATGTAGGCTCTACCGCTAATGACGGCGGCAATTGGGAAAGTCGCGATTTAGACACACCTACCCTTATAGAAGCGTGGCGGACGGGTGCATGGTTGCACGACGGACGCTATAACAATATGGAGGATGTTGTCCGCTATTTTGCGCCTGACCTTACCGACAGTGAAATTACCGACCTTGCAAATTTTGTACTGTCTATCGGTGACGAAAATGAAGACTACGGTGTTGAACAGGTATTTATTAAAAAAGGCGATGATGTAACAATATCGGCTTTAGTTCCAAACGGTACGGTTATAGGCTTTACACTTCGCCGTCAGCAAGAAAATGCCGACAGTGATATAACCGTTACCGCCACCCTAAAAGACGCGGATGGCAACACAATCAACACACAAAGCACCAATATTTCCAACTTAAAATTCAATACCGCTACTGCAATACAGCTTTCAAGCGATTTTGTTGTACCGAACACCTCGGGCGCAGAGCTTACAATTACTGTTAAAAATCAATCAGGTAAAAATGTAGCCACGCCCTATGTGATTAGATATTGAGGAGGTGGCGTAAAATGAAAAAAATACTATCTGTTTTATTATCTATTGCCCTGATTTTAGGCTCTATTCCCGCAATTACATTAAGCGCTGCCGATTCTGACGATTATTCGTCAAAGTGGATTCAGGCATACCCCAAAACACCTGTTCAAACAGTTATGGAGGATTCTGAACTGCTTGACACACTAATGGAAAATTATACCTCATTTGTAGTAGTGCGCCACCGTCAGCTAGGCGGTTCACACTATGCTTACACCGAAGCGGTTTCGGACACTGTTATTGAAAAGGAAACTTCGCCCAATGCAGAAGAAGCAAATTACAGAGTAGGCGGAGAATTAGTTCTTGTAGAGCTTGAAACAAAGGATAACCAAACCACCAAAACCGAAACGGTACTTTTAAGTGACGGTGACGGAATAATTCGTGACCCCGATGTATCAGAAGATGGCACAAAGATACTCTTTTCATGGAGTAATGCAAAGCAAACAGATGATTTTCACCTTTACGAATATGATTTACTGACCGACAAATACCGTCAACTAACCTTCGGCGTAGGTGTAGCTGATACAGAGCCTAAGTATATGCCGAATGGTGATATTATATTCAGTTCCACCCGTATGACACAGGTTATAGACTGTTTTTACACACCGATATCAAACCTATATTTATGCGGTCCTGACGGTGAAAACATTGTCCGCGTAGGCTATGACCAAGTACATACCACCTACCCCACCCTTACTGATGACGGACGCGTTTTATATACCCGTTGGGATTATAATGACCGAACACAAGTATATACACAGTCTATTTTTCAGATGTTCCCCGACGGTACAAATCAGACCGAGGTATATGGTAACAACACAAACTTCCCGCCCTCACTTCTTCACACCCGTCAGGTTGCGGGAACTACCGACCAATATATATCAATCGCTTCGGGACATCACTGTTATCAAGTAGGTAAGCTTTGTATTATCGATACCTCAAAGGGAAGAAATTCTACCGAAGCCGAAAACGATACTTTAACCTTTATTGTAGGCGAAAATGAACAAAGTGAACTTCCCTATATCAAAGGCGACGGTGACGAATACCACGACACCTACGGAAACTGGGGATTTGTTTATAAATACCCCTACTCCGTAACGAAGGACACTTTTTTAGTATCGGGTGCAGATATCGGTTACTCTAACGGAAGTTCTTATGAAGCTGAAAAAACCGGTTGGGGCAACGCAGGTTGGGGTAACTCGGCACAATTTAAAATTTATATTATGAACACTTTGGGTGAGCGTGTTGAACTTGTAGGTATGTCTGGAGGCGTGGGTGCGAGTCAGATAGTACCTATTGTAAAACGCACCCTTTTTGAGCGTCCGAGTATGGTAAATTACGGCACAAGCACCGGTACATACTATATCGGAAACATTTATGAGGGTGAAGGACTTAAAGGCGTAGAGGTAGGAAGTGCTAAATATCTTCGCGTAGTAGCGCTCGACTACCGCGCTTACTCGATAGGCAATGTAGGTGTTTCCGATACCACTATTGATGCTAAAAATTCAGGTCAGGCATTCGGTGCAGTTTCGGTAGGAAACGGTTCTTGGGATGTAAAACAAGTGCTTGGTATTGTTCCTATTGAAGAGGACGGCTCGGTTTTATTTAAAGTGCCCGCCGAAACACCTGTATATTTCCAAGTATTAGACGAAAACGGCTCTATGATACAGACCATGCGCAGTTGGTCAACTCTTATGCCGGGTGAAACCTTCTCCTGTATTGGTTGCCATGAGGACAAAAACACCGTTCCACCTGCTAATTCCACCACCACTCTTGCTATGAAAAAGGGCGTACAGGAATTGGTTCCTGATTTTTGGCAGGAAGAAACCCACAACCCGTATTCACAAGATCGCAAAGGCTTTAGTTATTTAGAGGAAATTCAACCTATTTTAGACGAAAGCTGCGTAGAATGTCATAATGATTTAAATTCGGCTAAAAGCAAAGCCGGTATATCTTCCCTCTCCTCGATTGACACTATATCTACCGAAACTACCTCTAAAACCGCGTTTTCACTTGAGTCTTATCGTTTCGGTGTTGCTACACCTGATACAAGTTCTGCCTTTTTAGGCAAAGCATTCCCGATATCCTATTTAGTACTTACGGGAAGCCGCGGCACACAGTTTAACAATAATACCGCCTCTACAAACTGGCTTAATTGGGTAAACACTATGAGTGATGCCGAAATGTTACCGCCTTATTCGGCAGGTTCTGCACAGAGCTCTATTATAAAAATGCTGCGTGAAAAACACGGGGGAACAAATCTGACCGAAGCGCAAATACGCGCTATCGCCGCTTGGATTGATTTAGGTGTACCCTGTTCAGGCAAATATGACGAAAACAACATTTGGACCGCTAACCAAACACGATGGGCAGAAGAGAGTCAGAACAAGCGCGATTTTTACGATACTATGAACGGTTTAGCAAGAAATGCCCGTGCGCAAGGTAGCAATGCAGCAACACCCGATATTGATATTGAGTATATTTCGGGCAGTACTGTATACAACGAAACCTACGGTTTTGCCACCGCGACAAGACTTGAGGTGCCTAAAGCGTACACTTCGGGTGACAAAATCACCGTCACTCTACCACAGGGCGAACACTATTTAGGTCTTACGCTAAACAGCCGTATGGGTGAGAGCATTTTATATGTACCAAGCGGTGTATACACCTACACTATTCCATCAGGTACACTTGCCGATACATATACACCGACATTCTCACTTAACAGCTTTAACACCATTACAGCAAGGATAATAAGCAAAGATGAACTGTCAAAACGGCACAAGCTATCTGTAAACCCGTATGACACATCCAACAACACTACCGCCTATCCGCACGCGAGTGCAAGCGGCAGTTATAACGATACTACCGACGCCGTTAGAAACGCCATTGACGGATTAAGCGGAAATAATGGTTACGGCGCTTATCCAAATCATTCTTGGGGTGCTGATAATGGCAATAATAATTGGTTGCTTGTTGACTTTGCGCGTCCTGTAACGGTAGACGAAGTCACAATAAGAATGCGAGCCTATTTCACTTCCGACCACGATACATACTACAAAAGCGGAAGACTTGAGTTTTCCGACGGAAGTACGCTTGATATAATATTTGATAAAACGGCAAATACGCAATCATTTAAATTAAATTCACCCGTTACTACTACCTATGTGAAACTTACAAATCTTGCAAAAGCAGATGAAAGTAACGAGTTTGCCGGAATCAGTGAAATAAGCGTTTACGGTTATGAGGAAAAAACCGATATAAGTAGCGCAGTAGATATTGTTTATGAATCGGGCAATACGGTATATGACGATACCGAAAAGTCACTTACTTTATCTGAACTTGCTGTGCCGAAGGCATATACGCAGGGCGACACTGTAACGGTCACCTTACCAAAAGGTGAAAAATATTTAGGTCTTACCTTAAACGACAATATAGGTGAAACCATACTTTATGTACCAAGTGGCATATATACCTATACTGTTCCGTCCGCGGCTACTATGACGGCAGCATTTGAGCCAACCTTCGCCTCTAACACTTCTAACACTATAAAGGCGCGAATTGTTACGGCTACCGAACTGTCTTTACGACGAAATCTTACCTTTAACCCGTACGATTTAGACGATGCGACTTCGGCTTACCCACACGCGACTGCAAGTGACTGGCACGCGACAAACGCAATGTTTGCACCGCGTAATGCCATTGACGGTGTAGCCCAAAACGAAAGCCATAACGCTTGGCCGTATCAGTCTTGGGGACCGTCTGATACAGGTGAACACTGGATAAAACTTGATTTCGGCAAGGAAATATCAGTAAACGAAATAGCGTTTTATCTACGCAGTGATAATTCGTCGGGACACACATTCTATAAATCTGCCGTTTTAGAGTTTTCAAACGGTAATACCCAAACGGTAGAATTTGAAGAAACACTCGACAAACAGACCTTTACTTTTGATACGGTTACAACCTCATATATTAAAATTAAAGACTTTGTAAAGGTTGACGAGAGTATGACCTGGGCAGGCATTACCGAAATTGAGGTTTACGGCTCTGACACTGTATTTAACGGTGGCGATGATGATACGGGTGAAGACAACCCCGACACACCTACCACACCCGAGGGTATATTCAACCTTATAGAATACGGTGCTACGGGTGATATTTATACAATAAAACTAGATACTCCCTTAACACAAGGCTCAAACTATACCGAAAGACCCACTTATAACAATTTAAGTGTTAGCGGTAGTTCTGGTGACTTTGTCTTCCATATTACCGATATTGAAGATAAAAACGGCAATAATATAACCACAGATATATACCCTGCATACGCTTACAACGTTTCAGACGAAGATATATTTAACGCAATAGGCAGCGTAAGCAATACGAATGGTTATTATATTGCACACACATCGGGTGGAGATAGTCCCATTGAAAATCGCTCCGCAATAGGCTATGATTTAGGCGACAGTTACTCGCTTGACAGTTTGAAGCTTACACAGTTACTTGATTCAAGTCATGCTATTTACAACTTCTCGGTATATGCGGGTGACAGTATGGACGCTACTATATTCGATAATCTTATCGGCAGTGGCGGCAGTGAAACCGAAACCGAGCTTACAGTTGACCTTGAAAGCACTACCGCAAGATACATACTTATTGTATTTGACCATGTATCAATGACCTATAATGCCATTGTAAACAGGTATTCTTATAGTCCTAAAATTGTAAACATTGCAGTATACGGTCAAAAAGCAGAGTCTTCTGATAATAAGAACCTTTTGTACGGCAGTGCGTCGGCGCAAATTTACACAATAGAACTTGATACTCCACTTACTAACGGAACTGTACCCTCAAATATCGTTTATAATAACCTAACACAATCTAAACCATCAGGTGACTTTACTTTCTTGTATAAGGATGTAGACGATATCAACGGTAACGGTAATACCACCGACCTTGTGACAAACAGTCAGCTTGGAATATCTACCTATGATATACTGAACGAACTTGCAACTGACGGCAACACAAAATCACATTACATTGCACATTCGTCAGGCGATACTGCTCCCCTATCCTACCGAATGGCTATAGGCTACGATTTAGGCAAGGCTTACGACCTATCAACATTAAACATTGGAATTGACCTAACAGACGGCCGCAGAATAGACAGCTTCTCGGTGTATGGAGGCGATGCGCTTGATGCCTCGATTTTCAGCAATAAAATAGGTACGGGCGGAAGCAGTAGCGAAAGCTTACTTACGGTAAATCTAAGCGGAAATACCGCAAGATACATACTTATTGTATTTGATAATGTTTCGGTAAACGGCACTGTAAATCAATATGCTTATGACCCGACACTAATAAGTCTTTCACTTTACGGTGCAAAGTCAGTAGCCGTTGGCCCTGTTGATGTTATTTATGAGGGTATCGCTTCGGGTGATATTTATACAATAAAACTCGATACTCCCCTAACACAAGGTTCAACCTACACTACTACACCCGACTACAACAATTTAAGTGTCAGCAAATCAAGCGGTGACTTTATTTTCCATGTTATTGACAGTAAAGATAATAACAACAACGGTGTCACCACAGATATTTATACCGCCTCCTCCTACGGTATAACCGATGAAGTTATCTTTGACGCCTTGTCTAACCCCAATAACGATACGGGATACTATATCGCACATTCATCAGGCGGTAACAATCCCATATCTTATCGCTCGGCAATAGGATATAGTTTAAACGGATACTATAAACTTGACACACTTAAATTAACCCAAAATTTATCGACTAGTCATGCTATTTATAAATTCTCGGTATATGCGGGCGACAGTATGGATGCTACTATTTTTGATAATCTTGTAGCAACATCGGGCAGTAAAACCGATACCGAACTTACGGTAACGCTTAACGATGTTGTAGCAAAATATATTTTAATTGTTTTCGACCATGTTTCTATGACATACAACGATATTGTTAATATATATTCATACAGTCCGTGTCTTAACAGCATATCACTTATAGGCGAACTCACAGATAAGCCTACCGTAAAAGGCGATATTAACGGCGATAACAAAGTTGACATTATTGATTACATTGCCTTTTTAAAGGCATTTTCAGGCAATACAAGTCTTGATGAAACTGTTGCCGACATTAACGGCGACGGCAGCATTTCAACACTTGACTTAATTTACCTGAAAAAAATGTTGCTTGGGCTAATTTTATAGTGTATAATCAAATTGCCTAAAATATTAGGTTAGTACAGTTTTTACTGTACTAACCTTTTTTAAGAGAGGAGTATTTATGCGAAAAAATCTCTATATCGGTTTTCTGATGATTTCTATTATTCTAACTGCGCTGACTGTTGTAGACTCGGTAAAAGGCACTTCGGGAACAGACGGTAGCATATTTAAAAGCGTTTGGGTTATATTTGTTTTTGCTGCGTATGTGCTTATACAGTTAATTTGTTTATTTAATATTAAACCTAATTTCAGCATATATCGGTGTGGTTTTTACCTTTTACATATCGGTCTTGTGCTTTTGCTTACAGGTTGTTTTGTTTACTATATTTCGGGCGACAAGGTTAATGTTTCGGTTCCCGTTGAGAGTAATACAATATATAGCGAAATTAAAAGGCAGGAACCCGACAAAAACGGCAACGATATGCTAAAACTCGGCTTTGGATTGGGTGTTTCCGACTTTAAGGTTGAACGCTACAGCGAGGAAGACGGAGTTGAAGGCACCGACAAGTATTATGAAGCAACGCTTATGATTATGGCAGACGGTGAACGCGATATTAAAGAAATATCGCTTACGGTTAACAATCCGCACAGGCAAAACGGATATAAGATTTATCTTATGAATTATGATAAACTCACCGAAAGCAGTGTTCAGCTAATGATTAAATACGACCCCGGCGAATATGTTACACTAACGGGAATTTGGTTTACCGTTATAGGTACTTTTGTTATGTGTCTTTTACGCAAGAAAGGCTCAGGTGATAAAGTATGAATGTAACACTTGTTTTGATTTTTGCTATAATATCAGCAATACTTTATGCCGCTGCCGCTGTTATGCGCTCAACAGAAAAACTTAAAAAGATCGGTACTGTACTTTGGATAACCGCTATCATAGGTAATGCCGTTTTAGTAGCGAACAACTGGGTTTTAAACGGCTATGTTCCCTTTGTTAGTATGTACCAAGTGCTTACATTTTTATCTCTTACCTTTTCGATTATGTATTTATATATTAAATATATGCACGACGGCGAGTGGATGGATAAATACTTCTGTCTATTACCCGCTATATGCCTAACAGGTGTATGTTTTATGGGTATAGGCACAAAATGGCATTTCCCGCCGGCACTACAGTCCCCTTGGTTTGTTCCGCATGTTTTGGTTTATATGATTGCATATACTTTAGCGGCAGTTGCGTTTATTATAACACTTATAAGTTTCTTTAATAAAAAAGACCGCCAAAGACTCGAAAACGGTGTATATAATTTAGTTTTAATTTCATTCCCTTTTATGACTTCGGGAATGTTTTTCGGAGCCATTTGGGCAAATGAGGTTTGGGGAAATTTCTGGTCGTTTGATGCAAAAGAAAACTGGGCGCTTGTAAGTTGGCTTATGTTTGCCGTTTATCTACATTTCAGACGCCATAATTCCCTTAAAAAATTTGCAAAATATTTTGTTATATTAGGTTTTATAGGCATATTTGTAACTATGTTTCTTGTTAATTTAATGGGCGGCACATCACAACATTCTTATTCATAAAAGATGTAAAACAAAAAGACGGTTGGAAATCCAACCGTCTTTTTTTATTTCTTTTTAGGATTTTCAGGGAACCAACCTTTAGCGACTCTTTCTTCCTGCCTTATTACCTCATGTATTCCCCAAAAGGCAGAAAAAGCAAAAATCCCACAGCCAACGCTTAAAATAAGATATTTATGAGAAAGAACCGAAGCGATAACCCCTATAATACCAAGCAGTATAAATAGAACTATACACTTTTTCTTGCCTAAATAATATTCACCTTTTATTACTATCGGATGCCACACACCTATCATAATAAAAGCAACTGCACCTATTAAAATCCCCAATATGTATTTCATAATTATCTATTAAGGAAGCAAACGCTTAGTCATAGGTCTTTGGTCGGTAGTGCATACAGTAAAGCCCTCGGCATACTTTGTGCGGCACTGAATACCGCGAAGACGAGCATACACACGGGTGTTATCAATTATATCGTTATCATCGTGATCCTGAAGCCATGTAATCTGACTTTCGTGGCAAGCAAGCATCTGAAGCTTCAGCTCTAATTCATCGCTAATATCAACAAACTCAGTAGGATTAGAGTTAAGAAGCGAGGTGTTGTCGGCATAATAAATCGGAGTTACCTTACAAGCCTTACCGAGCTGTGGCTCGTAATGAGGAACCGATGCGGCAAAAGACGCCTTGAATACTAGCTTTGATACCTCAACATGATCACCCATATAATCATTTTCTGCGTGTGTGATTATAAAGTCGGGGTCAGCCGCTCTTATAATTTCCACCATTTTATCAATCTGATATTTATCAGCAGAGTTAACAAGCAAATCACCAATATCACAGGTAACAACATTAAAGTCTGCCATAGCGCCTGCTTTTTGTGCCTCTGCTATACGGATTCTGCGAAGCTCGTCGGCCTCTAAAACAACATGTCCCATATTACCGTTAGCAACATGACATACAGTTACATTATCGCCTCTTTTTTTGCACTTGATAAGTGTTCCGCCACAGACAATTTCCATATCATCAGGATGGCTTAAAATTGCTAATACATTCATAATAATACCTCTTTTTATATTACAAATAAATTTTTTAAAATCAATATGCTAAAAACGCTTCTACACTAAATTCTTTATAAGCATCGGATTTTGCGTTTTCACCCACACCGCCTGCGACAAATTTTACGGTGTGTTTTTTGTTTTGGAGTCCTTTTACCAAAAGCTTTGGGTTACCACCGCTAGGTAACACAGTAATCCATTCACCACCGTCGACAGACACCTTATAAAGCTCTGCTGTACCGTCAAACGGAATAACGCTACTTACCGCATAAAGTGCCTGACCTTCAAATTCAAACACCAATTCATTATCGGCAGTATCGGTATAAACGGTATTGCTGACGCCCCATTTACCCTTTTGCGCCGTATTGTTATTGTGTTTCCAATTTTTAGAATCAGTTAAATCAAAATCCGTGGTAGGGATAAATTTTGTTTCAATTAAAAGATTTTCATTTATCTGCTTTGGCAAAGTGATTTTTTGAGCCTTATTGTCGTTAGTTTTAGCAATACTAAATGCAGAATCTAAAAGATATGTAATTGTATTTGCATATTCCTTATGACCTGCATCGGTAGGGTGAACCTCATCGCCGAAAAAGGTCTGCCATCTTTGTGTATACTCGCCGCCTGATTTCGGATTTATAAGTCCCCTATCTTTACGGAGCTTTCTGCCCACATTAGCAGACGGTATACCGTAATACGCGGCAACTGAATCTTGTGATAGTGCCTCGGTATAATATTCGGCACTTACTGACAAAACATCGTTTATAGTGTATATTGCCACAATTTCACAATAGGGATTAGCATTTAAAAGTTTACGAATAATACTCTCATAGTAAACAGAAATTTCCTCTGCAGTATAATGCTGTAAATAATCGTTTACCGCTGTTTCAATAAAGACTAAATCAGGGATTTCATTAATTACATAATCATCAAGATAAAATACGGGCAATAGTGAGCCAACACTGCCTATACCCATATTTATTTCAGTAATTTGTGAATCGGGAAAGTTCTCACTTAGCCATTTAGTAGTAAGCGCTCGCCAAGATGTAGCGTTGT
Organism: uncultured Ruminococcus sp.; assembly: GCA_964465535.1. Taxonomy (GTDB): domain Bacteria; phylum Bacillota; class Clostridia; order Oscillospirales; family Acutalibacteraceae; genus UBA737. Next base: position 34,256 of record CAYXID010000012.1, read on the forward strand.
GATTAGTCGCCCCCGCGCCTGCCGTTATAGAGCCGCCCAAATATGCGACTGTAAGCTTCTTATCATTTTTAAGTTTATGGTATGTGTTATTAAGACCGTTGCGAATTTTTACATATTCAGTATCAAATTCTGTAACCACCTCAACAACGCCATTTTCATTACCGTTATCTTTACTTGTAGAGTTTTTATTGCCACACGCAGACAAATTTAATACTATTGTGAGAATCATAAAACTAAGAATAATTTTCTTCATAAGACTATCACTTCCCTACTAAAAATGCTGCCACTGAAAAGGTCTCTACATCTGCATCAGGCACTTTTATTTTTATGGTGTGTTGTTTATTTTCAAGTCCTTCTACTATCGGTTGCGGATGTGAATTGAATTTTTCATATTCCACCCATTCTTGCCCGTCAAGTGAATAAGAAAAGTTTCTGTTTATCGGACCTACAACACCAAAAGATGTACCGCTAAAGGTAAATTTGAGTTCGTTTTCTTTAGTGTCAGTAAAAATATAACCGTCTGAATACTGTGTAAACACATTCCATTGTTCAGTTGATTTTTTCCAACCTTTGTTACCATCAAGTGAAACATCTGAGGTCTTTATATATTCAGTATTTAAAAGCGTTTTATTTTTTGTTTTAGGTAACTGTAGGTTTACTTTAGCACCGCTTTCTGCCGCTTTAAATGCTGACTGTATACATTCCTTTATAATATTGGCATAAACGATATTTCCGTTTCTATTTGTATGACAGCTGTCAGCAAAAAACTGTAACCATTTTTGATCGACCGCACTACTTCCCGACTTAAGAAGTCCCCTACTCTTACGAAGTCCATAACCTATATTTATGCTTGTTACACCATAATGCGCTGCTATTTCCTCGTGAACTTTGGCTTCCATAAATAAAGCCTCACTCATAGAAACTTCAGCCGCTGTTGTATATAAAAGCACAATATCGGTATTAGGACTGTTTGTCCGTATTTTACGAATAATAGTTTCCATATTTACGGATATTTCCTCTTGACTATATTGCGCACGCGCATATTTATCGTTAATAGCATATTCGATAAATACTATGTCGGGATTATATAACAAAACATCCGCCTCAACACAATAAGCACCAAGACCCGACGCGGCACTGGGAATTGCGAGATTTTGCTGATTAACGCTAATGCCGTACTGCTCTTTGAACCATTCTTCTACCAAAACGCGAAAAGAATCGTTTAAATCATTAGTGCCTATACCGTAAGTGATAGAGCCACCCATAAACGCTATGGATATATCCTTTTTGTTTTTAATTTTTCGGTATGTATTAGTAAGACCGTTTCGGAGTACATAATAGTCACCGTCAAACTCGGTAGAATATTCGAAATCTTTATTAGTTTCACTTTTATCGGCTTGTTTTGATGTATCTTTGCAGCCTGACAATGAAAGTACCAAAACAACCGCACAAAACAACGCTATTATTTTTTTCATCAACATCTCTCACAACATATTAATAAATATAAGAATACAATTAATCATAGCAAGGCAATCAATAATCACCTTGCTATGGTTTTTACTTGCACCTATTTTACAAGGATTGCAATTAAATTGTATGTGCTGTATGTATCAGACTTGGCGTTTTCGCCTACACCGCCTGCAATAAAGCGTACGGTATGGGTAGTGTCTTTAAGTCCTGTTATAACAGTTATCGGGTTAGCACCGCTCGGGCCTACCTGCTGCCAATCACCGCCATCAATAGAAATGGTGTAAAGAGGCGCTGTGCCGTCAAATGGAATTACACTGCTGTAGAAATAAATATCGCTACCCTCAAAAGAAAATACCAATTCGTTATCTGCGGTATTGGTAGAAAGACACTCTGTAATGCCTAAGGCTCCAACTGTTTTCACATCGGTTTTCTGCCAACCCTTAGATTCTGTTAAATCTAAATCAGCCGCTAAAACAAATTTTGTGTCAAGTAAAAGTTCGCTGTTCTTCTGCTCGGGCAATACTTTAGCGGTTGTTTCAGCACCACTTGCGCTTGCGATTTTGAATGCAGAGCTTAATAGGTATGCTACTGTGTTTGCATATTCCTTATGACCTGCGTCTGTCGGATGTACCTCATCAGCAAAATAGGTTTTCCACGCGTCAGTATAAACATCGTCAACTTTAGGTGTGATAAGCTCTTTATCAATTCGAAGCTTTCTACCGATATTAGCCGACGGTATGCCGTAGTATGCCGCAACCTCATTCTGTGCGTCTGCCTGTGTATAATACTCAACATCAATAGGCAGAACATCATTTATTGTATAAAGAGATACAATTTCACACTCGGGGTTCGCTATAAGCAGCTTTCTGATTATACTTTCGTACTGAACAGATACTTCTTCTGCGGTGCGGTGTTCAAGATAATCGTTTACTGCCATTTCAAGGAATACAAGGTCGGGCTTTTCGTCAATTACGAAATCATCAACATAGAAGGTCGGCAAAAGCGAACCTGTACTTCCTATACCTCTATTAATTTCGGTGATTTCTGCATCGGGAAACTCACTTTTGAGCCAAGCAGTTGTAAGGGCTCTCCAAGAATTTGTAGCGGGATTAGTTGCCCCTGCACCCGCAGTTATAGAACCGCCTAAATAGGCTACCTTAAGGCTTTTTTCATTGGTTAGTTTGTTATATGTATTTACAAGACCGTTGCGAAGCTCTACATATTCGGTGTTATACGCATCAGCATCGGTTTGAGGCTGACCTATTAAGAATGCCGCTATCGCAACCTTAGTTGTTGCTGCGTCAGCGAACTTGATACGAATGGTATGTTCACCGTTTTCAAGACCCTCTACTAACGGTTGCGGATGTGAATTGAATTTTGCAAAGGTCATCCATTCGCCACCGTCAATCGAATAGGTGCATTCACGGTTTATATATCCTAAAACGGCAAACGATGTACCGCTGAATGTATACACCAACTCATTATCGGCAGTATCGGTGTAAATGTAACCGTCTGGATACTGCTTAAATACATCCCACTGTCCTGTTGCCTTTTTCCAACCCGTACTACCTTCAAGTGTAACATCTGCCGTCTTTATATATGTAGAATTCATATGTAAATTATCACTCTTTGGTGTGGGTAATGTAATACTAGTAAGGGTATCCGCCTCAGCTCTAAATGCCGAGAGCATAGCTTCCTTAATAACATCGGCATAAACCTTGTTACCACCCTCGTTAGTGTGGCAACCGTCCATGAAATAATCCTTCCAAGTAGACGTAGAATAACTCTCAAGCTCCTTGGTTCTTCTTAAAGCGTATCCGATATTTACGCTCATTACACCATAATGCTTTGCCACCGCTTCGTGTAATGCCGATTCTGTAAAGAATGGCTCGGTATAAGACACATTGGAGTCGGTAGTATAAAGTAAAACTATATCGCAGTTTGGATTATTAACCCTAATTTTTCTGATTACGGTTTCGATATTAGCCGAAATTTCATCAGAACTGTAAAGTGCTTTTGCGTATTTATCGTTTATAGCGTACTCTACAAACACAAGGTCGGGATTATGCACCAAAACATCATCATATACGGCGTATGCACCAACATCTGAGCAAGCGCTTGGTATTGCAACATTATATTGCTCTACCCCGATACCGTACTGTGATTCAAGCCATTTCTCGGTAAGATTACGGAAAGAATAATCCAAATTACTTGTACCTATACCGTAGGTAATAGAACCACCCATAAAGGCAATGGTTATATCTTCACCGTTTTCGATTTTGCTGTATGTATTAGTAAGACCGTTGCGCAAAGTATAATAATCACTATAATATATAGGAATTGTAACTTTCACTCCTAACAACACCTTTTTTAATACAATAATGTCGTTTGCGTCAACTACACCGTCATAGTTTAAATCTGCAACTGATATGCCAAGGTTTCCGTTCACGATGCCCTTTAAGAAAGCAATAAAATCAAGAATGTCAACAATATTATCACGGTTAATATCGCCGAATTCATATTTAGGCTTTTCGGTTTTTGTACCGTAAAGTTCAAATTGTTTAAATGCAGGAATGTACGAGTACATATTAATAATATCTTCAGGTTTATTATATGATGCGTTAGCATTATCAATCATAACTAATACATATCTAACAGCAACATCACTATTTAACTCAACTGTCATTTGAGCATCGGTT